>CAZOTE010000074.1:0-10288 GCA_964582705.1 uncultured Eubacteriaceae bacterium | reverse complement strand
CTCCGGAGCGGTTTTTATTACTTCCAAGTTTGTAAGTACCACAGCTATCGGTGTGCGCAGCTCGTGACTGACGTTAGCAACAAATTCCTGCTGCCTTTTTATGGACTCTTTTACCGGAATTATCGATCTGCCCGATATTATGTAGCCTCCTGCCAAGGATAGAGTCATGCCTATAAACACTGCAATAATAAGAATCCTCAAAAGCCAGTTTAAAAATCCGATTTCGGCATTCATATTTTTGATTGTCTGGACGACCCTCATCTGTCCACTTTGATTTACATAGACGTTAGTAAAAACCTTCATATCTATTATACCATACTTGTAATTTAGCGCTTCCCCTCCAATGTTTCCTGTCCGGAAGTTGTATTGAACCAAATCCCTTAGAATATCATTTGGAAGCTGTAGGTATATGGAGCTTCTTATCACATCAAAATTTTCATCCCACACTACTGTTGTTATGTTCTGGTTTAGAAGCCTTTGGATCAGATCGTTGTACTCTTCATCCTTTTCCACATCTCTTGGATACCCTTCGCTTATCTCGTCAAAGTAGTTTATATAGGTGCTTAACTGCTCTGATGCCATCGCAAGTTCGCTGTCAACATCACTTGTAAGGTTTATCCTCATGGTGAAATACAAAAAAGCGGAAATCGCTATTAAAATCCCCACTAAGACAAAAGTATTCAACAATGTAAGGTTACGCCTGAGCTTGTTTAACATCTAATCCCGCTCCTTAAGGACATACCCAAGACCACGCTGGGTTTGAATCATTGTATTTGATTTTAAAAGCTTCTTCCTGAGATAATGCACATATATCCCCACGCTGTTTTCTGCAGCCAGGCTGTCAAAACCCCAAATCCTATCTATTATCTGATCCTTTGAAACTATCATCCCCGGATTTCTTAAAAACATTTCTAAAAGTTGAGCTTCCTTGGCGGTAAGGTTTTTGGGAGTTCCGGCAATAGATGCTTCTCCGGTGTTAATGTTAAGTGAAACGTCGCAAAAGCTTATTAAGCTGTCGTGAAAGATTTCCTTTGGCCTTCTAGCCAGCGCCCTTACTCTGGCAACCAGTTCTTCTGTATCAAAGGGTTTTACCATGTAATCATCTGCGCCCATATTTAAGCCTTTCACCTTGTCCTTTGTAGAGTCCATTGCCGTAAGAATCAACACAGGAGTTTTCTTGCCCTTTTCCCTTATAGCTTTGAGTATCTCTAGCCCGTCTACGCTGGGCAGCATTATATCCAAAACGATGACATCATAAATGTTTTCTCCCGCGAGCATCTGGCCTTCCAAGCCGTCGTTTACTATGTCGGTAAGTATCTTGTTTTTTTCAAAAATTTTAGCCATCGCCTGGGCCAATGGTTTTTCATCCTCCACCAATAGAACTCTCAATTAAATTCAACTCCGTTTCGGCATTTTGCCAAATAATTTGATTATTTTTTAATTCCTTTATAAATTTAAAGGTTACGTTAAGCTTCGTCCCTTATTATATACCTAAAGAGAATACTAAACGGAACCAACCCCCTTTTCCCTTTTCTGATATTAATGATTTTTTCATTTATCATGGTTCCTAATGTGAAATATAAAGAGGCTTTTGTCTCTTTATATTTTTTTGCGCGAAAAGCTGAGAAACAGCATCAAAGGAATAATTTAACGTCTAAAGCTTGCTTTAAAGGCGGTAAATTGTGAGTTTGATATTGGGCGAAGCCCGCGAACTCGGACAGCGAAGCTGTACGAGGTGCTTGTTAGTTATAAGTTATAGGATATAAGTCGTAAGTGTGCATGCAGTTCTCTGGGGTAAAAGACAAATTCCTAAATCCGTCATTTTAAATACAACGAAAAATTTTAGGTGATTCTTAAACTTACAATGGCATTTGCCCCGTATTAAGGATAACTCAGCGAAGCTGTACGAGGTGCTTGTTAGTTATAAGTCGTAAGATATAAGTCGTAAGTGTGCAGGTAGTTCTTTGGGGTCGCGGTAGGGCACAGAGACCCTACCCTACAGCTACACGGTATTTTGCACCTGATTCCAACTTTCTGCTTTCCAACTTTCTACTTTATTATCATCTTACGCATTTATAAAAACAAGGATGGTTCCAGCAACTATGTAAATATCCGTTAAATTAAACACGGGAAACTTCTTGAATTTAATATAAAGAAAATCCGTAACATATCCACTAGTCATTCGCTCTAGGTAATTGCCCAGAGCCCCCGATATTACCAAGCTAAGGGAAATCATAAAATCATAGCTATAGCCCGCTTTAAGCGCAAAGAAAAATATCCCCGACAAAAACATTATAGACAATGTAGACAGCATCCTTAAAAGAGATTTTCTGCCTTTTAACAAACCATATGCGGCTCCTTTATTGTGTAGCAGTACGAAGTAAATCCTCTTGGTTATTTTCACCGGATAATTCATAATCAGCTTTTCATTTGCCACTCTTTTGGTAAATAGGTCGATGAGGACCCCGGTAAAAATCAGCATGAGGCAAAGAAGAAGCTTATCCATTTGCCCTCGCAAGTTTAGGAGAGTTAAATACAATCGTTTCCACGTTCTTATCCTCATCGTCGGTAAACCACACCGTTATTGCAACATCTCCGTCCTCTTGTGAAAATTGACCTTTATATATCGCACTTATGTAATTTATTCCGTTATGGCTTTCTTCCGTTGTTTTTACAAGCTCAATGCTTCCCTCCTGATAAGCGCCTATCACGTCAACTATTTGGGTCTTAATTATCCCTGCGAAAACCTCTTCGGTAAGCGCTTCAGTCATCAATGGTCCAAAATCCTTGCTGAACGTTTCATAATCATCGTTGTTCATCGCCACAAGCAGGCTTTCAACCTTGGGTGTGCCATACCCTTCAACATCATCTTTATCTGCACCTGATGAGCATCCCGACAGCAAGACCATTGATATTGCAATAATAATCAAGATTAGTTTTCTCATTATATTACCCCATTTCCGCTTTCTATTATAATACTCATGTTGTGTACGTAGCTTTATTAGAATCTATCTGCAAAATTTTTCTGTCTCCTTATATATACGACAGATATTAGAGCTATAATCATTAAAAACCCTTCAGCCAAATAAATATTTGGCATCGTGATCGCGATCAAGTTTATTCCTCCGTGGAGCATGATAGCGGCTATTAAAAGCCCCGGCCTTCGTTGATATACACTTTTGGCAACCATCACGGAGAGACCTATATGAAGAATAACCGCAAAAACTCGTTCAAGGCCTCCTGCAATAAACAAATGAGGTTCGACTGTAAGAAAAAGAGTTCTTAAAGCCTCCATATCAAGGAAGATATTTGGCAAGGCGCCTATCAGGCTGTCGAACCAACCAAATGTCAGGTTTGAAATTGCCACAAGATTAGCAGTAGATGTGATTCCTACTATGGCGATTGACTCGAAACCACCATGACCTACCCCATACCCCAATGCATTTGCGTAAGAGAGCTTTCTTCTCAGAAGCAAAAAAGCAATATATCTGCCTATTTCTTCAAAAACTCCTGCAGTGAATGATAAAAATACCGCCATCAATGTCCTATTGCTGGCCACATTTATATAAAACCAAACCTGTCCCTGTAAATATGAAATCAGTGGTATCCTCAGCATCATCTGAAATATGAAAAAAAACATGGCTCCTGTTAATATGTACGCCCATCCCGACTTGTGCTTTCTTTTAATGTAAACCAAAAGAATTACAGGAAACACAACTGAAAGCAAAAACGATATCAGTGCGGCAAAAAAATATTTTATATCCACCATGACCACCTCAGTTCACAACTAATTTAAGCACCTATCATAATTATATCAAGGATAGTCTTTTGTACAAAGTAAAGATTTAACTTTCGTAATCACCTGATGCCTCCGGCTGGTAGAGGATTTTTTTTATTACCATTTCAACGATTCCGCCTGGAGTTTCCCACGAAATATCAGAACCTTCTTTAAATCCTATTAAAGCAGTACCAATAGGAGCTAGAATAGATATCTTGTTTTCCATTACATCGGCATCCTTGGGATAAACCAGCGTATAATCCTCAATGTCGTCAGGTTCGTCTATGTAGCTGACCTGTACCACTGTGTTCATTGTCACTACGTCCGGTGGAACATCTTTTGAATCCACAACGGTTGCACGACCAAGCTCTCTTTCAAGTTCATCAAGGTTTGACCTGTTACCCCCTCCGAACTCCCTTTGATGTGATATGTGCTCTAAAATTCTATTCTTGTCCTTTTCAGTGATGTAGATGTTTCTAGACATTTTTATTCCTCCTGTTATTTAAACATATCTTCAAATATAGAAAGATAACCTGAACTTAAAAAATCCAGGTTATCCGTGTATCTATCATACCATAAAAACGTTTTCTTTTCATCAATCAAATTCTAAACAGACTATAATATCGCCCTCAAGTGCTTTGATTCATTGCATGTTTCCTTTATAATATAAATATAATTGAAACTTGCTTTCTTTTAGTACCAAAATAAATAAGAATATAGCCGTTATAATCCACTATGCTCTTATAATACAAGGATGTGAACTATGAACGGACAGGACAGAAGCAACATTACCATAGGAACTAGAGTTAAGATAGTGCTTAAAGCAGATCAGCGCTCCGGCAAACTCACGGAAGGGACTGTGGCCAAAATCCTTACCAACAGTCCCCGCCACCCTCACGGGATTAAAGTCATGCTTGCAGATGGCCAGGTAGGACGAGTTAAGGAAATCATCGATTAAGTGCACCTTACAAGTTATCGGGCGGGCTTTCATGCCTGCTCGGTAGTTATTTGCGTAAAATTTTCTCCATCGCTTTTCCTTTTGCCAATTCGTCAATCAGCTTATCTAAATAACGAATTTCCTGCATCAATGGTTCTTCAATATTTTCTACCCTGATGCCGCAGATTACTCCTTTAATCAAAGTCCGCGAAGGGTTCAATCGGGGAGCCTCTGAAAAAAACGTCTCAAAGTCTATCTCATTTTCAATTTTATTCTCTAAATCTTCTTGGCTATACCCGGTAAGCCAACAGATGATTTCATCTACTTCAGATTTAGTCCGTCCCTTTTTTTCTGCTTTTGCGACATAATGCGGGTATACGCTTGCAAAGCTCATCGCGTATATCTTAGGCTTAGTCATAGCGAATTCCTCCTGTAAATATTATTGTTGCTTTTTTATTTGAATTTTATTGCTATCATGCTTATATTTTATTACTTGCTTTTCGCGCAGTCAATCTTACGTATGGTTGCTATTGATTTATACAATCATTTGCATTTTATTAATTGTCATTCACAATTTATAAATACGACATCTCTCAGAAAAGCAGCACATCCAACCGCTATTTTGTCATAATATTTGGTAAACCGTGAATCATCCACGTACATCTGGGCCACACCCATATGAGCCTCTTTATTGTAACTATCCCAATAAAAACACAGCCATTTTTTATGAAGCTCGTAAGTTTTTTGTGCCAGCTCACTAGATGGATCTCCCTGTTCAAAAGCTGCTTTTAATGTTTTATTCAACTCATCTGTCAGGTTTTCTAATTCGCCATGTTGCTCTTTGCTCATGCTCATCAGCTTATTGTTGGCTCGGTCAACTTTATCATTGCCGTACTTTGATCGTATCTCCTCACCGTACTGTTTCTCATTATCATCAATTTGCTTTTTAATAAAGCCTTCAAATTTTTCCTGATCGCTCATAATAATTTCCCCCTTTAATTCTTTAATGGTCTTTTCTACATTGTCAATTAATAAGCTTAGCTGTCTTTGTTTTGCACGTAGTGCTGACAAATGATTCTCTAATGCCATATGTCCGTCAAAGTCCTTTGACGACAAAATCTTTTTAATTTCTTCCAGCGGCACGCCCAATTCACGATATAAGAGGATCTGCTTTAGTAGGTCAATTTCCTTTTGTCCGTAAACCCGGTATCCGTTTGAACTAATGCGTGCAGGGCAAAGCAGATTCAATTCATCATAATACCGAAGAGTCCGCGTACTGACTCCTGCCAATTTTGCTAGCTTGTTAATGGTATACTCCATATCACACCTCCCTGCTAACAACTATAAACCATTACGCAACGTGAATGTCAATTAATTTGGGGAAATTATTATATGTCTTAATTTCGCATTAATTATTTAACGCAAACTCTTAAAATAAAATCTTCTTGTCTATATCTTCTCTACTTTAATCTTACTATACAATTTTGATCATTTTGAAATAATCACTGTTAATCCACATGAACCTCTGATAGATTTTTTTGGAGCTAAAGCATGACTGAATAGTTTCGTATTGACAATCCGAAACTATTAACATATGGTTATCGTAATGGAGAATAACTTTCGATAAAAATTAAGATTGGAGAAAAAAATGATAAAAATAATGGCAGATTCAACCTGCGACCTTTCCGAAGAAATGCTTAAGAAATATGACATCAGTATAGCTCCCCTCACCGTGACCATAGATGGCAAAACATATCGTGACCGCATCGACATCACCGCGGATCAGTTTTATAGTATGATGGAAAACCTGGAGAATCCCCCTACCACAGGCATGCCAAGTCCCGCGTCATTTGTGGACATCATAAAGGAAGCTGTAGATAATGGCTACACGGAAATCCTCTGCATCTGCATGTCCAGCGGTACCAGCGGTTCCTATCAGTCCGCTGTTTTAGCTAAGAGCTATTTCTATGAGGAATTCCCTGATTCTAAAATCAAAATTCATGTAGTCGATTCCAAATGCATGAGCCATGGAAGCGGATGGCTCATTTTAAAGAGTGCTCGCCTTCGAGATAAGCACGCAACTTATCAGGAACTCATCGACTTCAATGAAACCTTTAAAACCAATGTGAAGCATTTTCTCACTGTAGATGATCTAGATCACCTCATCAGAAGCGGAAGGCTTTCCGGTGCCAGTGCTATTATCGGTAAGATGCTGAAGCTGAAGCCAATCATGTCAATGAAAGATGCCAAGGGTGCCATTGTGGCAAAGGAACGAGGTCGAAAAAAAGTTCTGACACACTATATTAAGGAATTCGATAAGCGAAATGATGAAGCCCTCACCGATTTCATAATCATCGGGTATACTACAGATAAGAGCTATGCTGAAAATCTGAAAACCAAGCTTCAAGAAGAGACTTCATTCAAAGGGGATATCTACATAATGCAAATGGGAGTAGCGGTAGGGACACATGTAGGCCCAGGGGGACTATCTATGTTCTTCATGGAAACAGGTAATCGAAAGGATAACCTGCTAATCAACGAAATGGAAACATTGATGGAAATGAAAGATGCCTTCCTTCAGAAGTTCTCAAATAAAAGATAATTCGACTACCATTCTATTTACTCGTTTTAGCTAAAGCACTTGAAATCCTCCATGCCGGTGGATTAGTTTTCTTTAGATTATTTTGTTTTGATTGTCTTACGATACTGTTATTGATTAATAAATTTATCATGCCGATGAAAAAAACGGGTGCATATCTACACCCGTTATATCGATTTTGTAGATCAATTAGGGAATGTCACCTTAGCCTTATATGGCAACAGCTTGTGGGGCTAGATTTTCTAGCTAATCTTGGCATCTTATTCACCTCAAGTTGAAGATAGCTTATAGAAAATAGGAACCGTCCCTGGTGCTTGTCCACAAAAGGAAAAATACTTTAAGCTCATAAACGATTATGTCAAAAACGATAAATACTCTTACAAAAGCGAGAGAGTCGTAATCTACAAGGATATTCCCCTGAAGAGACCTTAAAAGCAGTAGAAGTAGCGCTTAAAACAAAAATCCCCAACTTCATCAATATCAAATACAACCGCAGCCTTTCAGATGCAAGAGCCTATCTGCCTTTTTGATGCGCTGCCTTTGCGATTTTACCTACAAGGAGATCTGCAAGATCCTTGGCAATATCACTGCAAGCCAGGCAGATAACCTCTGCAACAAAGGTTATGAGCTGATCAAGTCGATTCCCAAGTATCAGAACATCTACCCGGAGATCCTAGACTTCATAAATCCTAAAGCATCTTAAGGATGCTTTTATACACCCTTAATGTCAGTTTTGACGGTTGGTTGTGAAGTGTCCCCTTTTTTGCAGTCCAATTCCCAAGATGTCACTTGCACAAAAAAGACGTAAAACAATTCATTATCTGCAAAAGCTGAAAAATGATGGCATTCATATTGTGCAGCATTGCCCAAGTATGCTGGGACCGATTTTTACGATGGCTGCTGAAATGGCCGGAGTAGACATTTGCCGTCTGCCTCCATCTGGTGGTCGGCTAGGACCTGAGGAAGCGCTAAAACGCTTAATAGAATGGATTGGAGAACATCGTAGTGTCGCACCGCATATCCATATCAATTATGTAACTGATACGATTGCATTTGTATCAAAGGAAGCTGCGCTGGCAAACTTTTCTAAGTTTCATATGGCAGGAGCGGATTCCATATTGCCTATGGGTATCAACAACGAGACACTGGAGTTTGTAGCAAATAACCACATAATTGTTTATGGACACGTAGGTGCCATTTCTGGATGGCAGACTTTAGGCACACATGGTGGCTACAAACGTTTAGGTAAAACTTCTGAAGATGCCATGAAGATATTTAGAATGGCTTACGAATATCAAGAGTGCGGCATGAAGGCTATGTCCATTGAGCTGACGCCGATCGAAGTCAGCAATGCCATAGCAAAAAAAACTACGCATACCAGTAATAAGCATAGCAGGATGGATAAGTTCCTGAATGTATTAGAACAGAAATACTGATTTCGGAAGGATGGAAGACTTATGAGAGTCATCTGTCCTTTGATATCATCATATGAAACCATTCTAAGTATCAATCGGCAGATTAACTTCAATTACTCAAATAAAGACCTCGAAATCCATTAATACAAAGGGTTTTTGAGGTCTTTATTATACACTCACGTTATTCTTCTTTCTTGACTTTCCCCGATTTAATCCGCGCCATTTCACTGTTGATAAAAGGAACAAAATAGTTCATGCCAAGTATTGCAAAGGTAGTTCCTTCAGGAACCCATCCCCATAATCTAATAGACATTACAATCAAACCTACTCCTGCCCCAAAAATGTATCGACCGCTGTCAGATTTCGGAGAAGTTACAGGGTCAGTAGCCATAAAAAACGCTCCGAGAAGTACACTGCCTGAAAATATGTGAAAAAATGGATTTTGACCGTTTAACAAAGCTACAACAGCAACTGCAGAAAGGCAGCTCGCCGGTATTCTCCAATTGGCATATTTTTTATATATCAGATATGAAGCTCCCAGTAAAAGTGCCAATGACGACACTTCCCCTATGCTTCCCGCAATATTACCAATGAACAGGTTTAAAATCGGTGTCGTCATCCCAGATTCTCTGAATATCTGCAACGGCGTTGCAGATGACACCATATCCACAGGCGTCAACCAGGGAGATAGAGCAGTTGGAAATGCCAATACCAGAAAAAGCCTTCCAAAAAGTGCTGGATTAAAGAGATTTTTAGGGAATCCGCCAAAAGCCTGCTTTCCAATGACAATGCCTACTGCAGCGGCAGCGGCTATGACATATAAAGGCGTAGATGGGGAAACTGACAAAGCTAAAAGCAACCCTGTTGCGGCCGCGCTGCCATCTTTATAAGTATATTTCCTTTTGAAAACAAACTGAAAAGCTGCTTCAGAACCCACCGCAACCGCTACACCAACTAAAACAAGCAAGACTGCCTTCTCACGAAAAAAATAAACAGCTAATAGAGTAGCCGGCATCAGTGCCATTATCATGCTACGAAACATTTTCATCATAGTGCTTCCCCCTATTCAATGATTTTTTTGTATTGGATTTTTTTGTATTGGATTATTTCATATATGAATTTATCATTTCTATAATAAATATATCATGCTCCCGATATGTTAAGCTGAATAATGTCGCAATCATTAGCAACAAATGCCGTTAAATGATAAAATATCCCCAATAGGAGAATGAGCATTAATGGCAGAAAAAAACAGCGACGATTGACTGCAAAAACAAAATTCGAAATCTACCTTCGTACTCGAGGTGAATACGGCCTCCATTTATCTGATCTCAAAGAAATCGAAGATCTTGTGGAGGCAGGTGCCATCAGCCGCCTTAAAACAAAACAGTCAAAAACTAAGGATCAAGATGAGGTAACACCCGAGGAATACGTTGAGCTTCAAAAGTAGCTCCTTAGAAAAGAAAAGGCATTGGCTGAAATGTCCGTTGAGTACTTACTCCTTAAAAAAAAGACAAATAGGGTTGAGTGGTTCTCTAAAACACATACAAATATTTGGA
>CAZOTE010000073.1:6184-10491 GCA_964582705.1 uncultured Eubacteriaceae bacterium | reverse complement strand
GCTTCGCCCAATAAAAAAACAGATGTATCCAGCATTTAAAGCAAGCTTTGTGCTCTTGGACTTATTTCTCCCTAGCATACAGCGAAACAGCATCTCGTACAGCTTCGCTGTCCGAGCTCGCGGGCTTCGCCCAATAAAAAAACAGATGTATCCAGCATTTAAAGCAAGCTTTGTGCTCGATACATCTGTTTTTTTGCTGTTTCTCAGCTTTTCGCGCAAAAAAGGGGGATGCATTACGCATCCCTGTATTATTATTATAATAATTTTTTACATATAAAAAACTTCTCTTTCGACAGCTGGCTACCATACGATTTTCGTTTAGGCCCTATCTAGCTTTGCGTCCTTATCTTTCGATAAGTTTGCCTTTTCGGTGACAAGTTGTTTTGACTTCTTTTTCATAATAACAGAGGTTTTCTCACAATGCAATACTTTTAGGTAATTTTTTTTGTTTTTTATTTTAATCTGTTTTTTCTCGATTTTTAAATGAAATAATATATAATGATAGTAAACAATAGAAATTAAGGCGGTGTTATTTTGAACGAAAGAATACTTGTAGTGGACGATGAACAGTCAATCAACGATTTGATTAAGCTTGATCTTGAGTTCGAAGGATATGTAGTGGAAAGCGCTTACGACGGGCAGGAGGCCCTGGCTAAAGTCGACAGCTTTAACCCTGATTTAATCATTCTAGACGTTATGCTGCCGAAAGTTAGCGGTTTTGATGTATGCAAGAAAATCAATATTGAAAAAAGCATCCCCATAATACTGCTTACCGCAAAAACTGATGTAATCGACCGGGTTTTGGGTTTAGAGCTGGGTGCAGACGACTATATGACAAAGCCTTTTGACAACCGAGAGCTGTTGGCAAGGGTCAAGGCCCTTTTGAGAAGGTCCAAATCAACTTCCCTTCCGGATCAGGATATATTGACTAACAACGAAATAATATTGATCCTCAATGAACGGAAAGTACTCATTAACGATTTGGAGATTCATCTGACACCCAAGGAATACGAGCTTTTAATGCTTTTGATATCAAATCCCGAGCAGGTCTTTTCAAGAGAATCTCTTCTGGAAAAGGTTTGGGGCTATGATTATTTCGGAGATACCAGAACGGTAGATATGCACATTCAGCGAATCAGAAAGAAAATTGCAGAGCATTCAACCCACGACTACATCCAAACAGTATTTGGCGTAGGATATAAAATGAGGAAATTTTGATGAAGCTTACATTCCGAACAAAATTTATATTAGCCAACATGGTCGTCGTATTCCTTACGATGATCTTTTTGGCTATTTTTGTAATCCAGGGACTTATGTACTATTCATTCAATACGACGCAAAATCAGTTGGTCTCCATGGGTGAAGACTCCCAGTTTTATATTTCCCAGGAAATAAGGGCTCTCGAAAGCCCGGGAGGAAACATCGCAGCTTATTTAAGCAATGCCCTTGCGCTTTCTGAAGATTTGTCTAGAATCAACAACACCAGGGTGCTGCTCTTCGATATTGAAGGAAATCTCTTGGCAGATTCCGCAAACGTCGATTCACGAGAAGATATCGACTATTTGGAGGAGATTGAAATAGCTTTGGAGCTTGACTCCGGAAAGTCTGTGTCTGTTTACAAGAGAGTGGACGGATCCAGCAGCATATATTATGCCACGCCATTGTTCATAGATAACGAAAAAGTCGGAGCTTTCAGCTTCATACAGTCTATGTCTTTCATAGACAACATTGTTCAGCAAATTATCTTGCTGTTTATGGGCGCTTCATTCGTAGGTTTCATCGTGGTATTGATAGTAAGCAACGTATTGTCCAACTCAATCTTTCGCCCTATAAAGGAACTGGTTAATTCCGCAAAAAAACTATCAGCCGGCAACTTCGACGAGCTTTTGCATTATGACGCTGATGATGAGATAGGAAACCTCACTACGAATTTCAACAAGATGAGCCTTCATATTAAAGAAAAGATAACTCAAATAGAAAATGAAAAGCAGAAGCTTTCCTCAATAATAAGCTCAATAGAAGATGGCGTAATCGCCCTTGATTTAGACAACAAAGCTTTCATAATAAACGATACGGCCAGAAAAATATTAAACCTTTACTCCGAAAAAGCGAACCTGGACATGTTGCTGGAAAAAGAGGAATTCGGTGATATCATAGATTTTGTCGCCAGAGAACAACGAGACTTTTCAAAGGAGATATCTTACAATAATAAAAATCTGCATATTTATTCCAACCTTATTAAAGGTCCGGAAAACGTAATAGGCATACTCCTTGTGATTAGGGACATAACCAAGATAGTTGAGCTGGAAAACCAACAAAGACTCTTTATCAGCAGCGTGTCTCACGAGCTCAGAACGCCTCTTACGACGATTATCGGCTACAGCGATTTGCTGCAAAGAAGAGCTACTGAAAACCCTGCACTACTACAAAAGAGCCTCCAGACCATAAACGAGGAAGGAAAACGTCTTTTAAGACTGGTTAGCGATTTGCTGGACCTGTCAAAATATGAAAACACTCATTTCAAGATGGTCTTTTCAGCTGTGGATTTAAATGCTCTCTTAACGGACGTCATTGGACAGATGAAGATCAAATCCGGTAAGTTCAACATCGACATTTTTTACAACAATACCGAACTTCCTCCAATAAAAGGCGACCATGACAGGTTGAAGCAGGTTATGATAAACATCTTGGACAATGCCATCAAATACTCCAACAGCGGAGATATCATTAAAGTCCTTGCCACTTCCGATGAAGATCATGTAGATATTTCGGTTAGGGATTTTGGTCCTGGAATTTCACCTGATATAAAAGATAGGATATTTGATCCATTCTATAGAGTGGACGAAGACCGGTCCAGAGAACAAGGCGGTAGTGGTCTAGGCTTGGCAATCGTCAAAGACATAGTCGAAAGGCATGGTGGAAGCGTATACGTTGAGAGCCAGCCCGGCGAGGGTACCATGATCCTAATCAGGCTTCCATACTAGGTTTTACATATTATTTACACCTTGAGGGTTGCTTTGTACATATTTAATGCATACAATGGGTAGGCAAGAACTTAACCTGGGAAAGGACGCTTCACATGAAAAAATCATTCACTTTGTTCTTTACGGTTTTAATAGCATTGGTATTTAGCGGCTGTGCTCCATTCTTCATCCGAAATGGCGAGCCAGTTATAATAAGCAATTCTCAAAGGACCGAAGATAATACGCGAAATAAAACTACAAATAACGGCTCCATTACAATAGACAGCATAAACAGCAGGCTGACTGATGGAATAATATACGATATATCCCGGGATGGAGATTACCTTCTGGTAGGAACCCAGACAGAATCCCCACCCAACGAAAGCGGAGATCCTGCTGAAATTTTTTACAACTTGAGCACTTACGACTTTCAAACGAACCAGCCAAACCCGTTGTTGTATTCCAGCAAAAACCAGGCAAACGGCTTGATCGACTTTAAAAACAAGGGATACTATTATCTTGAGTTTAATCAAGAAGGCAATACCCAGGAGTTTTCCGCTCGCCTTTTATGGAGCGACCTTGAAGGTGATACAACAAAGAACATATCTTCATCAAGCGAAAGCATCTCTCCCGGTTTTTCAATGATCAATGACGATTTAGTTATTTACGGGAACCAGCAGGGGGAAATAAAACTGGTAAACCATCAAAGGACTCTATTTAATCCTGACGGCACCAGCCATACCTATAAGATGACCAAGAGGCTGCCTATCGCAAGAATCGACTTCTTGGAGAAACACGATATAGCATTCTTTATGGCTTACAACCAAGATAGCCGATCATACGATCTTTACTATGTATACCTCACTAAGGAGAATCCGGAGCCGGTATTGATACAAAAAAACGTATACCACTTCGATCTTTCCAATCAGAAGAATTCTCTCCTGTATTCTACCGCAGGAGAAAAAGACACGCAAAAGCTTGTGCGTCTTGATATATTGGACAATACCCGCACGACCCTTCGTGAAGGGTATATAGGGTTGTTTTCATTCAACCGCACTGGAGACAAGATAATATACAGCGAAAAAAGCGACTCTGCATCCAACAGCCAAAATTTATGGTTCATGGACGTGGATGGCAACAGCCAGACACAGCTTGCATCAAACTTGAACATAACGGGAGACAGGATAGTATTTCATCCATACAAGACAACGGTATACTTTACCGTATTTACATTAAGCGAAGAAAATTCTGAAAACAGAAGAATAAGCTACTCTGTCTATATGATAGACTATTCCACATCCACAGATTAAAAAAGCTCATCGAAATCAAGTTTCGATGAGCTTT
>CAZOTE010000073.1:0-6174 GCA_964582705.1 uncultured Eubacteriaceae bacterium | reverse complement strand
TTAAATTTTTACTATGCCTACAGAACTCTCGCTCTGCCCTTGTAGATATATCCTCCTTGAGGATCGATGGTGATAAGTCCTCCATCTTCGATTTGAGAAACAGCCCCTTCAACCCCCAATATTATTGGAATGTTAAACTGAAGAGCGGCTATTGCCCCCTGAGACGTAAATCCCGCCTCTTCAGTAACAATACCGGAAGCGCCTTTTACATATGGAATCAAAGTCTCGTCTATTCCTTCGGCAATGACGATGTCACCTTCTTCAAAAGAATTGTTTTCTCCCCTGAATACCCTTGCCTTAGCAGTTACCGCTTTTTTCCCAATGCCGCTTCCCCTTAGAAGCACATTGCCAATAGTCTGAACTTTCATTAAGTTGGTAGTTCCTTTGACTCCCAGAGGTACCCCAGCGCTTATAACAACCAAGTCTCCACACTCCAACAGTCCTTCCTGCACAGCTATCAGAAGAGACTCGTCAAATAACAGATCCGTGTTTTCAAAGAACTCAGTTACCACACAGTGAACTCCCCACACTACCGCCAACCTTCTTTGAACTCTTTCATCATCGGTAATTGCGATGATAGGTGAAGTCGGCCTGAATTTAGACACCATTCTTGCGGTATGGCCTGAAGAAGTTGCCGTTATTATCGCAGATGCCTTAAGCTGCTCCGCTGTTGCACAGGTGGAGTGGCTTACTACATTCGTTACCGATATCTCACCGGTAAACTTGTGGGTGACCAATCTCTTGTATTCTTCTGACGTCTCAGTCTTAAGCGCAATCCTATTCATTGTTGCAACAGCATCTAGAGGATACTTTCCTGCAGCGGTTTCACCTGAAAGCATTATAGCGTCAGTTCCATCAAATACGGCGTTGGCCACGTCTGTAACCTCTGCTCTTGTAGGTCTCGGATTTCTTATCATGGAATCTAGCATCTGCGTCGCGGTAATAACCGGCTTTCCTGCCATGTTGCATTTTTTTATTATATCCTTTTGAACCAGCGGAACCTCTTCAGGAGAAATTTCAACTCCCAAGTCTCCTCTGGCCACCATTATTCCGTCTGATACAGCCAAAATATCGTCGATATTGTTGACTCCCTCGCGGTTTTCGATTTTTGATATTATCTGGATATGGTCCCCGCCGTTGTCTTCCAGCACTTTTCTTATGGACAGCACGTCTTCTCTTTTCCTCACAAAAGATGCTGCTATGATATCAACATCCTCGCCGATGCCGAACACTATATCGTCGATGTCCTTTTGAGTGATCGCAGGCAACTGGATGTTAACATCCGGGAAGTTAAGGCTCTTGTTGTTGCCCAACTCTCCTCCGTTTTCCACCTTACAGTGAATATCTGATCCCTCAACTTTAATTACATTGAACTGAATAAGTCCATCATCTGCCAAAATCACATTGCCCTCTTTCACTTCATTGGACAAGTTAGGATAAGTAACAGCGACTTTAGACTGATCTCCAATAACATCTTCGGTAGTAAGGATGAAGTCATCCCCTTTTTCCAGGTTGATCTTTCCTTGAGCAAATTGCTTGATCCTTATTTCAGGACCTTTTGTGTCAAGCAAGATTGCGATAGGGGTGTTTAGCTCTTTTCTTACTTCCTTAATCAAATCAATTTTATTTTTATGCTCCGGATAACTTCCATGGGAAAAATTAAGTCTGGAAACATTCATTCCCGTTTCAACCAGTTTTGTGATCATCTCCTTCGATTCACTTGCCGGTCCAAGGGTACATACTATTTTCGTCTTTCTCATTCATCTACCTCCGTTTTTTTCGTAGCTCTATGCGCTTTTATCATTTTATCAATTATAGTCAGATTGAAAGGATATTTGCAATCTTGTAAGCTTCTGCGTCAAAATTCTTTTTGATTTCCAACGCTTCATTTGTGTCCAAATCCGTGTAAACATTGTTTTTGATACAGATTACCCTGTTCGTCTTGTTATCCAGCAGTAGATTTACAGCCATGTAGCCCATCCTGCTGGCTAGAATCCTGTCAAATGCTGTGGGATTTCCTCCCCTTTGTATGTATCCAAGGTTTGTTCCCCTAGTAGATACTCCTGTTTTCTCTTCTATTTTATGACAGAAATCATCGAAATTACCTACGCCTTCAGCTAGCACGATTATACTGTGAAGCTTGCCTCTGTCTTTCCCTCTTAAAAGCTTGTCGCTGATTTCATCAAGGTCATAGTCTTTCTCGGGAACCAATATTGATTCGGCTCCACCTGCAAGGCCTGCAAATAATGCGATCTCACCGCAGTCTCTGCCCATTACCTCTACTACATTTACCCTGTTATGAGAACTTGTAGTGTCCCTGATTTTGCCGATTGCATCCAATGCGGTGTTAAGCGCCGTGTCAAATCCAATGGAATAATCCGTGCAGCCGATGTCGTTATCTATAGTTCCAGGGATCGATATGGTGTTCACACCTCTGTTGCTAAGAGCTCTAGCTCCTTTGAAAGAACCGTCTCCACCTATAACGATGAGGCTTTCGATGTTAAAATCGCTAAGTGTCTTGACTGCCTTCTTTTGTCCTGCCTCAGTCTTGAAGTACTCGCTTCTTGATGATCTAAGAATCGTACCTCCCCGATGGATTATATCCGCTACAGAATAGATGTTTAAAGGCTCTATGTCCCCTTCCAACAAACCTGCGTAACCTCTTTTAATTCCAAAAACTTCGACTTTGTTGTAAACTGCTGTTCTGACTACCGCACGAATTGCGGCGTTCATCCCAGGTGCGTCCCCGCCGCTTGTGAGTATTCCAATTCTTTTCATGATTTACCTCCCTTGATTTGAAAAAAAATTAATTGATAAGTTCAATATTGTCTGATCCAACCAGCCCGGTCAGCTCTTCAATCAGGACATTGCTCTCCCTGACCCAAAGTGTCTTGCTTGCTTTATATTTTCTGTCTTCTCGCATGGAGTAAAGCACAATAGGCTTGTCCCCTTTATGCTTTGACAGTATTTCCTTGATCATCTCTATCCGCTTGTCTTTCATGTCTACTACTGAAATTTGAACAGCCTGGAACGTTTTTTTTCTTCTAAAGTTTTCAAGTTCGGTCATCTCTTCGCAGATTACAGAAGAAGCCTGGTCTTCGCTTATGTTCAGCTTCCCTTTTATAAGGACTTTGCTGTCTGTTTCCAGCATATGATCGTACTTAGCGAACACCCCCGGGAAAACCACGACTTCAATGACCCCGTACAAATCTTCCAAGGTAATAAAGCACATGGTGTTGCTGTTTTTTGTGACTAAAATCTTTTTACCAGTTATTATACCACCAATAGTGATCATTTGCCCGTCTTTTATTCCAAGTTCCATCATTTCATTTAGATTTTCTATTATGCTGCCGTTAATGCTGCATTTTTCTTCCAGTATGCTCCTATAAGGCTCCAAGGGATGCCCTGTAATGTATAAACCCAGCATTTCCTTTTCCAGAGACAATTTGTACCCTTCATCAAATTCGGCAATTTGCGGGTAACATTCTTCAGTCTGAGCAAATGATTCCATAGTCTGAAAAAGGGAAATCTGCCCGTCTATCTTGTTTTTTCTATCACTTTGTATATTGTCTATGGTTTTTTCGTATGAAGCCAACAGCCGAGACCTGTATACACCGAATGAATCAAAGGCTCCGCACTTTATAAGGCTTTCAAATGCTCTTTTATTTAGAACCTTGAAATCCGACCTTGTGCAAAAGTCCGAAAACGAGGAATATGGCTTTGAGCTTCTTTTTTCTATTATGCTCATTACCGCATTTTCTCCCACATTTTTCACCGCTGTCAGTCCAAATCTTATTTTTCCGGATACTACTGTAAAGTTTTCATAGCTTTCGTTCACATCCGGAGGTAGAACTTCAATCCCCATCTTCCTTGCATTGGCAATGTACTGGGCTACTTTTGTCTCATTTCCCCTAACACTGGTTAGAAGGGCAGCCATGAATTCAGCTGGATAATGTTTTTTAAGCCAGGCAGTCTGATAGGCTATCACCGCATAAGCTGCCGCATGAGACTTGTTGAAGGCGTATTTGGCAAAATCTATCATCTGGTCGTAAATCTTGTTTGCACGGGACACTTCAACCCCTCTTTTAAGGGCACCTTCAACTATCCAATTTCCATCTTCATCCTGCTCTCCATAAATGAAAACTTTTCTCTCAGCCTCCATTACATCCATTTTCTTTTTAGACATGGCCCGCCTAACAAGATCGCTTCTGCCCATGGAATACCCAGCCACGTCCCTTACTATCTGCATTACCTGCTCCTGGTAAACCATGCATCCATATGTCACGTCGAGTATTGGTCTTAATATCTCATGAATATATGTAATTCTGTCTGGATTTTTTTTGTTTCTGATGTAAGTGGGAATCTGATCCATAGGCCCTGGCCTGTATAGGGATATCCCGGCTATTATGTCTTCAAAAGAGTCCGGCTTTAAATTCGTCATAAATTTTTGCATCCCGGCGCTTTCCAGTTGAAACACGCCAAGGGTGTCCCCTTTTGATATCAGGTCGTAGACTTCTTTTTCGCCGTAATCCAAATCGTCAATGTCGACTTTTACCTTTCGGCTTAAAAATACGTTGTCTACGGAATCCCTGATCACTGTAAGGGTTCTGAGACCCAAAAAATCCATCTTTAAAAGTCCTAGCTCCTCTAGCAGAGTCATTGTGAACTGAGTGGTTATGCTGTCGTTGTTTCTGTAAAGTGGTACATGCTCCACCACCGGCTTGTCAGATATCACTACACCTGCTGCATGAGTGGAGGCGTGCCTTGACAAGCCTTCAAGAGATCTGCTCATTTCGATTAGGGTGTTGGTCTCCTCGTCTTCCTCGCACATCTGCTTGAGCTTGAGATTGGTTTCAAGGGCCTTTTCTATTGTCATTCCGATCTCCATGGGTATTTGCTTTGCCACTTTGTCCACTTTGTTGTAGGGCATATTCATTGATCGGCCTACATCCCGAATTGCCGCTCTCGCCGCCATTGTACCGAATGTTATTATTTGTGCGACATGGTCATGACCATACTTTTCAACTACATAGTCAATGACTCGCTGTCTGTTTTCATAACAAAAATCGATATCAATGTCAGGCATTGATATCCTGTCCGGGTTTAGGAACCTTTCGAATATAAGATTGTATTTAATCGGGTCGACAGTGGTTATATCCAAAGTATATGATACAAGACTGCCGGCAGCGCTTCCTCTTCCCGGCCCCACCATTATTCCATTATCTTTGGCATACTTAATAAAGTCCCATACGATTAAAAAATAATCGTTGTATCCCATCTCGTCAATTACGCCCAGCTCGTACTCAAGCCTTTTTTCAAGCTCACTTGTCATATTAGGATATTTATCCTTTAATCCTTGCCTGCAAAGGCTCTCCAAGTATTCCTTAGGTCCTAGGTCTGTGGGCAACGGATACCTCGGCAGATGAATGCTGTTGAAATCAAAATCCAGATTGCATTTTTCAGCTATCAGGTTCGTGTTTGCAACAGCCTGGGGAACGTAGCTGAAAAGCTCCATCATTTCATCCTGGGTCTTAAGGTAGAATTCATCATTGGGAAATCGCATCCGGTTCTCATCATCTATATTGGTGGCAGTCTGTATACACAACAGTATATCATGACTACGTGCGTTCTCCTTATGTACATAATGCACATCATTGGTTGCAACCAATTGTATATTCAAGGTTTCAGCCAAATCTACCAGACCCTTGTTAACCTTTTTTTGCTCTTCCATTCCGTGGTCCTGCAGTTCAATGTAATAATCCTCACCGAATATGCTTTTATATTCTCGGGCAGCTTCAAGCGCTTGCTCAAACTGACCTCCCATTATGAGCCGTGGGATTTCACCGGCAAGACATGCACTGAGGCAAACCAACCCTGCAGAGTGTTCTTTTAAGAAATCTCTGTCCACCCTGGGCTTGTAATAAAATCCGTCAACAAAGCCCGCCGAAACTATCTTCATCAAATTTTTGTATCCTGCCTGATCTTTTGCCAACAACACCAAGTGAGCAGGGTTTGCATCCACTTTGGATTCCTTGCTTTTCATGCTTCTTGGAGATATATATACTTCACAACCTATTATCGGCTTGATGTCATTTTTGATGCATTCCTTGTAAAAATCCACAGCTCCGAACATTACTCCGTGGTCGGTTATGGCAATGCTGTTCATGCCAGCTT
>CAZOTE010000072.1:0-10583 GCA_964582705.1 uncultured Eubacteriaceae bacterium | reverse complement strand
CTTTTGATTTTCACTCTTAAAACTGATGTATTTTCCTGTCTTGATTTCATATCCTGCCAGTTTTATTTCTGATAAAAACTCTTCAAAATCGGAAGGCTTTTTTCTAAGGATTTCATCTATGGCAAGTCTTAATTTTTCAGAGTGTGAAACAGGCTTTTTATCTCCAAGCCATTTACCATAATGACTTTTTCCACGCTTCGGATTTTCAATTATTGACAATCCATTTTCAATGCAAAGGCAATCAGATACTTTCTGTACTGCTCTACCAGAGCCTAAAAAATCTCTGAACTTTTTGGTGCAGTCCAGAGATGTAGAATTATAGATTACGTGATTGTGAATATGAGCCTTATCAACATGAGTTGCAACTATAAAGGCATGTTTTCCTTTGGTAAACCTCATACCTAATTCATAACCAATTTTATTGGCAAGCTCCGGTGTGATTTCGCCTGGTTTAAAGGACTGTCTTATCTGATAAGCAATCACATCATTTTTTTGTTCTCTGCCTGTAACGTCAGAATAAATTCTCTTGGATAAAAGAAATTCTGCCTGTACGGTTTTAGGGTCACACTCATAAGAACTAATATATTCACCATCATTTGTTTTGTAAGGATTTTTTGCATAATCGGTGCGATCCCTAAGGCAATTAGTAATGGATTTCCCGTTGTTTTGATGCATGGAAATTAAACGAGTGGTTGCCATGAAAACACCTCCCTTCCAAATAAAAAAAGTGCCTTACAATAGACACTTTTATCCCCTTTATTTCAATCGAGTGAATTGCATATTTCGCCTTTTTGACGGAATAAAAAAGCGAACACTGAACAAGCCTGTCATAGACAGCATTTTCAAGAAACGATTTACATCAAATGCAATAGAATGAGTGAATCAACCCCTTAACAATACAATTTTGAAGCAGGACAAACCATAAAGGCTAAGCCGCCTTTTTAACAACCGAGATCTGATTCACAGCAATGGTGCCAGCCAGAAGAACAGTTGCACATAGCTTGAAATGAGTACCTGCAGCCTTTCGTCCAGATGAACGCAAGCTTTCCAGCATCACATGATTCTTTAACCGATGGTTGCACCGTTCCACACTGCTTCTTAAGTTGCTCAGTTCTTTGAACCTTTTAGAATTACGGGGCAACCCTGGATGCAGGCGAGGATTCTCTTTAACATTGACCTTTAGCGTATATCCGTAGTTGGAACTAGAACACCAGGCACTGCCGTGGGGACAGTCCACCTTACCCATTACATGAGGACACCTGAACTTTAACTTGTCACCATCTTTGCCCCAATAGGTTAGAGGAAAAGCACCTGAACACATTGGCTGGTAATCTTCTGTCATGCCAGATGGTGGTGCCTGAGAACCACGCTTGTTGATGGGAATGATGGAAAGAGCCCCTTTCTCTCTGACAATATACTCATAGATCTCACTGGCATCATAGCCTTTGTCCATGATATATGCCTTGGGATCATAAGGGATCTGGTTGATCAGGTGGATGGCCATTTGAGAATCATGGATATGGGCCGGTGCTTCCATAATGGCAACCGGTAACCCAGAAACTGCATCACAGGCTACATGCACCTTCTAGCCATACCAGAAAAACTGGCTTCCTTCAGTGTTAATCTTCACACTCCAACTGGGAGCGTTATCATCCTTCACGCATTTTGACCGAGGCACAGCTTGTTCATAGGCTTCTACATGAGTGGCATCGATGGAAACATTTTCTTTCTGAATCAAACCCAGTTCTATGGCCTTGTCCCGCTGCTGCTGAAACAACCTATCAACGATGCCGGCTTCCTCCATCTGCTTCATAAACCTGGAAAAAGTGGCTTGAGAAGGTGGTGGCTGGTAAGGATCAAAACCACAGTTGTACCGGAACCTTGCATCATCCCGTAGCCGGTCACATAATGCTTTTACAGTAGGGATCTTTTCTACGATCCGGGCAACCATCCCGTACAGCATCGCCCTTTTGCAGTAACCTCTGGGCCCAGTGCGAACATCCTGGGACTCCAGTTGGCATATGACGTCACTCAGGTCAATCTGTGAAAGAATCAGTTCCAATTTAGTCGGTGGAGAAAAAATTTCAATTTCTTCGAAGGATAATATGATTTCTTGTCGAATATACACAGTGAGGGTTCATTCCTTTCTCTGTGAGGTGTCTTTGTTCGCACTTATATACTTCGACAGAGGAGGGGTGAAACCCTTTTTGATTATGAAAAAATTTGTTCATTTTTCAAGGTTTTTAGTAATATGAAATTTACTCAATCTATTTTCCTTTCACTTTATTGTGGTAAAACAACAACACTATTACTTGGGTAAAGCCCGACACGTGGTGAATATCGGGCATATGTACGATTGTTTATAATGTTTGTGGTGTTGAAACTGGCACCAGTAGAACCAGTGCCTCTGTACTGCCAAAAATTATGCTTTTTCTGCTCACTTTACTATTAGACTTTAAATAGCACACGCGCCATACCAAAATCTTCATCGGATATGATGTCCTTATGGCTATATGCTTCAGTTGTTAATTTACTCCACTCAGAAAGCACTGCTCAAATCTAGTCTACATATTGATGGCACATATTTAAGCTTTGTCATCAATACTCCGTAGTGGCATCGCGTTCATCCTCTTTGGCACAACAAAAACACAGAGAAGATAGAATATCTACTATTTTAAATTAAAACTGATAATCAATTTAATGGTGTGACATATCCCTAATGGCATAATCTAACTTACTTCAATTCTGGTAACCTAAGCTCTCTTAAAAATTGATTATGTTTTGCCTTGGCTTCATTTATGTCTCTTTCAATACTGTCTAAAGTCTTCTTCACATCTACAAGGTCAATAATTTCTTCTTCTGCAGCTGTGCTTACATATCGTGATATATTTAGGTTGTAACCGTTCTTCTCAATTTCTTCCATGGAGACACGTCGTGAATATTTTTTGTCATCTTCTTTGCGGAATTGATATGTTTCCACTATTTTGTCGATGTGTTCAGGCAGTAGGACATTTTGACGTTTTCCCCTTTCATAGTACTCACTTGCATTAATAAACAGCACATCATTGGGATTCTTACACTTTTTGAGTACAAGAATACAAACAGGAATACCTGTAGAGAAAAACAGATTTGCTGGTAATCCTATTATTGTGTCAATATTACCATCTTTAAGTAATTTTGTTCTTATTCTTTCCTCTGCACCACCACGGAACAATACACCATGAGGCAAAATTATTGCCATGGTTCCGTTATCGCTTAAGAAATGAAAACCATGCAGCAAAAAGGCAAAATCAGCAGCTGATTTTGGGGCGAGGCCATAGCTTTTAAAACGAAAATCTTCGGCAAGGGTGTCATTAGGTTCCCAGCGGTAACTGAAAGGTGGATTTGCTACAACTGCATCGCACTCCAGTTTCTTTGCCGGGTTCATTTCATTTAAAATACTCCAATCATTTAATAGTGAATCTCCGTGGAATATTTGAAACTCAGAATCCTTGAAACCATGAAGAAGCATGTTCATACGAGCAAGGTTGTAAGTTGTGATGTTCTTTTCCTGTCCATATATCTGCCCAATGCTGTTTGGCTCAAGCTGCTTTTTAACATTGATTAGAAGTGAACCCGAGCCACAAGCAAAGTCCATCAAATTTTTAATATACTTTTTTTTGCCGTTTTCAGGTTTATGGCTATCAAGTATAACGATGCGAGAAAGAATCGTTGAGATTTCCTGGGGGGTGTAGAACTCTCCGGCTTTTTTGCCTGAACCTGCGGCAAACTGACCTATTAAATATTCATAGGCATTTCCCAAAAGATCTATTTCATTAGAAAACTCTGAAAGTTTCTCAGCAATTTCTGTAATAATTGAACACAGCATTGTATTGCGTACTTCATAATTCTTCCCAAGTTTATCAGAATCAAGATTTACTTCAGAGAACAAGCCCCGAAATGTGCTATCAAAGGACTCATTTTCTATAAATTTAAAGTCTGACTGCAATGTCTTTAAAAGTTCTTTGTTTTGCGTACGAGCCAATTCGTATATGTTGCTCCAAAGATATTGTGGCTTAATTACATAATGAAGCTTGCGACGCATTTGCTTTTCAAACATTGTCACTGCATCAGAGTTTTTAGCATACCACACCGAAAGCGGCGTTAAGGCTGTTATCTCGGCACTATCATCAGTAATCAATTTTTTTAAATTTTCTTCCAACTGTTCTATGCTTAGATGATCAGCATTACTTTTTTCAAACGAACCTTTATTATCATTACTTTCTTTTTCTGAATTAGCTTTTTTTACATATTCTTCGCATTGCAAATAATCGCTGCCGAGCTCTTTCTTTGCGGATTCCTCGTAATTATCAGAGAGATAACGCAAAAAAAGGAAAGATAGCATATAATCACGAAAGTCATCCGCATTCATCGTCCCACGCAGTTTATCGGCAATCCCCCACAAAGTTGCGCCTAATTTTTTATGTTGTTGATCATTCATCGCTACCACCACCTATATGCAATATAAAATTATATTTGTTTTGAAGCTTGTTAAATACGTTTAAAAAAAGCTCTGCATTATCAGGAACTAATTCTTTAGCCTCGTATCGGAAAACAGTTTTATGCGACAGCGTATTTAGTATTCGAGCTACTTCATCAGTGTCTTCTATTCCAATTTGTTCAAGTACATATGAGATGCGCCCAACACCTAGGAAAGAAGAAACACTTTCCAATGCTTGCCGTAGTATTGCAAAATGATATGCGTATAACTGATTGTCATTTATCGCATGTTGTAACATTTGCAGTAATTCAAGATGATAAAGAAAAACATCTTTTCTACAATCCATTAAAAATAACTCGTTAGCGGAATTTTTTAAAACATGCATTTGGGTAAGCTTCTTATATGAAGATGCTTTTTCGCCTTTTGTCAACCAGTCTGAAAGAATAGAAAAAATCCCGACATGGTGTGTAGTAATAATGATTTTTCTCTTCTCATAATGTTCATCAATCAAATCCATTATTGTTGATGCTGTAACAAAAATATTATGGTCATCTAAGCTTGAAACAGGATCATCAATAAAGAAGTGACTATTTTGATCACCTGTCCAACCTTGGACATCAAACATCGTGAGAAACAGGCACCAAATAAAAATTTGTTGCTCTCCACGAGAAATTTTTATAGTCGCAGGCTGTTCTTCACCTTGTGACTGCGGATAAAAACTTATCGAGTCAATCCCAAACGATATATCAGTATGATAATTAAATTTAAAATCAAACTTTGGCTTATATGCAGCAAGCTTTTCTCGAAGCTTATCTTCATCCAATGAGGAATGGTACTGATTCAAGGTAGAACGCATAACATTCAGTTTTATTGGAGAGCCCGTATTTTCAGTGTCATTATCCCAAACGAACAAATCTTCACTATAGGCATTGTAATAAACACCGGAATGATTCCCGTCGTTCAATTCTTTGGTAATATTTTTGTATTCAACTGAAAACCGTGTTTTGCCGGTTCCATTAAAAGCAAATACCAAAATAATATTTTTTCTTGATTCAATAAGTTGCCTTGCCAAATCTTTTACATTTTCATCTGTAATCGCACTCATTCGCACACCTCCTCAATAGAGGGGAATAGCCCTTGCATTAATCCTTTCTTATGTACTTTCAGAGCTTCAATTTTCTCTGCCTGTGTGGTTATAAGTGCGTCTAAGGCGGAAAGGCAGTCAGCTATTTTTTGTTGTTCTTTTTCTGCAGGAAGAGGAATTGGTATAGTGTCCAGTTTTGCTCTGTTTAGTTTAGGTTGAGCCATCCCCGTAAGAAAGTCGCTCAAGTTAATGCTATTTAGATAGCTTTCCACTAAAACTTGCGTAAAGCTATTTTCAAATTTAAGCACATGGGCATGATTGTTTACCCAGGTTTTCCCTGAAATGCTAAATGCAATAGGATATGTTCTTGCGACTAAATTAGCACCATCTTCTGAAACGCATAACAATTCTTCATCAAAAATAAAACCATCAATATAATCTACAATACCTGATGCTCCATAGTATGGTGTTGACCCTTTCTTTCTTTCTTTTTCTGCAATTGGGATTCTTCTTGCATCCAAATTTTGGCAAATTTCCATTAATGGATAGATAAGCCACTCTCTACTATCCTTAAACTCCGGAAATCTCCATTCGGGCAGCATTTTGCCTTCAGCAGGAAACAGCTTTTGCATTAAGCCTTTTTTATGCGATTTGAGAGCTTCAAGCTTTTTATCCTCTGCATTAATAAGGTCATCAAGGGATGATAGGCAGTCTGCTATTTTTTGCTGCTCCTTATTATCAGGTTTTGGTAATAGTATAGTAGAAAATTGACTATAGCTTACCATTTTCCCATCTCTAATTCCTTCTAAATCTCTATTTAAATCTTGGATAAATCTACTTGTCTTAAAGTAATACTTATAATATTGTTCTACAACATCAATTTTTTTGCGCAAAATAATATAAGCTGGACTGCAGATACCATGATACAAAGAGTACTCTATACCACCTTGAAAAGATCTCAAACTAATGATGAAATCTCCTTTTTCGACAACCTTGTAACTTTCGATACTCTTATCTGATACCGACACGTTGTAATCAATCTGATCTCTTGGGATCGCTCCATGCTCCTGCGTAATGGCAAGAACAGGAAGATCTGAATTGTGATTTTTATTACTGACTGCTTCAAATATATAATTACCATTTTTAAGATTAACTGTTCCAATATTTTTAAACTCTGGAAATCTCAACCTTGGTACTAAAGCTGGTTTCTTATTCATATGCTTTTAACCCCACAATCTCACGCCCATCTGCTAACTTTTTCAGTAGCGGAATTAAATCTTCCATCAGTTCCAATTCTTTCTTTGTTCTGTCTCTCCAGCTAAGGTTAAGAGGCTCTAAAAGGTCGCTTAACTTCTCGCCATCAAAAATCATACGCTCCATAATTTTATCAACAAAGGCTTGCAATGATGCTGGCTCTATACCATGTTTATTTGCAACTGCAGTCAGTTCTTTAGCCGATTTTTCCGCCTTAAATTTTTGATAGCCTACCCTTATGGATTTTTCATCCAATCCTTTTCCAGCTTCCAACGTATTGATATATTCTTCTATGTCTTCTCGTTCATCCATCAAGTTGGAGGTTGAAGATATAAGATCGATTAATTCTTTCTTGGTCATTTTTTCTTTTTTAGGCACATCAGGCTGTGTGTATTTTGCAATCAGCGACATAATATAATCATAGTCAATAATAGCAGAGGAAAACAGAACAAACTCAAAATCGAGTTGTTCAAGCTCTGGTATTTTATCCACAATATCCTTGCCTTGCTGCGCCTTTAACCTTTGAGCCGTCTCAATATATGCCCCACGGAATGCACGCAAAGTATCCTCTGGCAGCAATTCTTCAATGATTGCAGCGTGCTCTTCTTTTATATCGGTATATTGGTCAAGCTGTGTTTTAAGGCGCTGTACCTCTTTAAATTTATCAACAAACTCTGCACGAGCTGCATCTCCCTTTAAGTTACTTACTTCCTCCGGTTTACACTCCAACCCCTGTAATTCCATAAACTTTTCAAGCTCGGCAACAGCCTTATCCAATTTTTTAACCACAGCAGGAGCAGGATCAACTAGCCAAATTTCTTTTACTTTTTCGCTATTTTCTTTGCCGGAAAACAATTTGATAGCAGCATCGACCTCATTTTCATGCCCTCTAAAGTCAATGATATTACCATACGGTTTTGTAGGATTCAGAACACGATTTGTTCTTGACAAAGCTTGAATTAATCCATGCTGTTTTAAGTTTTTATCAACATACAGAGTGTTTAAATATTTAGAATCAAAGCCTGTTAACAGCATATCCACAACAATGATAATATCAATTTTGTTTTTGTGCGGATAATCTGCATTCGAATATTGTTGATCTTTAATACGTTTTTGCAAATCCTGATAATATAAGTCAAATTCATTTATGCTGTGGTTCGTGCCATATTGTCTGTTGTAATCGTCGATAATAGCTTTAAGTGCAGATTTTTTCTTGTCGGGTTCCTGCTCGTTATCAGCTTTTTCCTGAGCCAGATCTTCTTGAAGCTGTTTCACATCTTTATTACCCTCAGCCGGTGGAGAAAAGACACAAGAAATATTTAATGGCTTACAGTTCTCATCACCACTACTCTTGAGTTCTTCTTGTAAAGTTTTAAACAGCTCAACATACTCGATTGCGTCGTTTATCGAAGCTGTTGCAAAGATTGCATTATACCGTCTGTTATATGTTGCCGCATCATGCTTTGATAAGATTGCTTCAGCAACTGCCTGTTTATATTCTTTTGAAGATACTTTTTCAGCCTTCTTATCATCTTCTGGTTTGAAATAATCAATATGAAAGCGCAACACATTACCGTCATCAATTGCATTTGTTATGGTGTAGGCATGAAGCTCCTGTTGAAAAACATCTTTTGTTGTTCTGTAAGATCCTACAGTGCCATCAATTTGCTTATATGTAGAGTTTGCTTCGAAAATTGGCGTACCGGTAAAGCCGAAAAGCTGTGCTTTCGGAAAAAAAGTCTTTATTGCATCGTGATTTTCTCCAAACTGGGAGCGATGGCATTCATCAAAAATAATTGCTATTCGCTTATCCCTAAGTTTCTCTAATCTTTCTTTAAAGGTGCGCTCACCTTTTTTCTTTTTCTCTTGATTACGCCTGCTATCTTCATCAAGGGCAAGCCCAAGCTTTTGGATGGTGGTAACAATCACTTTGTCTTTGTAGTCGTCAGATGTTAGGCGCTTGACCAAGCTTTCGGTATTTGTGTTTTCCTCAACGCAGCCCTCTTGGAACTTATTAAATTCTATACGTGTTTGCCTATCTAGGTCTTTTCTGTCCACGACAAATAAACACTTTTCAATTTCTGGATTGTCTTTCAAAAGTGTAGATGTTTTAAAAGAAGTGAGCGTCTTTCCACTTCCGGTAGTATGCCAAATGTATCCATTGCCACGATTTTGTTCAATGCAATCCATAATTGCTTTAACAGCATAAGTCTGGTAAGGACGCATAATCATAAGTTTTTGTTCACTTACAACAAGAACCATGTATCGGCTAATTAATTGCCCAAGAGCACATTTTGGTAAAAACTTATCCGCAAATTCATACAGATTAGTTATCTTTTTATTTTCTTCATCTGCAAATTCATAGATTGGTAAAAATCTTTCATCTGCATCAAAACAAAAGTGTTCTTTATGATTGTTGGCAAAATAATAGGTTTTGGTTTCGTTGCTTACGATAAAAAGCTGTATAAAGCAAAGAAGCGAGTTGGCGTACCCATTACCTTGATCATTTTTATAATCTACAATCTGCTCCATTGCTTTTTTAGGCGTAATTTGAAGAGTCTTTAACTCAATCTGAACAACAGGAACACCGTTAATGAGAATAATCACATCATAGCGGTGATTGCTGTTGTCTGTGTTTATACGCAACTGATTTATCACTTCAAAATCGTTTTTACACCAGTCTTTGATGTTTACAAGAGTGTATTGAAGAGGTGTGTCATCATCACGCTTAAAAGTGTTGATTTCTCGTAATGTTTTAGCAGCTGCAAATACATCCGCAGTGATAAGGCTATCCTTGAGTCGTGCAAATTCAGAATCGCTTAATTTAACACGATTCAATCTTTCAAAATGTCCTCTGAAGTTAGCTTCAAGAGAAACTTTATCTCGAATGTCTTCTCGATATGTATATTTTAAATCTTGTAGTTTTTGAATAAAGCCTAATTCAATTTGCTTTTCAGATTTCATAGCAAGATCTCCTCACGTTATAGAATTGCAATTCCCCAAACCCATAATATCTATTTTGCTTTTGAAAGCAACGTAACTAATTCGGAATTTATATTGTTATTTTTGCAGAGCTCAATTAAAGCATGCCGAGCAATTTGATTTGGTTTTGAGTGATTGTTTTCCCAGCGATTCACAGAGGTAAATCCAACATGAAGCTCTCGTGCAAGCCCCTCTTGAGACAGCCCAAGTTCCAAACGTACAGTTTTAATTATTTCACTTAACTCCATTAGAATCACCTCGTCATGATATAGCTAATCAAAATACACTATATCAGAAGCTATAGCGTATTGCAAGAGATACTATCAGTGTAAAAACAAAAAAACAACCGCACAAATTTTATTTCTGTACAGTTGCTTTTCTCGTATTCAGTTTATCATTACCCTCGATTCTATAGCCCCCTGTGTTAGGGTAGTTGTCGTTATGGCTACTCGTATTTATAGGACAGTTATTTTTTTACCAAGAAATAGCAGAAATACCAGCACAGCACAAGATGCGAAACAAACTGATTTGCCACCCTTGTTATATGCTGGTACTTCTGCTCTGGTCTGTGTCAACTAAAGAGAAAAGCCTAAATGTGCTTTCGCCCCTTTCATCATTAAATAGATTTTAACCGTTCATTGACTGCCTGTAGTTTTCCGATAAGCTCTCCAGCAAGCAAGGGGATTCCATAAGGACTAATGAGATAGGCAAGTAGCATTGCTTTTAATCCCTCCTGTGTTTCACCTAAGAAAATCATAATGCCTAGTGCTAAGGTAAACAGAA
>CAZOTE010000071.1:0-10775 GCA_964582705.1 uncultured Eubacteriaceae bacterium | reverse complement strand
TTTCGGCAATTACCATGAAAGATTGAACTGGAACCTCGATAGGAGTCATCCATTTGTTCATGATATCAAGCATGAATTCAGGTGCCTGCATCAATGAATCGCCGTATCCTGAAGGCTTATGGTTTACAGCCCATTGAACGAATCCAGGCAGGTCGAGCCCTTCGGCTACTTCTGCAGCACCTTCTGCAGCCTCAGTAGCCCATGTTCCGCTGTCCGCTAAAGGAGTGGCGATGACATTTGAGCCGTTGGCAGATGCTTGGATAATGCCCTGTGAGGATTGAGTTGCACCCGCGCCTGCATCAGTTGCGCCTGATCCGCCGTCAGTGTTGTATCCGGCGATGGCATTCATCATATTAATGACCTTAGGGCTTTCAAGCCAACCTTCTGCTACCTTGACCACACCTTCTACCAACCACATATAGCCTAACCAGAGTCTTAGCGGCAGCTTCCAGAAGTTTTTTGATGAGGCAGAAAAATGTCCTCCCACAAAGGAACGTCTATTTCTAATGTGAAAAAACTCATGTCTAGCATAATTCCATATCTGTCTCAATCCACCAACCATGAATTGATAGTAGATGTTTACCATGTGCTTGATAAACTGAGCAAAAAAGCCAGAAGTTTTAAATCCGGTGTCAGCTACGGCATATCTTGAACCTACAGAAACCATGAAACCGTGATATTTTTGGCTGTGTTTGTGCAAATCTTTACCTTGCAACAAAGCGGCTACGTTTAATGCTGCTGTATGTGCTGACTGCTCAGCGGCCTCAACGATTTGAGGCATTGGACCGTCTGCCTCAGTTATATAGCAGGCGCTGTCTCCAACAATAAAAATATTGCTTTGAACTTTGCCTTCTACGTGGGGTTGCATATAGTCATTTACATTGACGCGGTCGCATCGTCCCATGTCAAGTCCCAAGCTTGAAGTGAATTTGGTATTTTTAATTCCTGCTGTCCAAATTAGGGTGTAAGAAGGGATTTTTGTTCCATCTTTTAAAGTAAAGAAGTCTTTTGCTATATTAACGATGGGAGCGTTTTTGAGAAGCTGTATCCCTAATTTTTTATAACGCTTTTCCACCTTTGCAACTTGGGAGTCGCTTTCAAGCATGTTTAAAATACGATCCATTGCTTCTATATTATATATAGTAACTTCATTGACATTCACACCGTGCTTTTTGGCCAGGTGGTCTTTGGCTTCTCCTAGTTCCCCTGCCATTTCCACTCCTGTGAATCCACCGCCGCAAACGGCAAAAGTCAACAGTTTTCTTCTTTCGATCTCGTCAGGCTCAGATGAAGCTTTTATGAACATTTCTTCAACATGTTCTCTTAATTTCACTGCATCCTCATAGGACCATAGTGTATGGGAATTTTCAGCAGCACCTTCTATTCCAAAAAAATTAGGTTCGTTTCCCGTACCCATTATAAGATAATCGAATGGATAGACTTTGCTGTCAGATGATAACTGCTTGTTTTGAAGATCGAACTTGGTTATTTCATCTACGACGACGTTTACTTTTCTGCCGGCAAATATTTTTTTAAGATCGATTTTAATAGATTCAGGCTCAGTTCTATGACCTGCAACTTCGTGAAGCTCTGTCATGAGGGTATGGAAGTTGTGTCTGTCTATCAATGTAATCTCTACGTTTTCATCATTCTTGAAGATTTTATGGAGAGTCTTTGCGGCTTTTACTCCGGCATAGCTTCCTCCAAGAATGAGAACTTGTTTCCTTGACATAGTTTTCCTCCTTGTAAAAACATTTTGTTTATTGAAATAAAATGTGAAAATGATTGCCCATATGAAATTTAAGTACAAGCAAAATATGATTCGCACATACATATAATATAGTATCGTTAAATAAATTTCAATATACGCAAAGAAATTTAATCGTATACACACAGAAGATATTTTTTTAACATAGGCAAAATATATAAATAAAGGAAATAAAAGAGAATATGTAACGCAAAATCGAATTTAAATGTAAATTTCACTGTGCAACAAAATCAAGTTATTAATTTCACAAGCCGAAAACTATTGACTGAGTTATACAGCGATGTTAAAATAAAAACGAATAAAAATATTTCATAAAGTCAAGGGGGAAAAAAATGAAAAAACTATTATCTATCTTAATTGCAGTTTTGATGGTGGCTACTTTTGCTGTAGGCTGCGGAACAACTGACAACGGAGATAACGGAGACAATGGAGATAACGGAGCAACTTATGCAGATGGCGTTTACTTTGCCCAGGAAGATGAATTTGCTTCTTCAGGTTACAAGTACTTTGTTGTAATAACAGTTGAAGGTGGCGAAATTACTGATGCTCACTGGGGTGGAACAAACCTTAAGCCTGTTGGAAACAAAAAGACTTTTTCAGCTGAAGGAAACTATCCAATGGTTGAAAGAGGCGGAGCAGCAGCAGAGTGGGATGTTCAAGCAGCAGCAGCAGAGGCGTGGTTGATTGAAAATCAAGATCCTGCGGCTTTTGATGACTTGTACACAAGTGAAGAGGGCTATACAGATGCATTAGAAACTGACGATGGAACTCAAGTATCTATCCATGTTATAGAGTTCTTTGAATTGGCAAAGACTGCCTTGGCAGGAACTCCTGTTGCAGCAGGAGATTACGAAACTCCTGAAGATTATGTAGTAAATGCAGTAATCGAAAGCGATGGAGACTGGAACAATGTAGCTGAATTCATAGTTGTTAATGGAACAATCGTTTCAGCAAACTACAACGCAACATCAAATGTTGAAGACCAACCCTTGAGCAAGAAAGAGTTGGGCGCGGATTATGGAATGGTTGAAAGAGGCGGAGCGAGTGCAGAGTGGTATGAACAAGCCGAATCTGTAGAAGCTTTCGTACTTGAAACTCAAGGATTCGACATCGAATTCGATGCAGACGGAAAAACAGATGCTATAGCAGGCGTGACAATAACTGCAAACTATTTCCAAGAACTCTTTGAAATGGCTTTAGGACAATAATTAATTAAGGTTTAAAAGCTTCAGGTTCTCCTGGAGCTTTTGCTTTTTGTATTATGATCAGAAACAGCATCGATCTGACAGTCCAGGCGTCAGTGATGCTGTTTCAGTAATTTCCCAAAACTAATGAAATATAAAAGCGAGGGCTAAAATGCATAGAAAAACATTTTTGGTTATAATTGCAATTATAATATTGTTTCTGACTGCATCATGCAGTGCTCCGAAGGAAGAGATGATAAGCAAGAACGATTTTCTTTTGGATACGGTAGTCAGCGTTAGGTTATATGACGTCGGTAAGGAAGCTGAAACTATTATTGATGATTCCTTTAAACTTATAAGTGAATTGGAAGATTTATTAAGTGTTCATGTAGAAGGCAGCGATCTTGATAGGCTTAAAGACAATTCGGGCAGAGGTCCGGTTCAGGTTTCAAAATATACTATTGAGGTCATTGAAAGAAGCCTTGAGTATTCGGAGATAACTGATGGTAGGTTTGATATAACGGCAGGTCCTCTGATTGATTTGTGGAGAATAAATCCGCCAGAAGGACATATTCCTTCAAATGATGAGATAATTGAAGTGCAAAAGCATATAGACTATAGAAAAGTAATTGTAGATAAAGAGAATAGCACGGTTGAACTTGTGGACGAAGATATGTTTATTAACCTGGGTGCAATTGCCAAGGGCTATATCGCTGACAAGGTAAAGGATCTTCTGATTGATAGGGGGATTGAACATGGGATTATCAACCTTGGAGGCAACATACTGTTAGTTGGCAACAGACCAGTCAATCAAGATTTTAGAATAGGAGTTCAAGATCCGGATGCTCCAAGAAATTCATACGTAGGTGTCATCAATTCTACAGACAAATCCATTGTATCGTCGGGAGATTACGAGAGGTATTTTGAAAGAGATGGCATAAGATATCATCATATTCTTGACCCTTTTACCGGTTATCCCACTGACAACGAAATCAGGCAAGTAAGCATTGTTTCGGAAGAGTCAATAGACGGTGACGCTTTGAGCACGGTGATATTTTTAATGGGTTTGGACAAAGGCCTTGAGATAATCAACAGCATGAAAAACGTGGAAGCTATATTTGTGACCAAAGATCACGAATTAGTAATAACCCAGGGTCTAAAAGACAGTTTTGATTTTGACGAAAATAACTACGGAGATAAATATGAAGTAATATATAGATAAAGACAGCCAATGGCTGTCTTTATCTGTTGGATGAAAATTGAATTTCACATGACATATAATCAAAGTAACAAATCAATCAGTTAAAACCATGTCTTCATAAGAATATAATTCGCTGATGAAGCCTTTCCCGTACAGCCATTTCAGAGCCGATGCCAAGTTCTCTTCAGTAGGCAATGATGAGTGTGTGTATTTGAGATTATGCAAGTCTGTTAGAACCGGCTCCGGAAAGTTCATTATCTGGTTGATTTCTTCCATGTAATCTTCTAGGCCGCTGTCGTTTATTTTATCCACTGCCCTGTTATAAGCAACATAGAATCCCTTGATGGCCTCAGGGTTTTCCGATACAAAAGATTCCTTAAACAGTATTACTCCGGGATAAACGCCTAAATCTTCATTTGTTGCAATAACTTTAGAATTATCTTTTTGAGCCAAATAGGTCAGAGGATCCGGTAGAGTTGCTGCATCAATCTGGTTTTCCCTCAGCATTTCAAGCCTGGCAGGCATAATCGGGATATTGGTTTTTGATATATCTGAAATGCCATACTTCTCTACTGTCAAATCCAGAAGGTATTCCATTAATGTATTTGTAGAAAGCCCCACCTTCTTTCCTTCCAAGTCATGAGGGCTTTTTATATCTGAATCCGGAGAGGAGAGTATGGCATATCCACATTCAGTTCTTGATGATATTATCAAAGTATTTCCCGACTCCTTTAAAAAACCTGCTGATATCAAATCGGAAGAAACAGCGTTGATGGTATTTGCTTGCAATGCTGAATCCCTATCTAAGGCACTTTGAAAAATATGGATTTCAATTTCGACTCCTTGGTTTTCGAAATAACCGGAAAGATCAGCTAGAACGAAAGGGATAGAGGCCGTATCACTCATCAATCCCAAGGATATTTTATCAGATGGGTCGCTCTTGTCGCCGCATCCTGAAAACAGAAATATGCTTGTTAACAATAAAACAAATGCTATGTTTTTCTTCATGTGCGTTTTCTCCTTTTTCAGTGTATTTATGGCTGCAGAACAATTATAATAAAAAGACATCATAAATGCCAAGTCTTTTTAAGAAATGCGTACAAAAATCAAAGAAAGTGCATAAATATTAGTATCGATACAGATTATTTATAGAAAAACAGAGATATTATTAGTATAATAGATTTAATATTCAAAGGAGAGTGCGGATTATGGATAAAATAATAGGATTTATCGGTTGCGGAAACATGGCTCAAGCCATGATAGGAGGAATTGTAGGCTCGGGACTGATTTCGAGCAAGAATATTTATGTATCAAATCCTATAGTTGAACAACTAGATTTGGTCAGGTCAAAATATGGTGTTAATATAACAAAAGACAACAGGGAAGTAGCAAAAGTTTCAGATGTTTTGATAATTGCGGTCAAACCCCATGTTTGTGATCAGGTCATAAAAGAAATTGCTCATGATTTGAAAGATGATGTGATATTTACAAGCATTGCTGCAGGGAAGACAATTAAATCATTGGAGGCATCATTGGGGGCAAGAAAGCTCAAAGTTATAAGGACTATGCCAAATACTCCGGTGCAGGTCGGGGAAGGCATGAGCATTATAGCTAATAATGATTTAGTCAATGATGCTGATTTGAAAACAATAGAGGAACTGTTTGGCAGTTTCGGCAAGGTTGAATATCTTGAGGAGAAGTTATTTGACGGCGCAACAGCTGTCAGTGGATCTTTTCCAGCATGTATATATATATTGATCGAGGCGTTGGCTGATTCGGCGGTTCGAGCTGGAATACCAAGGGACAAAGCATATACTATGGTTGCACAAACAGTTAAAGGAACGGCAGAAATGGTTTTGGAAACGGGGATTCATCCCGGTGAACTGAAAGATAAAGTTTGCTCGCCGGGGGGGACATCTATTGAGGCCGTAGCGGTACTTGAAAAAGAAGGATTCAGATCGGCAGTGATTTCGGCCGTAAAAGCTTCGGCACAGAAATCAAAAGAACTTTCAGAAAACAACAATTGAATGGGGGGTTATGAAATGACAAATTTCAGTATGGCTGCCAATCATTCTATAAGACCAGTAAAGGAAGATGTTATTTTTGGGATGAGCTTAAAGGCAGAGGAAGCTATCAAAAGAGACGGTTTTAAAAATATAATTAATTCTACAATTGGGGCTCTTTTAGATGACGAAGGCAAACTAGTAACGTTTCACAGCGTTTTTGAAGTTCTTAAAGGGCTAAGCGATCAGCAAATCGCTGCATATGCTCCATTGAGTGGAATGCCTGAATATATAAAATATGCCATAGAGGCTACTTTTATGGATTGCAGACCGGTAGGGTATATTGATGGCGTAGCAACACCTGGCGGGTCCGGAGCAATACGACATGCAATATGGAATTATACTGATGCCGGTGATAAGATATTGACTTCAGACTGGTTTTGGGAGCCGTATCAGACCATGGCATCGGAACATATGAGAAAAATAGCAACGTACGAACTATACGATGAAAATATGGACTTTAACCTTAAATCATTTGAAACGAGTTTAAGAGAGCTGCTTTCAGAACAAAAACGCGCATTGATATTGCTTAACACTCCGGCACACAATCCTACCGGCTACAGCTTGAGCAGCTCCGAATGGTTAAAGCTTAGAGAGGTCTTGGTTAAGCTTGCAAAAGATGAAAACAATAAGATAGTATTATTTATTGATGTGGCATATCTGGATTTTTGTGAAGATGAAGAAAGAGAGTTTTTCAAAATTCTAGGAGGGCTTCCGAAAAATATTTTGATATTGGTTTCATTCAGCATGTCCAAAGGATACACTTTTTACGGGTTGAGAAGCGGAGCGCTTATTGGAGTATCAGCGGATGAAAGGGTGATCAAGGAGTTCAAAGAAGTTTGCGCTCATTCCAATAGAGGGGTTTGGTCTAATGGCACCAGAGCAGCCATGGAGACTTTGATTGAGATATATAGAAACAAAACCGTGAAAGAAAAGGTCATGGCGGAGCGAAAAATACACAAGGAGATACTTAACCAAAGAGCGAAAGCTTTCATTGACAGCGCAAGTAAAGTAGGGCTGGACTTGTGTCCGTATAAGGGTGGATTTTTCATATCAATACCCCACGATGATTCCTTAAAGCTTGCAGAGATGCTTGTGGGAAAAAATGTGTTTGTTGTTCCTTTGGAAAAAGGACTTAGATTTGCTATTTGTGCAGTATCAATAGATAAATGCAAAACAGCCCCATTATTGATTAAAGAAATGATGGATTCTTTGAAATAAATGAAAAATTCTATGAAAAAACATCAAGATTTATTATTGTAATCAAATACATTATGTTATAATTAAGAAAAAAGCATGTTGTGGTGTAAAAAGATGAAAAAAATCATATTGCTTCTATTGATTTTTGCGTTGAGTTTTGGAACGGTTATGGCTGATAACAGGCCGATAGATGTTTACACAGCCGATGACGGAATGAAAATAGTGAGCTACGCTGAAAATTGGAAGCAAGACAAGCTCAAGCAGATTTATGAAGAACTGAAAAGAAATACCCACGGCGAAGAGTGGAGTTATCTTGAATCAGTTAATTTGTACCCTGGACCGAGCTTGAACGGCAAGGAAGATGGTCTGTACAACTATACATTGAGAAGGACCAGTCTGTTTTCAGGTGAAAAGCTGTCCCTTGAGAGAGGCAGCAGAATTGACCTATACAATATGGATGTTAAAAAAACTGTGTCTGAGGCAGCAAGAGTCTTATCTCATGAATATGGTCACCATTTCACCATATATTATCTTGCGAAAAATGACCCGGAGTTCTTTTCGGAGTGGGAAAAGAGCGGGTTTTATTTTGCGAGACAAGGTAGTGCATATAGCAAGATGTCAAATGAACAAGGTGCTGAGCATAGATGGAATATTGCAGAAATTGCGGCAGAGGATTACGTTCAGTTATATGGCTCTCCTACAGGGAAGAAAGCAGTAAAAGTTAATGACATAAAGGAAAGGCTCGACAATAAAACCTTGGACAGGCAGATGTGGTTTTCTTCAGCTGCTTACAATATTATTCCTCAGGAAAATATGGATATACCTTTAGCTTTGGCAGATGACAATATACCCTTGTATTGGGAAGAAATTTCTGGAATAAAGGCAGATGTAGAGTATTATTCAAAGCCTGAACTGAAAATAGGCAAAATAGAGGATTTGGGCAACGAATATTCAATGTATGAATTAGCATGGACTAAAAGCACCAACGGCATAGGGGAAGAAGCCTTAAGCTACACGGTTGTAGCTTTCGGAGATGAGATGATCGATTTTGTACCAATAAAAACCGTATTTAGAGGTGAGAAACGCTCAGCTATAATAGGAAGCGTTTTAGATAAAGATGGGAGAAATCTTAGATATTATACAGATTATTTTGTCACTAATGGTTTTAGTAGAGTAAAGATTATAGTGACGGGGGCAAAAGGCGAAGCAGTAGCATCTTCATTATATACTCTAGATCTTAGTCAAGGTAAAATAGCTGCTGAAAATGGAATTGAAAGACAAAGCTATTACGTGCCAGGAGAACTGAGTGATAGAGAAAGTAGGATAACTACTTTCATCATTGATATGACAGAAGAGTTGATACGACGAATTTTTTCACTAGTGGAGAGATTGTTATCATATAACATTAATTTTGAATCAGGAGGATTATTATGAACGTTAAAATCAAAGACGTTGCAAGAGAGGCTAATGTTTCTGTGGCAACCGTTTCAAGAGTTCTTAACAACATACCATTGGTAAATGATGAAACTAAGAAGAGGGTGTTGGATGCTATTGAAAGAACAGGATACAAGCCGAATGCGATCGCAAGAAGCTTGAAGATGCAAAAGACAAATACTTTCGGGATAATGATACCGGACATATCCCTTCCTTATTACACCCAAGTAGTGCGTGGCGTAGAGGATGTATGCAATATTTATGATTACAACATAATATTGTGCAACACGGATTCCGAGCCAAGCAAAGAGGAAAAGTATTTTGATGTTTTCATTGAGAAACAATGTGACGGGATATTGTATATAGGAAAAGGTCTGAAGCAAAACTTGGTCAATAAGATCGATAGCAGCAGGGTGCCTGTAGTATTGGGAGCAGTAAGTGATGTTATGGGAAGGTATCACAGCGTTGCTATAAACAACGAACAAGCTTCATTTGATGTAACAAAATACCTTATAGAAAATGGACATGAATCCATAGCTTTCTTTAGTGATGAGGACGAATCATCTTTTGTCGCCCAAGAAAGAAAGAAGGGTTTTGTCAGAGCTCTAAAAAAATATAATATAAAAGAAAACCCTATATTCGAATTAAAAGGAAAGTACAGCATTAAAGGCGGATACGATTTGATGGATGAGCTGCTTACAAATGCTGAGTTGCCAACAGCCTTGGTCGCACTGAACGATGAGATGGCTTTGGGGGCAATAAGAAAGCTTGAGGATGCAGGTTACAAGGTTCCTGACGATATGAGCGTTGTAGGGTTTAATAATTTCCAGATTTCCGAGTGGTTCAAGCCGGGCATAACGACTGTAGCGCAACCGATGTATGATATAGGTGCAATTAGCGCACGCATGTTGATTAAAATACTCAATAACTCTAAACCGGAGGAAAAGGCTGTGACTGTACCACACGAGCTGATAATAAGAGATTCGGTAAGGTCAATCAAAGAATAAACCTTCGGGTTTATTCTTTATTACTATGTATAAGAAAACCTGTTAAGGTGCAGTCTAAATAAATGTAGCGTGGAGGAGAAATATAATGCAAGTGGTTGAAAAGATTTCTGAGATTCTTCAGTTGATGGCGGCAAACCCAAATAAAAGGCAATGGAGAGCGACGGAGATTAGCAATAGTTTGAATATGAATATCTCAACGACTCACAGATTGTTGCAGGCTCTGAAAAAAGGAGGTTTTGTCAATCAAGACCAGGCATCCAAGCAGTATTCGCTGGGAATAAACTTGATATATTACGCTGAAATCGTTAGGGAAATGAATTTGCCGGGCATGGTTGTCTACCCAGCAGTCCAGAGATTGTTCGATTCCACTAAAGAAACGGTCTTCCTAACAATTAAGGAAGGGGATACTTGTGTTGTAATAGAAAGAATTAATAGCCATCATGAGTTGAGAATCGTAAAGCAAATAGGGGACACGAGAATGTTGGGCCAAAGTACTTGCGGCAAAGTCATCTTAGCATTTTTACCTGAAGAAATGAAAAAAAGAATAATATGTTACTGTGACGACGAAGTGCTATGCCAGAAAACCTTGGAAGAGACCAAAACAAATGGATATATTGCAGAATACGTGAAGGAGCTTGACAGTACTGTTGTTTCCGCGCCAATTTTTTCAGAGCAAGGAAATGTAGTCGCAAGTCTATCTGTTATTGTTCCACAGTGCAGAATGAGTGATGACAAGGAAGATCATCTTATTGAAGAAATTAAGAAAATAAGTAGTGAATTTATTCCGAAAAAGTGATAAAATACTCTTGCACACAAAAAACAATCCCTTGTTTTTCAAGAGCATTTAAAGGCTGAAAAAAGATTCTAAAAAAGTTTAAAAAACGTGTTGACATAGGGTATGCATGTGCGTATAATAGT
>CAZOTE010000070.1:0-10775 GCA_964582705.1 uncultured Eubacteriaceae bacterium | reverse complement strand
AAAAGCGCTGTGGATCTATTTCATGCTTTACCGCTTTGACTGTTCGGAGGTGACTCAGGCCACAGCTTTTCGTCTATTACTGTTACCTCAATTACAGTATGCCAAAGCTACCGCTTCTTCTGTTATTATTATAAGACGCATCAGTATATTTGTCAATAAATTCATCGTTATATTTATTGACACTTTCTCCGCGCAATATCATAATCTACCCCAATTCAGGCTGATCTGTATTGTCATTTTAGTTCTTATATTTTAATTATTTACGCACAGGAATTACATCTAAACCCATTCAGGTACAATTTCATCAATAAAATATTCCTTTTTCGCCTTTGCCAACCCATGATACTGTTAATAACATTCCCAAATGTCCAAGAGATAACCTAGGGTACATTTTATTATCTTTCATCTTCCAATCGCTAAAACCCTTTGATTTCAGTACATTTAAGACAAAATAAAACCACCCGCTGATGAATTCTTCTTCATCAATTGATGGTAGGTTATCTGGTGGAGGCGGAGCGTACAGGGTGGCATTGGAAATAGATAAGACTAGCCTGTTGTCGATTCAACCCAAGTATACCAGACTTTTAAGCAAAAGTGAATAATCTAAATAGTTTGAATATGTTTTTCTGAAAATAGACATGAAATCTGTAGAATAGATTTCATGTCCATTTTTTATGTTGATCATTGAACTAAACCATCGATAATTTTCTCCTTTTACAATAGAGTCTCATATTGTAAAAACAATTACTAAAGAAGTTGTTAATGCTCACGCAATTTGACCGTGCCTAGCTCACGCAGTATGCCGTAGTTGGCTCACTTATTCTGCCACCAACCTTTAAAGGATAGGCCATGGTTGCCCATGGCCGAAATATCATGGCAGTTCACCCGCAATCACGGCGCGAATCATGTGGTCATCAATGAGTTTTTTCGCCCTCTGCGCTGAATAGATCAGCGAATGGGTACAAAGTTTGTTGATTGCTCTGGCCGAACCGGCTGAGTATCGATAAATTTCATCAATGGCTTTGTCTGTGAAGATTTCGTTTGCTCCTTGTGCATAGCTCAAGTGGGCGTTCATGTATTCCTCGGTTTGGGACCTATCGTACTGGATCAGTTCACATTTTAGGTCGATCCTCTGGCGAATAGCCGCATATGTTTGGAGTTTGAGCTTGTCCCACAGCTCATTTTGCCCTACCAGGATCAAGGACATGGGCTGGTGGGAATCCATTTTCGTGTTCAGGAGAAACCGGATCTCTTCTAGGGTTTCCTTGGCCAACAGATGGGCCTCATCCACAATGGTCACTACCCGCTTGTGGTACACACCTTGGATGATCTCCAGTTGCTGATGGAGTTGCCGTCTGGCATCTCCCCTGTAGAATTTCGATTCGATCCCCAACTGATCCAAAAGCCCTTTGTAAAACCATCTGGGCGTCAGCTTCGAATCGGAAAGATAAAGGATCTCATATTCATCCGATCGAAGCATCCCGGTAAACTTGCGAATGGCGGTGGATTTGCCACAGCCTACATCGGAAGTCACAATGGCAAAGAGTTGATTGGCTGCCGCATATTTGAGCCGAGAAAGGGTCTCATCCAAGCTCGCTGACAAATACAGATTCTCCACGTGGATGTCGTTTCGAAAAGGGGTGTGCTTCATCTCAAAGAAGTCCTCAAACATCTTCTCCACCTCCCAGGGCTCGGAAGCTGATGGCCGCTTTTGCCTTCGTCTTTCCGGTGATGTTGGCTTTGTTTAGTCCATCTAAAAGCCGGGAAGACGATGGATCGATGGGTGCTATAGACTTTGGCAATTCTGCTCTGACACCGCAGTTTTCTCCAATGATCAGAATCTTTGCCTTGAAGGAAGGATGGTCCTTATGACGGATCTCCACTTCATCCCTCCAGCTGGGATCAAAATAGACGTCCACACTCTTGCCTACATAAGGCAATCCGACTTCGTACTTTTCTCCCTCGAAGCTGATGCATCCGGTCTTGTCCACACGACGAGACTCCGTGTGAAGAAAGGCATCCGACAGCTCCGTAGCATCTACAAAACGAAGAGGGCGTTTGTCGCTTCGAAAGGCCACTTCCGGCGAGATCCCATCCAGGGAAGAGTGCGGATTTTTGTGGTAGTACTCCTGGATCCAGATATCCAGAGCATCGTTTAGCTCTTCCAGGGTTTTCGGTTTGTTTAGAGCAACCTCTGCCAGGAAGGAATCCATTCTGCGATTGAAGGATTCGATTTTGCCTTTTCCTTCGGGATGGTACGGTTTGCTGAAAAGAAGGCGGATCCCTAACCGGTCGCAAGCTCGTTTGAGCCATTCGCTTCGGTACTGCTTTCCATTGTCTACATATATTTTGTCCGGTTTACCGAAGTGCATAATGGCGCTTCGGAGACAATCTTCGATGATTTCCACCTTCTGGTTGTCGTAAAACCTGGCGGAGACGATGTACCTAGTGGCATCATCGATAAAGGCAGACAGGTAAACCTGTTTCAAAGCTCCGTTTTTACCGATAGGCAGGTAGGGTCCGTATTTGATGTCTCCCTGGTAGAGCATGCATCGGTTTTGCTTGGCAAAGCGCCTTGCGGCCACACCTTTTTTCGAATAGATCCGAATCTGGGCGGCTCCAAAACCGGCTGCCTGCATATGTCGCTGCAGTGTGCTTCGCTGAAGGCTCCCCGGTTTTATCCGTTCTTCGTGCTCTAAAATACGGATGATATCGTTGATGCTTCTTGTGGGACACTCTCGTCGTAAAATAATGGCTTCTTCCAGGATTTCAGAAAAATTCTCCACTTGAAGCGCGGTGTTTCGCTTGTAGCCTGTTTTGGGCTTGAGCCCGCCAAACCCTTCACTTTGATAAGCTTCCAGATAGCGACTGATGCTTCGATAGGACAAGTCATGATCTTCGCTGATGTTTTTCTTCAGCTCCACGATCCTGGCTGGATCCAAACCTTCCTCCAGCAGCGGGGTGATCATGGACAGACGTTTGACTGCTACATCTTCCGGTGTTTGTTTCTTATTCATGGGCATTCTCCTCTCGCGTTTTATAAGAGAAAGAATACCACGAAAAATTCAAAGACAGAATGCAAAACGGGTGGGTAGACCAAGTCCCGCATCAAGCAAAATTTGAGTGAGAGTTGTCAACCAACCGGATCCCTTGTTTTTCAGTTCAAAGAGCAAAGAGCGTTGGGATAATATAGGGAAATGTTTCCCATGGATCCTCGACCAGACAGCACGTAGACCACTTTCGATTGTAGGCGCATTTTGTTGGAATTGTTTTCGCCAAATCCGCATGGTGGATCCATCCGCTGGGCAATCGATTCCTGCTCCATCCAATACTGCTTCTATGATTTCCACGCCATGATGCTTGTGGGGTTGCATAAAGTCAGGCAGTTGGATATGCAGTTTGCCACAACTTCTGCAACGGAGGCGGTTGAGTCGATATATTTCCCGGGATCCATCACTTTTTATTACTCGCCTGGTTCTTCTGTCGTAGCCAACAAGGGGACCTTGGCATATCGGACAGAAGCACGTTTCCTTGCTCTCAATGAAAAATATTTGTGTCTGGATTGAATTTTTTCTCGTAAAGTGTTATGATAACCATACATTTTGGGGCACCACTTTACGATTCCAATCTTCCAGGAGAGGTCGTTTAGTGGTGCTTTTTATTTCACCTCAGCACCAGTTGATGACTGATATTATATCATCATCTGTGGCAGGATAAGCGAGCAACTTTATCGTGGCATGGACAAGATCAACGAGTGCGGCAGAGTCAGATTAAGTGAGCATTAACAAGAAGTTGACGCAAATAAAAATTGAATATTCCTACTCTCTTATTACTTAATTATTTTACCAATTTTACAGCTCGTGAGGTCAATTGAATAATCTCATCAAACTTATGTTCTCTTATCAGTTTATCTTTAACCATCCAACTACCTCCACAAGCAATTATTTGTGGAAATTGCAAGTAACTTACAATATTGTCTTCACTAATCCCGCCTGTAGGCATAAATTTTATATTAGGAAATGGACCTGATAAGGCTTTTATTGTATTCAATCCACCATATTGTTCAGCAGGAAAAAATTTAGCAATACTTAAATCATACTCCATTAAATATAAAATTTCTGTGGGTGTGCATGCCCCTGGAAAAATCGGGACATTATTATTTATCACAAATTCTGTAACTTTTCTACTAAACCCAGGTGTAACTATGAAGTTTGCTCCTGCATCTAGTGCAATTTTAGCCTGATCTACAGTATTTACCGTTCCAGCACCGACTAATAAGCCAGTATGTTTTCTTATTTCTCGAATCGATCTTTCTGCAGCATCAGTTCTAAATGTGATTTCTGCAATAGGCAGTCCGCCTTCTATTAATGCTTCCGCTAATGGGAGCGCATCTTCAGCATTATCAATTTTAACAACAGGAACAATTTTATAATCCGCAATTTTATTTAACATTAAATCACCACCTAGCTTTGTATTATACAATAACATAATCAGGGACTTCGCCACTTAGTTTTTTTACCACGTTTCTTGCGCATGCTAGACTTACAGAATTTATGGCTTCGACAGAGTACATACCCATATGTGGAGTGATCACTACATTTTCTAATTGCAATAATCTATTATCTTGATTGATTGGTTCTTCTTCTGTCACATCTAGCCCCGCTCCTGCTAAATGGCCCATTTCCACACATTCATATAAATCTTTTTCGTTGACGATGCCTCCTCTAGCCGTATTTATCAAATAACTGCCCTCTTTCATTTTCAGCATCACGTCTTTATTGAATAGGTCTTTAGTTTGATCTGTGAGAGGTATATGTATCGAAATATAATCACTGTTTCTTAAAACAGCTTCAAAATCAACTAATTTTACATAATCCTTGAATTCATCTGGTATTTCCTCTACAAACGGGTCATGCACCAGCACATTCATATCAAATCCTTTTGCTCTTCTAGCAACATTTCTTGCAATAGATCCAAAACCAATTAATCCTAGTACTTTATTGTAAACATCCCTACCTGTGAATGTAGTCCAGTAACCTTTCTTTACATTACTGCTTGCTACAGAAATTCCTCTACTGACATTTAAAATATGCCCAAAAGTCAAGTCAGCTACAGCATTTGAATTCATGGCTGGAACATTTGTAACTGTTATCCCTAACTCTTTTGCTATATCCAAGTTTATGTTATCTAAACCTGCACCATGTTTAGCTATAATCTTCAGTTTGTTACTCTTTTTCATATCTTCAACATCAAACTGATGCGCACCGATAATCAATGCGTCGTAATCGCTTATTGTTTCCTTAAATCTGCTTGCATCAAAATCTGTCCCCATAAAAGTACATTGAAGTCCTGCACTCTCTAATATTTTTAATGGTTCGTCGCTTTTTTTTCCAAAAGAACGTGAAGTTATCAACACTTTTTTCATTTTAACCTCCTGATTTAAATTTTGTATTCTTGGGCCAACTTCTTAATAGATTCAAAATCATTTTCTTCTATCAGTTTTTTATTGACTAAATTTCCTCCTACACTTACACCAACACAACCAATTTTTATAAATTCCTTCGCATTTAGAGCATTAATTCCACCAACAGCAGTTAGTGGTATATGGTTTATTGGACCTATAATTGCTTTAATATAATCCAACCCTAAACTTGCAGCTGGAAACAGTTTTATGATATCTGCTCCCATATCGTAAGCATCAATAATCTCTGTTGGGGTAACAGCACCTGGTATAGAAACCAATCCCAGACTTTTGGTTTCATAAATTACATCTCTAGATGTATTAGGAGAAATTATATATTCTGCGCCTGCCTTTGCCGCGTCCTTAACATTTTCCGTTGTCAATACAGTTCCCGCCCCAACTGATACATCGTCACCAAAAGTGTCTTTTATCATAGCAATTGATTTTAAAGTATCTTTTGAAATCTCTTTATCATTTGCATTAAAAGTGACCTCAACACACTTAATGCCACCGTCCGTCAGGGCCCGCACAGTTGGCACAATTTTTTCTGAAGAAATTCCTCTAATGATCGCTACAATTTCATTGTCGATTATAAATTTTTTAACATCTCTCATACTTTCTTTCCTCCTCATTAATTAACAAATTATTTAAAAGCTTAAAAAAGCCTTGTAAACCACAACTGTTTTTGCCGGTGTTATCACATTCTACTACTTCAATATGTGGCAAAATATGATTACATAAAATTTCGTAAGATTTAAGATACTTTTCTCCACCTAAAATAATTATTTTTGTCGCATCACTCCACTGAGTCGAAATTTTTTGATTTAAAGCTTCCAACGAGCTCCCTACAATAATTCCGGTTAAAATTTGAAGGCGTTGATCATTATCAGAAATTCCAAAAACTTTGCAACCATGAACAATATATAGTGCTCTGGCAAAATTATATTTCAATAAAAATTCATACCCTTTAAGAATATCATTCGGTCGGACTATATCGCTTTTATCGGACAATTCTCCACTTAATATAGTAGATGACTTTATAGCATGATGTAACTCTCCAGTAAAAGTGGATAATATATCTACTATTTCTCCTTCTTTAACATAAAAAAAGTGAGTATGAGACCCTGGTGATATAACCACAAATTTCTCCTTATCAGATGCATAGCCTCTAGCCATAACACCAAAAACTTCGATTTCTTCACCTCGAGCATTATTCATTGAATCGATATTTGAAAGCGTTATTTTTTCATCTTTTTTTGCAGTTTTTATTCCCCTGACTAGTCTGATTTCTCTTTTGAAAAAACTCTTTTCTTGGTACACATATGTATCTTTTAATAATTTATCTACACTCACTGGTGCACTTATATGCTCGAGTTCAACCATCCCAAAATAATTCGTAATCATGCCTGACATCCAGATATCTTTGATAGTACTAATATCTATTTCATTTTTTTTTGAAATCATGAACAATGCTTCATATAATTTTTTTAAAAGCTTTTCGTTGCTTCCTTCAATAGCAGAATCTTTTACTCCTACCTTCACTATGCTATAATCTATAACATTTTTGCGATCAGTGAGAAACAATCTTGTATTAGTGGTTCCGACATCATAGTATGCATATAATTGTTCATGCTTTATCATAAAATCCCTCTTTTCTATTCAAATTTTGTCATTCGAGGTTGTAATAATACAAATATGTTTTGAATAACTCCATATAGTATTTATGACTATCCATATTAGGTTTAATTTTTTGTACATTTTTTTCATCTTCATCATTATTATCTAAAATTCCTAAGATTTCTTTTCCTAGAATAACTCCTCCAAGTAAGGAAGCGTGGTCAATGTCGTCGACAATTAATTCTTTTCCAAATATATCCGCACACATCTGAGTCCAAATCTTGGATTTTAGGATTCCACCAGATAGTTTTATTTTAATGGGATCACCATTCATGTCCGTCAATATACTGTAATTTTGATATAAGTTAAATAGCACTCCAACCAAAATAGAATGATACATCTCATACTTTGAATGTGAACTATTTAAGTTATTAAAGCTAGCACTTCTTTTGTCGTTCCACCCTGGTGCTCTCTCTCCATATAAAAATGGCAAAAAAATTGGCGGCTCGATTTCAAAATTAATTTTATTTTCAATTTCTTCATATTTAATAGTTTCATCAAACATCTTTCCTTTAAACCAATCAATGCAATTCGTTGCTCCTGATATAGCCGCACCACTTAACCAAGCCTTAGGAGATCTGTAACACCACGTGCTCGGCGTCTTTGGTATCTTGGGTTCGTTTGAACTTAACCGAAGCGCTCCACTAGTTCCCACTGAGCAAGTCATTATTCCCTCTTCCATTGCCATAGAACCAATTTGATTTAATCCTCCATCTGGACAAGGTGGAATTACTGGAATTCCTTGATCCACTCCTAGGATGTTTGCACCTATCTTGCTTAGCGGGACAGTTTTTTTATAATCAACAATTTTCGGCAGTTGTTCTTCATAAATTCCTAAATAAGCTAGTATTTCTTCATCATATCTTAAATCAGATATGTTCATAAATCCTGTTCCCGAAGCCATACTATCACTAGTGAGCCAAGTATCTGTTAACTGAAACATCATGTATGAACCTTGATCAAAAATCAAATATTCCTTTAAGTCATATCCCTTTTCTTTGAATAACAATATCTTGAATGCAGGGTATATTGCGTTAACCATGCATCCAGTTTTTTTATAAAAAAATTCAACTATCATTTTGTCAGATCTCAAATCAGAGCATATATTCGCTGCTTCCATATTAGACCATAAATATGCAGGCATAACAGGCTTGTATGGATATTGTTTTTCTGCTAAAAATACATTGTGCCAAGTTCCACTTATTGAAATAAGGTCTACTCTATCTTCACAAATAACCTTTTTTGCAACACTTGTGACTTTTTCAAATACAACTTCTGGATTATGTAACGTTGGGTTAGATGCAAACCTTTGAAATGCCTCAGTATGAATTCTATATTTATTAGTGTGTGAATTGAATAGTATTGCTTTTGCTGAAGTTGTACTTGCCTCTATGGTTAAAATATTCATTAATTAGTCCTCTCTTCTTAAAAACACTATAGATGATTTTAAAAAAATTTTAATACCGCATTTTTGTAGCTTTGAAGTGTAATTTGTATTATAATTCTAATTAAGATGCTCGTATAAAAAATTTTTATATGAGCATACAAAATTTTTATATATAAGGAGCAAGACAATGGAAAATATAAAACAAACATTAGTAGACAAAGTTTGCGAAAATATCCGAATCGACATAATTAAGCAGGATTTAAAACCTGGCGACAAAATCGATATTAAATCACTCTCTGATAAGTACGGGGTTAGTGCAACCCCCTTAAAAATGGCTTTAAACAGACTTGTTTCAGAGAATATTATCCAAAATTTCCCTCGTCAAGGGATGTACATCAAAACTATTAAACCTGAAGAAATAAATGAGATATTTGAAGTCAGGCAGATGATGGATTTATACTACGCTAGAGATATAATAAAATCGGTGAATTACAATGCAACCTTGAGACAAAAACTTATTGAAAATGTAGCGTCTCATGCGAAGTTTATGCAAGGCTTGAGCTCAGATTCAGGAATTGACGATTTCTTTCACACCTATAGTTTTGATGCTGAATTTCACCAATTATATTTATTATGTTCCGGCAATAAAACACTTTTAGATCTTTATCATTCAGTCAACCCATTTTTATACACAAATTACATCTTTAATAAACAATCCCGTAAGAGAGATATTGAAACTATTGAAGAACACCAAAGGATCCTAGACGCAATCTTAAACGAAGATGAAGAATTACTAATCGAAGCGATTAAAAACCACTACGATAATTCTAAAAAAACAATTGAACTGATTTTAAAGGTGTATAACATTTCCTAACCTTAACTAAATTTTAAGATCTTAAGTAATTACTTGGGATCTTAAAATTTAGTTCTTAACGATTGGTAATATCTCTCCAGCATGTAACATTGCCACAATTGACGCGTCACTCCCTTTAATTTTAATAGCTAAATTTAAAGCATCTTCAACACTTTCTGCATGCATAAATCCAATTTTTTCTTTTATTTCTTTACTAATATTCTCACTGACCATGATTCCTGTTGCCTGCTCTTTAATAACTCTTCCTACGTGAACTAGATGCGCTGCCACACTCATCTCTTCTAATTCTTTGTTTTGTATTAATTTTTCAACTTCCTTTAAACTCATGTACCCAAATTTTTCGATTTCAGGGTGGCTTACAGCCACTCCTTCTGGGCAAGGAGTTACAAGTATTATTACACCTCCATCTTTAACAACTAAATCTGAAGAGTATATCCCTTTTGCCGCTTGCCAAAGCTCAATATCGGCGGGATAAGAATCTGTTAAGACAATGTCGGCTTTAGGTATGTCAACACCAAACACATCTTTAGCTTTCTCACAGCCTACTTTATGTGCCTCTATGAAATCCCCACAATATAACCCCACAACGTTTCCTTCAAGATCTTGAACAACATTAATTATGAAATCAAGACCCATAAGTTTAGCTGATTCATCTATTTGACCTCTGACAATATTGTCTCTTTTTCCCATAATTTCATTTCCTCTTATTAAAGCACTTAACCAATGAGTTTGACCTGTGGTTATACCCGTTGACACTCCAGGCTGAACAATTTTTCCTCCTCCTGAAAATCCTGCGACTCTGTGTGGAACAATATGACCTAGCCCAATTATAACGTCAGATTCTTTTAGAAGTTTGTTGCCCCATACCTCAATTCCTTTACTTGTTTTACCAAAATATGTATTTTGATTCAGATCATTCCACTCATGATTTTTTACTACGTAGTTTTTGAAAATTTCTTTTCCAATCTTTTTGATAATTTCTTCATCTTTCATCATTCTATGAGTGCCTACAGCCATTAAAATTGTTATATCTTCCCTCCTTACTCCGGAACTTTCTATGTAAGGTAAAAGCTGATTCAAGATTTCTCTAACAGGAGTGGTTCTGGTATTATCATCTGATAAAATAAGTACTCGCTTACCTGGAGCCAATTTTTTTGCCAATGATTCAGATCCTATAGGTTCCTGCAGAGATAATGATAATTGAACTTTTAGGTCAATTTTTTCATTATTTTCTTTAGGACTAAAAACTCCTTTGAAATTATAATTGGACATATCAATACTTCCTACATTTTTATAATAAAATTTTACTTTCATATACATTCTCCTTGTATATTATATTTGTCAGAGTCGTGGTACACTGACATCATTTTTCTATT
>CAZOTE010000069.1:0-10902 GCA_964582705.1 uncultured Eubacteriaceae bacterium | reverse complement strand
ACCTGACTTTTAATCAGGGTGTCCCGCGTTCGAGTCGCGGATGGGTCACCATTAACAATTGAATGCGGATGTGGCGGAACTGGCAGACGCACTAGACTTAGGATCTAGCGCCTTACGGTGTGCAGGTTCGACTCCTGTCATCCGCACCAGAGATTATGACCCTTGAGAGATCAAGGGTTTTATTTTGCGCGAAAAGCTGAAAATCTGCAACAGCATAAAAACGACCGGTACGAAAGCTTGCTTTTGGTGCCGGTTGTTTTTGTGCTGTTATAGGGCGAAGCCCGTGAACTCAGACAGCAGAGCTGTCTGAGATGCATGTTAGTTATAAGTTGTAAGATATAAGTTGTAAGTGTGCATGTAATCTTTTGGGGCAAAGACAAATGCCTGAATCCGTCATTTCGAATGCAATGAGAAATCTCAGGTAATTCTTAAAGTTACAATGGCATTTGACACAACTTTCTAATAGCGACCGGCGGCAGCATTCACGTGAAAATGGTGAAATCTTAACTATCCCTTGACCATTACCCCACTACTGTTTACCGATATTACAATCAATGCAATATTACTAGATATTTATTTGAAATATAATGCATTTGTCTGAATAAAAATACAATTATTCAACTGTGTATTTTAATGATTGTTTTTTAAAATTTTTAGTGATAATATTTAAGTTAAGAGAAATTTAATAAAAGGCAAAGGGGGAAAGTTAAATGAACAAAAAGAAAAGGGTTGTTCTTCTTAGTATTCTACTGGTATTTGCGCTCGTATTCACAGCATGTGCGGGTGGAAGCGGCAACGGAGACGACACAGCACGTAAAGTTTTAAGAACCAACAATTCAAGTGAACCCGGTTCCCTTGACCCAGCTTTGGCCCAAGGAACTCACGAATCCTGGGTGCTAGACCATGTATTTGAAGGTTTGATGAAAAAGGACCAGGACGGAGACATCACCGAAGGTATGGCTGCAAGCTACACATTAGCTGATGACAATGTTACTTACACATTTATTCTAAGAGATGATATTACGTGGTCAAATGGTGAGCCTGTAACAGCTCATGACTTTGAATATTCCTGGAAGAGAGCACTTGATCCGGAGACAGCAGCATACTATTCCTACCAGTTTTATTATTTAAAGGGTGGCGAAGCCTATAACACAGGAGAAGGAACTGCTGAGGATGTAGGAGTTACTGCAATTGATGATACGACCTTGGAAGTCGTCCTAGAAAACCCTACGGCGTTTTTCCCTGAACTTACTTCATTTTATTGCTATTTCCCAATTAGCAAAGACGTAGATGAAGCGAACCCGGATTGGGCAAAAAGTCCTGATACTTACGTTTCAAACGGACCTTTCCTTCTGACCGAATGGGTTCATAATGCCAGCATAACGATCGAAAAGAACGAAAATTATTATGATGCAGATTTGGTAAACCTAGACGCTATTGAATTTGCTATTTTAGATGACGAAAATACGGCTTGGCAAAGATATGAAGGTGGGGAGTTCGATTTTCTAACGCCGCTTCCACAAACTGTAGTAGCAAGGATGATGGATGAAAATAATCCGGAATTGGTTATAGGAACTGATCTTGCGACCTACTACTACAACCTTAATACCGAGACTCAACCATTTAACAATGTCAAGGTAAGACAAGCTCTTTCAATGGCAATTGATAGAGAATCCATCGTTGAGAATGTATCACAAGGTGGGCAGCTTGCTGCTGAAGGCGTAGTGCCTTACGGAATACCTGATGAAACAGGCGAAGACTTCAGAGATGGGGTAGGCAACCTGATCACTTATGACCCTGTAGCTGCAAAAACACTTTTAGAAGAAGGACTTGCTGAAGAGGGAATGACTTTATCAGACATGAACGACTTTACTCTTCTTTACAATACGCTTGAAGCCCATGCAAAAATTGCCCAAGCTATTCAAGAAATGTGGAGAACAAGCCTAGGCATCGAAGTGAATCTTGAAAACGTCGATTTCCAAGTTAAGCTTGACAGAGAAAAGGCGGGAGATTATGATATATCTCGTGCAGGTTGGATAGGCGACTACATAGATCCTCTGACGTTTATAGACATGTGGGTAACTGATGGACCTTACAATGATGCCAGCTACTCAAATGCGCAGTATGACGAGTACGTTCAAATTGCAAGAAACAGCGTAGATCAAGCTGAACGTATGGAAGCCATGAGAAATGCAGAAGAGCTGCTGATGGAAGAAATGCCGGTAGTTCCAATATATTTCTATACCCAGCCATATGCTCAAAAATCTTATGTAACCGGCGTTTACAAGCCCGTTAATAGATACCCGTACTTCATATATGCAGATATGGAAGTGCAATAATCAATATAACAAATAAATTTTTATTATAGGAGATCTAAGCTCTATTAATTATAATAGAGCTTGGTTTCTTTTATAGATAAACTAGAAGTAACGACAGTTAAAGCTAACTGTTACTTAATGAAGGAGAAAGAAAATGTCAAAATACCTTTTAAAGCGATTAGCCCTTTCGATAGTGACAATTTGGGCAGTTATAACCATAACCTTTGCTTTAATGCACTCCATCCCTGGAGATCCGTTCAAATCTGAAAGCAAAATGCCGCCACAGGTTTATCAAAACCTTTTAACCCAATACGGTCTGGATAGGCCAGTGCCTGAGCAGTATGTAATATATCTGGGCAATTTACTCCAAGGGGATTTGGGTGCATCGATGAAGTCCAGGGTTGAGACCGTCAACGATATGGTTGAGAGGGGTTTTCCCGTATCGGCACAGCTTGGAGCACAGGCTCTTCTTATAGCAATCGTATTTGGCCCGGCTCTTGGTAGCCTGGCAGCTCTTTATCAAAACAAGTTTCCCGATTATTTGGCTATGATTATAGCAATCATCGGAATTTCAGTTCCGTCTTTTATCATGGGTACCGTTTTGATACAATTCGTCGCAAGAAACGTCAGCTATTTTCCTATTGGAGGATGGGGGACGTTCCAGCATACCTTGCTGCCTTCCTTTGCCTTGGCGCTGATGCCTCTGGCAACGATGGCCCGGCTTATGAGATCTTCGATGCTTGAGGTTTTGGGACAGGACTACATAAAGACTGCAAAATCTAAAGGAATAAAAAGATCGGCTGTGATTTTAAGGCATGCGGTAAGAAATGCCGTCCTACCCGTAATATCCATATTGGGCACTACCATATCAAACCTGCTGGTTGGGAGCTTCGTTATTGAAAAAATATTTGGCATTCCCGGGCTAGGTAGATTTTTCGTGCAGTCAATAAGCAACAGGGACTATACGCTTATAATGGGAACGACGATATTCTATGCGATAATATTGGTGGCGATGTTGTTTATAGTAGACGTTGCATACATGATGATTGACCCAAGAATCAAGCTTGTCAAGGAGGGACGTTGATGAGAGCGGATATGGAGCTAAGACCGGAGCTTTTCCAAAAAGCTGACAAAAGCAATAAAAATGCCGATAAGATTAAACGCCCAACTATCAAGTATTGGCCTGATGTATGGAGAAGGTTAAATCACAATAAGCTTGCAATGCTTGGGCTTACGCTGATCGTTTTAATGGGTGTTATGTCTTTTGTAGGAACGGAACTTTCCGGATTTACCTACTTCGAACAAAATTTATCCCTTAGGAATGTAAAACCAGGCGCGGAATTTTGGTTTGGGTCTGATGAACTGGGCAGGGACATGTTTACAAGGGTATGGTTCGGCGCAAGGTATTCCCTTGCCATAGGCATAATCGCGGCCTTCATAGATTTTCTAATAGGAGTTTTTTATGGTGGTATTGCAGGCATAGCCTCTCGAAGAATAGACTCGATAATGATGAGGATAGCAGAGGTAATCTACAGCATACCCTATCTGTTGATAGTAATACTTCTGTCGGTAGTACTTTCTCGTGAAGGTGGAGGAACCTCCATGTTCGTGTTGATCCTGGCAATGAGCTTGACGGGATGGGTTCCCATGGCGATATTGGTCAGGGGGCAGGTGCTGCAGCTTAAGGAGTCAGAATATTCTCTGGCAAGTGAATCTCTTGGGGCAACCAAGGGGTGGATACTTAAAAAACATATATTTCCCAATACTTTGGGACCTATATTAGTCAATGTAACATTGACCATTCCCCGGGCAATATTTGCAGAAGCAACCCTTGGATTTTTGGGTCTTGGTCTCCAGGCTCCAAAGTCAAGCCTTGGGACGCTTGCAAATGACGGTTTGGCAGGGCTGGCTGTGGGCAATGCTTATCAGATTATTATACCTGCCATATTGATTTCTTTAATCATGTTCTCCTTCAATGTGCTGGGAGATGGATTAAGGGATGCCTTGGATCCAAGATTACGTAAGTAAAGAGAGGTTATATTAAGATGGAAAAAATATTAGAGATAAAAAACCTGGCCGTCTCTTTCAAAACTTTTTTTGGAGAGGTAGAGGCAGTAAGAGATATTAGTTTTGACGTTGGCAAAAAGGAAACTGTAGCAGTAGTAGGGGAGTCCGGTTGCGGTAAAAGCGTGACAGCAAACTCTATTATGCAGCTCTTGCCAACTCCTCCGGCGTTTTATAAATCAGGAGAAATTAGATTCAAGGGTGAAAACCTGTTGATGAAATCGGAAAATGAGATGCAAAAGATCAGGGGAAATCACATCGGCATGATATTTCAAGATCCCATGACATCCCTCAACCCTACGACAAAGGTAGGAAAACAGATAACAGAAGGCCTTGTTAAACATAAGAACGTATCAAAGGAGGAAGCAAAGAAAAAAGCTATTGAGATGTTAAAGCTGGTTTCGGTACCGCAGCCAGAAAAGCGCATCGAGCAGTATCCTCATGAGTTTTCAGGTGGGATGAGACAACGGGTAATGATAGCTTTGGCAATGATCTCAAACCCGCAGCTGCTAATAGCCGATGAGCCGACCACTGCCCTGGATGTTACAGTACAGGCACAGATACTTGATTTGATGAAAGATCTTCAAGAAAAAATGGATATGGCAATAATTTTGATCACTCACGATTTGGGCGTAGTTGCAGATACGAGCGACCGAGTAGTGGTGATGTATGCAGGACAAATCGTAGAGCAAGGATTGACAAGTGAGATATTTGATAACACATCCCATCCTTATACCAAAAAGCTGTTGGCTTCTGTGCCGAGACTAGACATGAAGAGAAACGAGACGCTTCTGTCAATTGAAGGAACGCCCCCGGATTTATACATACCTCCAAAGGGCTGCGCCTTTTACGACCGTTGCGATTTTGCCATGCAGGTTTGCGAGAACAATATGCCGGAATTTATAAAGCACAGTCAGACCCACGCAAGCAGGTGCTGGCTGAATCACCCGATGGCAAAAAGCGTGAAAGGAAGTGAAGATTGATGCAGGAGCCGTTGATTTCAGTTAAAAATCTTAAGAAGTATTTTGATGTTGGAAAAGGAGCTGTGCTAAAAGCGGTAGACGGCATCAGCTTTGATATATATCCCGGTGAGACTTTCGGGCTCGTAGGAGAGTCCGGCTGCGGAAAATCCACTGCCGGCAGAACCATTATAAGGCTATATGATCCTACAGGTGGAGAAGTTATATTTAACGGAAAAAATATTTTCGCTTTATCAAGACATGACATGTCAGAAATAAGAAAAAACTTTCAAATGATTTTTCAAGATCCCTATGCGTCGCTGAATCCAAGGATGACAGTTCTCGACATAGTCGCGGAACCACTTGACATACACAAGATATATAAAAGCAGCAAGGAAAGAAAAGACAGGGTGACCGAGCTTTTGCAGCTCGTAGGTCTTAACGACGAGCATGCCATGAGATTTCCCCACGAATTTTCCGGAGGACAGCGGCAAAGAATCGGCATTGCCAGGGCGTTGGCATTAAACCCCAAGTTTATTGTCTGCGATGAGCCGATATCGGCGCTTGACGTATCCATACAGGCCCAAGTCGTAAATCTGCTTAAGGATTTACAAACAAAACTTGGTCTTACCTATATGTTCATAGCCCATGACCTATCTATGGTAAGATACATATCCGACAGAGTAGGGGTCATGTATTTAGGCCACATGATGGAGCTTGCCGGATCCGAAGAGCTGTACGACAATCCCCTTCATCCGTATACAAAAGCCTTGTTATCAGCGATACCTATACCGGAGCCTGAAGTGCAAAGGAGCAAAAAAAGGATTGTGCTGGAAGGGGATGTGCCAAGTCCGATAAACCCAAAGGAAGGATGCCGATTTGTAGATAGGTGCCCGTATGCAGTGGACAGGTGCAGAATTGAAACGCCGGAGTTCATCGAGCACAAGCCAGGACATTTTGCCTCTTGTCACAGAATAGGCGAAATATAAAATGGTTATTAATCCGTCTGTTGCTGCAGGCGGATTTTTGTTATAATGTCTAGAGGCAATATTATTTATCCGATTGGAGTGGTATACTTGAAAATTTTATATTATGATTGTTTTTGCGGAATAAGCGGGGATATGAACCTGGGAGCAATGGCGGATATCGGAGTCGACACGGAATATATAAAAAGTGAACTGAGCAAGCTTTCGATAAGTGATGACTTTGAGGTCGTTTTTAATAAATCTGAAAAGAAGGGCATAAGCGGAACTAAGGCTGATGTTATCTTAAAAAAACATGAGCATCCCCACAGGCATTTAAAGGATGTATACAAGATAATCAATGACAGCGATTTAAATGAAAACATTAAAAAGATCAGCAAGAGAATTTTTGAAAACATAGCTATAGCTGAAGGTAAAGTCCACGGAAAGCCCATGGAAAAGGTTCATTTTCATGAAGTCGGAGCCATCGATTCTATTGTTGACGTAGTGGGTGCAGCCATATGCTACGATTCTTTGGATATAAACGGTGTCTATTCGTCTTCTGTACAAGTGGGAGGAGGATTTGTTAATTGCGCTCACGGTAAAATACCTGTACCTGCGCCTGCAACGGTGGAGCTTTTGACGGGTATACCCATAAAGACAGGCCTTGTCGACGGTGAATCTACGACACCTACCGGAGCGGCTATTCTTAAGTCCCTTGCAGATGGTTTTACCAATAACCTGAGCATGGATATAAAGAAAACTGGATATGGACTGGGCACAAAGGATTTCGATGTGCCGAATGTGCTTAGGGTCTATATTGCTGAAATGGAAGATAAAAAAAAAGTCGATGAAATTCAATATATGATCGAGGCAAATATAGACGACATGAATCCCGAGTATTATTCGCACTTGGAGGAAAAGCTCTTTGAAGGCGGAGCTTTAGATGTTTACAAAACCCAAATATTGATGAAAAAAAGCAGGCCTGCCGTCAAACTAAGCATACTTTGCAGTGAAGACTGTGTTGAAAATATGGAAGAGGTCATTTTCCTGCACTCTTCCACACTGGGAGTCAGAAAATACAAAGTTGAAAAAAGCATGTTGGAAAGAAAGATAATTAAAGTAAAGACTCAGTGGGGAGAGGTGAGGGTCAAGCAGGGTTTTTATAAGGGCAAGCTATTGAAGCAAAAGGCAGAATATGAGGATTGCCTGAAAATTGCCAAAGACAACAACCTGGAGCTTGATAGAATCTATAGAAATATATATAAACAGCTGTAAAACAAGGAAAAGGTTTGTCTTGTTAAGCTGCATTTATAAAATTACGCATAAAAGATGGAGGATAAAATGGAAATCAACGAAAAATATGAATCCCTTATAAAATATCTTAAGGGGCTAAATAAGGCAGTGCTAGCCTTTTCGGGTGGCGTGGATAGCACATTTTTGCTCCATGCTGCAAAAGAGGCTTTGGGGGACGATTTGATAGCTGTTACAATCATATCTCCTTACATCCCGAAATGGGAGGTTGAGGAGGCTAGAGAGACTTCCAAGGCGATAGGCGTTAAACACGTTTTCATTGAAGCGAAAATTATCGATGAAATAAGGGACAATCCTGAGGATCGGTGCTATTTGTGTAAAAAAGCAGTTTTTGGAGAGATACTTAAATTTGCATCTACTCAAGGTATAAAATACGTAATGGATGGAACCAACATCGATGACATGAGCGACTACAGGCCAGGGCTTAAAGCACTGAGTGAGCTTAACGTGGTAAGCCCTCTTAAAGAAAATGAATTTTCAAAATCCGACATACGTGAACTTTCAAAGACGGCGGGGCTATATACCTGGGATAAACCTGCATATGCTTGTCTTCTGACGAGGATTCCTTACAACACTCCTTTAAGGGAAGAAGACTTTGAAAAAATTGAAGAAGCTGAAAAATATATGATGGATCTTGGGTTCAAGGCTGTGAGGGTAAGGTGTCATCACGATCTTGCCAGGATAGAGATCCCTCAAAATGAACGTCACAAGATTTTTGACGAAGCATTGATGGACAGGATATCAAAAGGAATAAAGGATGCTGGATTTAAATATGTATCTTTAGACCTTGAAGGATACAAAATGGGAAGCTTTAATCAGGATGTAAATAAAGGTTAACAATAATCAAATGTTATAAGAAACACAGCGGCTGCAGGCAACCGCTGTGTTTTTAATAGGATGATACTATTTCACCATAATATAAAGTATGGTGGTTATTTCCATTGTAAATTAATTTTTCAATCTCCGGATTTAATAGCTTTGGGTCCATATCCTGCTTGTAGACAACCTTGCATTCGTATGTACGCAAGCAATCACTTATTACCGGAACGGAAACCTTCTTCCCGTTTGCCTTTATAAGCCCGGCAGCTTCAAATTTGTCCATATCCCGTCCGGATTTGCTTCCGCACAGGGTCAAGGCTTCCTTCATTTTGCCGAGCTTGGGAATGCTGACGGTAAATTCATCGCTGTTTTCCAAAATATCATGGGTATATCTAGATTTTCTGACAAGTACCATAAAGACAGGTCTTTTCCATTGGTAGCCTATCATCCCCCAGGATATGGTCATGGTATTGTCTTTTGCCCCTGTGCTTGTGGTCAGGAATGCTCCTCCAAGGTGAAGTGATTTTATAGCATCCTCCAATTCAGATGTAAATATCTTTTCCATTGTTGCCTCCCGATATCAAAATTTTTCGTAAAACACGGTTTCGCTCAAAGGTTTTCTCATTTCATCATGCCTATCAATGGGTTTCGGGCTGTCTTCAGCATATCCTAACAGGAGTACATTTACGGGTTCTAAAGTTTCAGGTATGGCAAATTCCTCCCTGATGATTTCCGGATCGAAATAACACACCCAGACGGTGTTTAGGCCTTGTTCAGTTGCAGCTAGCATCATATGATCTGTTACAATGCTCACATCTACATCTCCATGATCTTTACCATCGAAGGGACGCACCCAGGCTTGAGTATGATCTGCGCATACTAAAAGTGCAACGGGAGCAGAATAAGTCCTTGCAGACTTTGCAAGCTTTTCAAGTCCTTTTGGCTCTTGAATCACCAAGATCTTATGGGGCTGCAGATTTTTAGCTGTAGGCGCGACTCTCCCCGCTTCCAAAATGTAGTCGAGTTTTTGAGGCTCTACGCTTTTGGTTGAGTATTTTCGAGAAGAATATCTTTTCTTTGCAAGTGTTAAAAAATCCATTGAAAATCCTCCTAGTAAATTTTTATATGTATAATCTTATCACAACAAGGCGAACTTAAAAATAGATTGACAATAATTTGTAGTGGAATGATTTTCTTTGTAGTATCATTAAGGTAGGCAAGGAGGGATTCGTTGTGGAAATAAAAGGCAAGTTCAATACAGCTATAGTATATACAAACGATATAGATATAAATGCAAAGATGCAAATAAAAGAGCTCTGTGATCAAAGTTGGGCAAAGGGGCTAAAAATAAGGATAATGCCGGATGTCCACGCGGGAGCGGGATGCACTATAGGAACGACGATGACTGTATTGGACAAAGTTGTTCCAAATCTTGTAGGGGTTGATATAGGCTGCGGCGTAGAGGTAGTTAAGTTTGAAGCAGAAGGGTTTGATTTTGCAGCACTTGATAACTTTATTTATAAAAATATACCATACTCTTTCAAGGTTTATGACAAGCCTGTTGAAATTTTTGATATAAACGGTCTAAGGTGCATCAATGAGCTCAAAAACCACGAAAGGCTTATAAGGTCCGTGGGTACCTTAGGGGGAGGCAATCATTTCATAGAGATATCCAAAGACGACAAGGGATTGATGTATCTGCAGGTTCATTGCGGAAGCAGGAACCTTGGGAAACAAGTTGCAGAGCTATATCAGGTGAAAGCGTGGAAAGCTTTAAAGAAGAATCCTCCGGAAGGCAAGGGCTTTGATGACTACATCAACGACATGAAAATTGTCCAGCGCTTTGCAGTAAGAAACAGGGAAATAATAGCGGAAAAGATTATGGATAGATTTTCGATTTTACCTTTAGAGCAATTCACTACGATACACAACTACATCGATCTCGACATGATGATTCTTAGAAAAGGTGCAGTGTCTGCAAAAAAAGAAGAAAAACTGATAATACCAATGAACATGAGGGATGGTTCTCTGATATGCATCGGAAAAGGCAATCCGGAGTGGAACTACTCGGCGCCTCACGGAGCAGGGAGGCTGATGAGCAGAACTGAAGCTAAGAGATCTTTGTCTCTTCAGGGCTTTAAAGAGTCCATGGAAGGCATATACACCACATCAGTAAACAAGGGAACCTTGGACGAGGCTCCTTTTGCCTACAAGCCTATCGACAGCATCTTGGCATACGTCAAAGATACAGTCGATATTGTAGATATAATCAAGCCTCTATACAATTTTAAGGCAGAGGAATAGAAAATTGATAATTAATTGCCTGTTAGGGCTTGAATTTTTACATGATACTGAGTATAATATAAAAGCGAGTTGATGATCAAGACAACCGACACATATAATGCGAAAGTGGCTCAGTGGTAGAGCATCGCCTTGCCAAGGCGAGGGTCGCGGGTTCAAATCCCG
>CAZOTE010000068.1:0-11038 GCA_964582705.1 uncultured Eubacteriaceae bacterium | reverse complement strand
CTAAAGGCTTTCGCTCTTTTAACCTTTCCGGATTTTGTAACTTTGAATCTTTTTGCCGCTCCTCTGTGGGATTTCATTTTAGGCATTTTGCTTCCTCCCTCCGTTATATGTATAAGTTGGTTCATTTATGATCAAACTAAATTGGTTTGATGTCTGTTAACTTTCTTTTTTAGGCACCAAGTACATAACCATGCTTCTGCCTTCCATGACCGGTAGTTTTTCAACCTTTCCGGAATCAGCGACTATATCGGCAAACTTCATTAAAAGCTCTCTGCCTGTATCGGTATAGGCCATTTCTCTTCCTCTAAACCTAACCGATGCTTTAACCCTGTCTCCGTTTTCCAAAAACTTAATACAGTTTTTGGCCTTTACGTTAAGGTCGTGGTCCTGTACTGCAGCAGACATTCTTATTTCTTTTACATTGATGACCTTTTGCTTCTTCTTTGCCTCTTTGTCTTTTCTGCTTTGCTCGTATTTGAATTTTCCGTAATCCATGATTTTGCAAACCGGTGGTTTTGCATTCGGGCTGATTTTAACCAGATCCAGTTCCTTTTCGTCAGCCAGTCTCTGAGCGTCTCTTGACGTCATTATTCCCAGCTGCTCGCCGTCGTCACCTATTACTCTGATTTCCTTGTCCCTGATCTGTTCATTGATTTGGATTTCTTTACTGATAAGTATACACCTCCGTATTAATTTAGAAACGCCTTGGCGCTTTTTGACCTATCGGCCTGTTAGCCTTTAAAGTTCCTATAAAATAAATAACAGGCAGGTAGAAATATCCACCTGCCTTAATTAACAATTAAAACATATTGACCCGAATCCTTAAGAACCCAAGGTGAGAAGTGGACCTTCTACTTCGTTACCACAGAATCATATCATATTCTTAGCTCTAGAGTCAACCTTAATTGCGTTTTTCTTTGATTTCATCCAAAAGATTTTTCAAAATATCCTCTTTTCCCAAGGCACCTAAGTCTCCTTCTTTTCTGGATCTTACTGAAACAGTCTTGGTCTCAACTTCCTTTTGGCCTAGAATCAACATGTATGGAGTCTTTTGAAGCTGGGCTTCACGTATCTTGTAACCTATTTTTTCGTCCCTTAAATCCAGTTCAGCTCTGATGTTATTATCCTTCAACATAGCGGCGATCTCTTTAGCGTATTCGTGATGAGCAGGAGCTATGGGCATAATTCTTACCTGCTCGGGAGATAGCCATAAGGGGAATGCCCCTGCATAGTGCTCTATAAGTATTCCTATGAATCTCTCGATGCTTCCCAAAACTGTCCTGTGCACCATTACCGGTCTGTGCTTTTCACCGTCTGCACCTATATACGTCAGGTCAAATCTCTCAGGCATTTGAAAATCCAACTGTATCGTTCCACACTGCCAAGTCCTCCCTATGCAGTCTTCCAGGTGAAAGTCGATTTTGGGTCCATAAAACGCTCCGTCCCCTTCGTTTATCCGGTAGTTAATGGCCTTCTCCTCCAAGGTTTCCCTCAAAGCATCAGTGGCTATATCCCAATCCTTGTCATCTCCCATTGCCTTTTCAGGTTTGGTTGAAAGCTCTACCCGGTATGTAAATCCAAAAACCTTGTAGATTTTATCCGTCAGCTCTATTACTTCTATGATTTGCTCCTTTATCTGTTCTTTTGTCATATAGATGTGGGCATCATCCTGAGTAAAGTTCCTGACCCTCATGAGACCATGAAGAGCTCCTGAAAGTTCGTGTCTGTGGACCAATCCCAGTTCAGCCATCTTAATCGGAAGATCCCTGTAGGAGTGCATAGCTCTTTTATACATAAGCATGCCGCCTGGACAATTCATAGGCTTTACAGCAAATTCCCTGTCATCAATTTGAGTGAAGTACATGTTTTCCTTGTAATGGCCCCAGTGTCCCGACCTTTTCCAAAGCTCCACATCCAAAATCACAGGAGTTTTTATTTCCTGGTAATCGTACTTGTCATGCTCCTGTCTCCAAAAATTTTCTAATACATTCCTTAGCACCATGCCCTTTGGATGGAAAAACGGAAATCCTGGACCTTCCTCCTGTATTGAAAACAAGTCCAACTCTTTTCCCAGCTTTCTGTGATCTCTCCGCTTTGCTTCCTCCAAACGGTTGATATAATCCTCAAGCATTGCTTTTTTAGGATATGCCGTGCCATATATCCTTTGGAGCATCTTGTTCTTTTCGTCGCCTCTCCAGTAAGCTCCGGCGATGCTCAAGAGCTTGTATGCTTTCAGGTTCCCTGTGTTCATAAGATGGGGACCTGCACAGAGGTCTATAAATTCACCTTGTTGGTAAAAGCTGATCACCGAATCTTCAGGAAGGCCTTCTATCAGCTCTACCTTGTAGTCTTCCCCCATGTTTTTCATTTTTTCGATGGCTTCTTGTCTAGGCAGCTCGAACCTGTCTATCTTGTGCTTTTCCTTGATGATTTTTTTCATTTCGCCTTCGATCTTTTCCAGATCTTCAGGGGTGAATGTTTTCTCTACATCAAAATCGTAATAAAACCCGTTGTCTATAGCCGGACCGATAGCCAACTTAGCCTCTGGAAATGTCCTCTTTACTGCTTGGGCCATTACATGCGTTGAGGTATGCCAATATGCATGTTTGCCTCCATCGCTGTCGAATGTCAAGATGTTTAAGCTGCAATCTTCACGTATTTCTTTCCTGAGATCCACCAGCTCGTCGTCAATCTCCGCAGCGCAGGCTACCCTTGCCAGACCCTCACTAATATCGTTAGCCACCTGAAACGCAGTAGTGGGCTTGTCATATTCTTTAACGCTTCCATCTTTCAAAGTAATCTTTATCATTTTTATCCCTCCGTTTAAAATCAAAAAATCCCTTGCCGAAGCAAGGGACGTAATATACGCGGTTCCACCCTAATTGATTGAAATCCTCTCATTTTGATAACGGTCATCCCGGCAAGGCCTACTTGATTCAACCTGCAACTCCAAGGTGGTGCCCACAAACCCTGATTTAAAAGCACTTTCAGCTTTGTGCCTTCTCTCTAAAAACCGGAATCTTGCAGCGTGTCCTGTTCATCGTCTTTGAAGTTATTATATTAAAGCTTTTAATCCATGTCAAATATTTTGTTTAGAGAATCTCTACGTCCGCAGGAATCTGGTAGATAACATCCTTTCTCTCAACTATAATCCTGGCCTTTGCCCTTAGCTTCTCATCTGCCTGAAACTGTTCTACCAGTTTTTTGATAGGGTTTATGAGAACCGGATGACCCACCATGCTGAGCATGGCAAAATCCCCTGTTGTATCCCCGTAAGCGTAGCTTGAATCAAGATCGATCCCCAACTTATTTACATATTCATCAATTACCTTGTTCTTGCTTTCCGACTCCCACATTGGAACGATCTCTCCTGTAAATTTGTTATCTTCATCTATTAGGTATTCCGTGCCTATATAGTGGTCTACATCATATTTTTGGGCCATTTTCTCTACTAGAAAAGAGGGGCTCCCAGAAATAAATATTACCTTGTGCCCTTGGCTTAGGTGCCATTTTATCCTGTCTCTGGTGTACCTATATACCCGCTCCCCTTTAAGCTTGACTACTTGGTCTGTTATGAAGTTTATGTAATCCCTGTCCAGTCCTTTCATGCTGTCAAGATAGATCTGGGCGATCTCCAGTAGGTAATCTTCATAGTCTCCGTGCCTTTTAACCCAGTTTTCAAACTTCCGCTTTGCATTTCCATGCCAAATGGATGGGTCTAAAACCTCGTATTTTATTAATTTTTTAAAATGCTCCACCATAAGAGAGTCCCGGTACAGCGTTCCGTCTACATCGAAAAAGGCTGCCGTGTTCATGCCGCCACCTCCATTTATGTCTTTTTTTAAATATACCGCTATTTTCTTGATTCAAACAAAATAGCGGTATATTTAAACCTCAAATATGAAAATGCTTCCTATGTCCTCGAGGGCGCCCCCATGTAGTTCAACTAAATTGTATCCAGCTCTTTTTATAAATGCTCTCAATTCTTCACCGTAAAGATATTTATCCGTGCTGCCGTTTAAAAAGACGACCTTCTCACTATCATCCACCCCGCAGCATCCTCCTATGAATCCGTAATCAAATCCAGGCAGCAGAATCCCACCACCGGGTGGTAGAAGAAGTGTTTCTATGCCCAAACCAAAAGTTTTTTTTCCGATGACAGCATCAGAAGTTACTGCTCTTCTTCCTCCGATTGATATCATGGAGCACTTTGCGTATCCCTGCCTTACTCCAACAGGTATTATATTTTTTTTCGCCAGCTCTACTCTAATGACGGAATCTGTATGTGACAGCTTGTGAAAGTAGTACTTGCCGCATATCCCCACATTGTAATAGATGTTTTCAGGGTATTTTCCTTTAAGCTCCATTTTGCCTGTCAACACCTCTAGGCCAGCTTTTTTCATCGACGCCAAGGTTTCATGGTTAATTTTGGGATGGACGACTATTTTGCTCTTTCCGACGGGGCATACTTGAATATCTCCATGAGAACTAATCGCTGGGTATAGTTCCTCCAAAGGCTTAATAAAGATTAACTTATCCACCAGCCTTAGAATGCACTCTCTGGATTCCCTTCTCATTTCTTCAGATGCAATACATATTTTCATTTAGGCATTTCCGCTCTCTCTATATCTCTTGATGCTCTCTCCTCATACTTCTCAGCAAGCATCGAAACTGTTTTATCATTCAAGTCAAAATTCGTGTCATCTATTTTCGATACTGGGAGCACTCCTATTGAAGTTCCTGTTAAAAATACCGCCTCGACTTCCTCCAACTCTTTCAGTGAGATGTATTTTTCAGTTATTTTTATAGATTCTTCCATACATATGCTAAATATCTGTTTCCTTGTAATGCCTGGAAGAACGCTTCCTGCAGGCGCTGTATAGATGCCGTCTTTTTTAACAAAGAATACATTCGTTTTGCTGCCTTCTAAAATCTCGTTTTTTTCATCAACGAACAACAGCTCAAAAACTCCTTGATACTCCTGTTTTTCAAGCAGGTCCTTGTATGATTCAGCAGTGCTTTTTATATTGGGATCCTTGCGTCTGCCTTTATAAGTCCTGGCTAAAACTCCCAAATCACTTGATAATTCAGGGGGAACTGCGGTTTTTAACAAGTACATCATCAGGTCGTATCCGTCCTTATCCGGAGTTATTACGATTCTTACGTTGACACCTGAGATGTCATTGATTTCAATCAGCTCCCATACCTGCTTTTTTATGATTTCAATATCGACAAGGTCTTTAAATCCGGCCATCTCCAAGGATATCTTGAATCTATTTAAATGATCCTTTAAAAACAACGGCTTGCCCCTTAAGACCTTCATCACTTCATATATGCTGGATCTCTTAAAGGAAACATCATCTTTTACGGTTTCCAGAACTTTTCCGTTTAATAAATAATATTTTCCAACCATCTCTGCCATGTCATATCACTCCAAATATCAATTCTAGTTTTATCTTACCACAAGGTTTGTTATAGAGTATAGTTTTAATCATTTCATTATTGGATATATATATTGTAAATATTAAAACTTCGGGAAGGTGAAATCATGAAAATTACTTACAACAAGCTTATTCGAGACAAAATTCCAGAGCTCATAGAAAAAAGCGGCAGAAAGCACTCCGTTAAAGAATTAAACGAGAAAGAGTACCATGATGCCTTGATAGATAAAATCATCGAAGAGATTCAAGAGTTTAGAGAGTCCGACAACGAGGAGGAGCTAGCAGATATTTATGAAGCTTTAGAATGCCTCGTCGAGTTGAAGGATTATGAACCTATGCATATAGATTATCTAAGGCTTAAAAAAAGGGAAGCTCAAGGCTCTTTCAATAAAAGACTTCTCTTGGAAGAAGTAGAAGAAGAGGAAAGCTAATGATAAAATATGACGAGCGGCCATGGCCGCTCGCTGTGTTACCTGAAAAAAATATCAAAAAATGTACTTACTATGTTTGCTCCACTTATCCAAATTCCTATGGTGCATCCAATATTCGAAAATGCTACGACCAACAATATCCTGGTTACCTTGTTTTTCCAGAAACCTTTCAACGTGTATAGATCCTTTGACAGGTTCTCAAAATCTTCCACTTTCGGTTTTCTTATATGCGCTTCCATCAACCCTGCAAACCACCCCGTGGCAAGAAAAGGATTTATCGCACTAAAAGGAGCCATTACAAATGAGGTTATGGCGGAGTATATATGGCCAAATGCCAAAAATGTCCCTATAGCTGCCAGTGTTCCAACCCACAGCACGAAATTTATGACTTGGTTTATTCCTAGACTGCTATCCACTGAAAACGTCAGCATTATCATCAAGATTATCAGCCCCGGTATTATCCATCCGCTTAACTTTGAAAATATCGACTTTTCCGGAATGCTGTCAAGGTCCTTTATATCTTGCTCCTTAAACAATTCCAGCTTAACTCCCGGAGTGTGAGCTGCTCCCAAAACTGCCAGTATTTTTTTACCTGGAGCATTTTTTATTTTGTAGGCAAGGTACTGATCTCTCTCGTCCACTATGTATTTCTTAAGGTCAGGAAATGCCTTAGAAAGCTCCGCCAGTGCAGATGTGAGCATATCCTCTGTTTTCATCCTCTCCAAATCCTCTTCGGTAATCGCCTCATCGTCTATGAGGCTGTACATTATGCTGGAAATCAGCTTTATCTTGCCCCAAAGAGATACCTTTCGCCATAGCCTTATAAATGTGGTTTGGATGTTTCTATCTGCCAAAACGGTTTTAGCCCCGACCTCTTCCGCAGATTCGATTCCCTGTATCATCTCTTGTCCTGCATTTATTTCAAATTGTTCGGCAATCTTTCTTTGATAATTGGACAGTATGATATTTGTTAGCATGAAGCCGGCTTTTTTTTCTTTAATTATCTTGACTATGTCCGTATTTCGCCATTTATCCTTGTCCTTTATGGACTTGTATCTTTGTTCATCCAGCTCTATGCATACCGAATCGGGTTTTTCTCTTTCTATAAGCTCTTTAACCTGTTCAGCGCTATTTTTCGATACATGGGCTGTACCCAGCAGTATTATTTCCTTGTCATTTAATTTTATCCTGTGAACGTTTTTTTCTTCCAAATCATCACCTAGCCATTTCTTTATTAAACTGGACTCATATTTAATTTTAATTGATTTAAGCCAAAATTAAAAGCTAAATAACGGGCGTCTCAGATAAAACCAAGGCGCCCGTCTTTTAATTAGCTGCAGCCAGTTGTGCTTCCACAATCCAAGCACACCTTGCACGTTCCATTTTTCATCATTCTGGTGCTGCCGCAGGACGAACAGCTTTCCCCATAGATGCGTTCTCCATCTTCCGGGATTTTATTTTCCGTCAAAGCACCTTGTTTATCGCCTCCGGAGACAAATGACGCTTTGCTCATGGGAGTAAATGCCTCGGGCTTTACTTGACATCTGCTGAAATCACCCATCTCGATATCGATTATCTTGCTTACAAGATCTGAAATTGAAGATGCGTACTTTATGTAGGGGTGTCTGGATACGAATCCTGCCGGCTCAAATTGCTGGCCTCTTAAAAGCCTGGATATTTCCTTTGGAGGTATATTGTACTGAAGCATGTTTGAAAGGGCTTTGGAAACCGAAGCCAATAGTCCTTTCACCACAGTACCTTCCTTATCCGTAGAAACAAAAACTTCTGCAAGATGCCCGTCTTCGTAAAATCCTATGGTTATGTATAGTTCTATATCACCTATTTTTGCAGAATGGGTCCTGCTAGTCCTCATTCCACCCGGTCTTTTTCTATTCGGTATGTGCTTGACACAATTTTTGCTGTAGTTGAGCAGTTCCTGGTATGTATAATCCTCCAGGCTTCTTTCCTTTTCCCCCGACAGACCAGATGTGAGTGGCTGGCTGGCCTTGCAGCCGTCCCTGTAAAGGGCAATCGCCTTGGCTCCACTCTTCCAGGCCAGTCTATGAATGGAATCTATATCCTCTACCGTGGCGGTATTTGGGAGATTCACCGTTTTAGACACAGATCCACTGATAAGGGGCGTGATAGCCGATACCATCATTACATGTCCTTCAGGGGATATCGTGTTTGCCGTATCAAATATCTTATAGTGTTCTTCTTTTAAGTGAGGCGCGCCGGATACGCTTCCGTGGATGACTTTTCCTTCGTCGTCTTTTTCGATTATATAGTCGATGACATCCTTTATCTGGTTCTTTTTGTAACCTAAATTCTTAAGGGCTATCTCTAAAATTGGATTTACCATCTCAAGATTGCCTCCTCCTACCAGCTGCTTAAATACTATATGGCTGTAAAAGGGTTCAATCGAGGTCGCGCCGCAATCCATGGCAAGGGAAATCGTCCCTGTAGGAGCTATGACGGATACCTGTGCGTTTCTATACCCGTATGCTTCACCATAAGAATATGCTTCGCTCCAAAGATTTTTAAGGGTATCTCCTAGGTAACCCATGCTTATATCCTTTAAAACACCGTGATCAACCATTTGCGGCTCATAGTGGATATCCTCCAGTTCATCCTCTCGAGCTCCTGCGATTCTCGAATGGTTTCTTATTACCTTCAGCATATGCTCTTTATTTGTATCATACTTCTCAAAAGGGCCCACAGCTTCTGCCATGAATGCTGACATCCTGTATGATGCTCCTGTCATGATTCCAGATAAAGACGCAACTAAATTCCTGCTCCCATCAGAATCGTAAGGGAGTCCCAGTGCCAATAAAAGCGAGGATGTGTTGGCAAGACCAAGACCTGTAGTTCTGAACAGGTGGCTTTTTCTTGCTATGTCCCTGGTGGGAAACTGTCCCCAGTGTATTGACGCCTCCAAAACAAGCTGAATCATCTCAATGAGATGAACATATCTGTCAGTCTGAAAAGAATTGTTTTTTTCGTCGTAAAACTTATAAACGTTTATCGACGCCAGGTTGCAGGCTGTATCATCCAAAAAAGCATATTCGCTGCATGGGTTGGTGGCGTTTATCCTATTGTACTTCTCTCCGACCTTTCCGTCTTCACCTCCCGGGCATGTATGCCATGCATTAAACAAGTCGTCAAACTGCAGCCCCGGGTCTGCACACTCCCAGGATGATTTGTTGATAAGGTTCCATAGATCCCTTACCTTTACGTTTTTATCAATGCTTCCGTCCACTCTCCCGGATAATGTGATCTCCTCATCAGGATCCTTATCCAAATTCATGACCTTTTCCATAAAAGATCTGTTTAGCCTGACTGAGTTGTTGCTGTTTTGTCCTCCTACCGTTGAATAAGCTTCGCCGTCCATGGAGGTATCGTATCCCATTTTACCTAGATCTCTGACCTTCTTTTCCTCTCTAGCCTTCCAAGTGATAAAGCTTTCTATTTCAGGATGATCTATATCTGTTATGACCATCTTCGCCGCTCTTCTCGTAGTCCCTCCAGACTTAATTGCACCTGCGTTTCGGTCAAGACCCTGCAAAAAGCTCATCATACCAGAGGAATACCCTCCGCTTGAAAGCCTCTCGTCCATTCCTCTTATATTAGAAAAGTTGGTTCCCACTCCAGATCCACCCTTGAAGAGCTTTGTCTCGCTGACATATTGTTCGGTGATTGAGTGATCTCCCATTAGCTTATCTTCTATAGATAAAATGAAGCAGGCAGAAGCCTGGGTTCTTGAGTATCTGTCGGGGCTCTCCACCACGTCCTGTTTTTCGATGTCAAAATAGTAGAGATTATCTTTTTCTCCTTTTATTCCATAGCTGTTATATAATCCTGTATTGAACCACTGAGGAGAGTTGGGGGCCCACATCTGGCTGAGGAGTCCGTATACGAGTTCATCATAAACTATTTCATATTCATTTTTATTTTTTAATATTCCTTCATCTTTCAAGGAATCGACCCAGAATTTAACCAATCTGTGAGCAACTTCCCTCATGCTTCTTTCATGTCCTGCTGAATTGTTCACTCCTGCTTTTCTGAAATACTTCGTCGCAATGATATTGCAGGCGGTCTGACTATAGTCTTCCGGAAACTCTAATTCCTGCATATCTGCAATGATCTTTCCTGTCTTCCAGTTCTTCATGAAAACGTCTACTGTCTTCCACTGAAACAAATCATACACGGTGAGTGACTTGTCCTCCTCCATCTGCTTGGTAAAAACCCTCTTTACGACTCCTTTTAAATTGGACACGCGATAACCTCCTAAGTCTATAATTATACTTTATATAGTATATGAACGATAAATACAACGCATATCTAGTATACTATAGAGACTGAGAAAAATAAATACAAAAAAAAATAAATTTTGCAGAGTTCTTTCCTGCAAAATTTATTAAATTTAAATCTTTTTTTGACCCAGCTTGTTTTCATTGCCCTGAATCAACCTGACGATATTCGATCTGTGCCTATAGACAGAGAAGACAGAGATTATAAGAGCGAATACCAGCCTCAAGTCAGCACCATAAGCAAGATATGTCACCACCGGCAACAAGGCCATTCCGGATATGGACCCAAGAGAAACGTATCTGGTAATCACTATGAGTACTATTCCCAGCCCCAAGCAAACCGACGCAACGAAGGGATCATACACCAAAAACACTCCTATGGATGTTGCAATGCCCTTGCCTCCCCTAAATCCCATTAGAGCCGGCCAGTTGTGTCCCGCTATTACAGCCAGGCCGCAAAGCATCACCGTTATGTCCATGCCTGCAAAAGCATTGGCCAAAATAACCGGCACTGCTCCTTTGAGCACGTCTCCAAGCAACACGAGGGCTGCATACTTTTTACCCAAGACCCTTAAAACATTCGTCGTACCTGCATTGCCGCTTCCAAAATTCCTTATGTCTTCCTTCATCTTGTATTTGGTAAGCAAATATGCAAATGAGATATTGCCGATAAAATATGATAATACCACTAGAAAAAAATCCATTTTATTTTCCACCTTTTTTTGAAATAGCGAACATAATTATAACACATAATTCAGCGTCGGTGAATAAAAAATTTGGCCGATGCTCTATCTGTATTCTTCAATGGTGTCATAAGTCAATTCCTTGGCAATCTTCAGCTCAGCTATCGCAGCTA
>CAZOTE010000067.1:0-11161 GCA_964582705.1 uncultured Eubacteriaceae bacterium | reverse complement strand
CCTGCGACCTCCGGGTTATGAGCCCGACGAGCTGCCAGCTGCTCCACCCCGCGTCGTTTTGGTGCCGGAGATCGGAATCGAACCGATACGATCTTTTGGGATCGCAGGATTTTAAGTCCTGTGCGTCTGCCAGTTCCGCCACTCCGGCTCTTTTAAGAGACAAGCACCATTATAGTATATAAAAAATGCTAAGTCAATACTTTTTCTTAATTTTATTTTTTTTTATTTTATGATAAACTGTACCTTCCAGATTGTCATTGTCACTGATTACTATTTCACTGATTTCATAACGTTCCATAAACCTTTTAATTATAGCGGTGCCCGTCAGAATAATGTCTGCACGCTTAGGTTCAAGGCCCTTTACATCAAGCCTTTCCTTTAAAGTCATTTGGGAAAGCCTGCGGTAAATCTTTTCAATTTCATTATAGGAAAGCCTGCTTCCACCTATCTTATCCGGATCGTAAGATTCAAGGCCTAGTTTTATTGCCGAAAGAGTGGTAGCCGTTCCACCAATACCGACTAAAAGCTTATCCGATACCCCATCCTCAAACTTTTTATCGAAAATATTATCTAGATGTTCTTCAAGAAGGGCTATCATGCCAATATCAGGGGGATCACCCAATGGAAACTTTTCGCTTAATCGAACAGCTCCTATATCCAGGCTTTTCAAACATTTTCTTTCTCCTTCTTTTATTTGTATAAACTCAGTGCTTCCTCCTCCTACGTCAATTATAAGGAAATCCCGAGACTCCAGAGAGCTGATCACTCCCAGATATCCATAGAATGCTTCATCTTCACCGGAAATCGTCTCAACTTTAATTCCCGTCCTATCAAAAGCCTCAGCGATAAAATCGGATTTGTTAACTGCATCTCTCAATGCGCTGGTGCCATAGGCAACAATAGCCTCTACGCCTTTTTGGTCGCATATTGCCTTTACCTCCTCCAAGCCTTTGAAGTTTCTTTCCATGACCTCTCTTGAAATGATTTTGGACTTGTCCAAACCCTCCCCCATTCTAGTAAAAAAAATGTACTTTTCCTTTTCTATGATCCTTTCATCTTCCGTTTCAGCCACCATTAGCCTCATGGAATTGGTTCCTATGTCAATAGCTGCTATTTTCAATGCCCCAAACTCCCTTTTTAAAAAAATATTTAAAAAAAGCACCCCGACGGGATGCGAAATTTTATGATTGCTATCTGTTAAAACATCTGTTTTTTCCCTTTTTTGCACTTTTTTTAAGAGCCTGCTGTCTTTCATCGCTGTCTTTTAAAAACTGGTTTATCTTGTCTTCAATAGTTACTGGAGCGCTGCTTACAGGTACACTCTTTTTGTACCCAGAAGACTTAGGGTACGGTCGCGGTCTTGGCGCTTCTTCCTTTTTAGGCTGCGCTTGCCTGATGGAAAGTCCTACCTTACCTTCAGTTACAGAAATAACCTTTACTTTTACTGTGTCATTTACATTCAAGTGATCAGAAACTTCTTTGACATAGCCGTCAGCTACTTCGGATATGTGTACGAGTCCTACCTTACCCCCTAAATCAATAAATGCTCCAAATTTCGTGATGCTTTTTACAACACCTTCAACAATTTGATCAACCTCAAATGGCATCAAAAAAATCCTCCTTGTTTATTTGTTAGTTTTTATTACTATCAGGTTCAACTTCGATAATTATTTTCTCACGGGGATAAACGAGCCCGAAGTACCGCCTCGCCAATGTCTCGATATACTCGTCGGAGTGAATCTGCTCTAGCTCCTGGGTGAGTTGATCGGATTTATCTTTTTCTATAGAGATTTGTTCCTGAAGATAATCCCTTTGACTTCTCAGTTGGATCAACTGGATTTCGGTGGATACAAAATTATAAAGAAAATACCCGCATACCAATAAGATAATCAACCAAGTGGCTCTGTTGGGTTTTTTTCTCCTCTTCTTTTTCACTGGCTTTCTCCCTTAAAGAATATTAATTACATTATTCCATAAAACCATGGAAATTACAAGGTGCCAGAGGTCAATAAAGGTTATTTTTCACAATATATTCCTACTTACTGATATCTTTCCTGTACTGCATGCCTTCAAAGCTTATTTTATTGATTTCGCCGTATACTTTTTCTGCTGCTTTTTTTAGGTCTTCCCCAGTGGCGGAAACCGCAAGTACGCGCCCCCCGTCGGTGACGACTTTCCCATCTGCAGCCTTTGTGCCGCAGTGAAAGACGATGGCTCCATCCACCCCATCGATTCCTTTTATTTCCTTGCCTACCTCGTATTCCCCTGGATATCCTCCCGAAGCAAGAACTACGCAAACAGCCTTGTCGCTTTTCCACTTCAAGTCATTAGGAGAAAGATTGCCCCTTACGACTTTTTCGAATATCTCTACTATGTCGGATTCCAGCCTCAACAAAACAGACTCAGTCTCAGGATCACCGAATCTTACGTTGAATTCGAGTACTTTCGGCTTTCCGTTCTTTATCATAAGGCCGATGAACAAAACCCCCCTGAAGTCCATTCCTTCAGAAAGCAGCCCTTCCATGATAGGTTCAAGTATCTCTTTTTTCATAGTTTCTTCCAATTCATGGTCAAATAGCCTGTTTGGTGAATACGTCCCCATTCCACCAGTATTCAGCCCTTTGTCCCCGTCAAAAATCCTCTTGTAATCTTGTGCGCTTTCCATTGGTATTATCTTTTTGCCGTCCACAAAACACAAAACTGATGCCTCGATACCTTCCAAGAACTCTTCAAGTACCACAACTTTTCCAGAGTCTCCAAAGACCTGTTTCTCCATCATGTCTTCTAGAGCTTTCAAAGCGATATCCTTAGTTTCCGCTATTATCACACCCTTGCCCGCAGCAAGACCGTCCGCCTTTATCACTACTGGATAGCCGTACTTGTCAATATCTGATATCGCATTTCGGATGTCATCATACTCTCCATATGCCGCAGTGGGTATGTCGTACTTCATTAAAAACTTTTTCGTGAATGCCTTGCTGCCCTCAAATTGAGAGCAAACTTTGTCCGGTCCAAAAACCGCAAGCCCTCTTTTATTGAATTCATCAGAAATGCCGAGCACGAGGGGAAGCTCCGGACCAACAACAGTCAAATCTATATTTTCTTTTTGAGCAAAATCCGCTAAAGCGGTAATATCGTCCACGTTGATATCAACATTCTCCGCTTGACTCGCCGTGCCTGCATTGCCGGGAGCGCAGTAAACTTTTTTTACTTTTGGACTTTGGACTATCTTCCAGACCAAAGCATGTTCCCTTCCTCCTGAACCTACTACCAATACCTTCATTTTAATTGCTCCTTTAGTGTTTAAAATGTCTCATGCCGGTAAATACCATGGCAATACCGTACTTGTCGCAAAGCTTTATGGAATCTTCATCCCTGATTGACCCACCAGGCTGAATGATGGCCGTAACCCCTGCTTTGTTCGCAGCTTCCACAGAATCTTCAAAGGGAAAAAAGGCATCTGAGGCCAACACCGACCCAATCAAGCTTTCTCCACCTTGCCTAATTGCATTTTGCAAGGCCCAAATCCTGCTTACCTGTCCCGGGCCATTTGCTATGAGCATTTTATCCTTAGCCAAACTGATTCCATTGGATTTAGTATTTTTCACCACTTTCCAGGCAAAGATCAAATCTTCCATTTCCTCTTTTGTTGGCTGTCTTTTAGTGACAACTTTTAAGTCCTCTCCCAAGAGCACGCTGTCAGTATCCTGCAGCAGGATTCCGCCCATGACTTTTTTAAGCTCATAGCCTTGATACCTCTTCTCTATGCCCTCTAATTTGAGTATCCTTATGTTTTTCTTCTTGGTGAGCACCTCAAGAGCTTCTTCGCTATAAGAAGGAGCAACCAGTACCTCAATGAAAAGTTCGTTTATTTTTTCCGCCGTTTTCTTGTCAATTTCTCCATTGGCTACCACTATGCCCCCAAAAATAGATACAGGGTCTCCTTCGTAAGCCTTAATAAAAGCCTCATAAATGCTATCGGCACTTCCAACTCCGCAAGGATTCGCGTGCTTAACCGCCACCACCGTAGGGGTACCGTAAAATTCCTTCAATGCCTCCAAGGCTCCGTTTGTGTCATTGATATTGTTATACGAAAGCTCCTTGCCGTGAAGCTGAACAGCATCCACCAAGGTTCCGCTTTGTTTCCCGACTTCCTTATAAAAGGCCGCTTTTTGATGAGGGTTTTCACCGTATCTTAAATCCTGCACTTTTTCAAAGGTTACCGTCAAAGTCTCATCCATTGTTTCCTTGCCGGCTTGCTCCTTAAGATAAGCGCTAATCATAGCATCGTAATTTGCCGTATGCTGGAAAACTTTGAGCGCAAGGTCGTATTTGACATCAACATCCACCGATCCCTTATCCTTAAGCTGATCTATTACCGTCTTGTAATCCACAGGGTCTGTTATGACCGCTACGTCCTTATAATTTTTAGCAGCGGCTCTTATCATGGTCGGGCCTCCAATATCGATGTTTTCTACGGCCTCTTCCAAACTCACGCCCTCTTTAGATATCGTCTCCTTGAAAGGGTAAAGATTCACCGCTACAATGTCTATTGGTTGTATGTTTAGCTCCTGAAGCTTTTCCATGTGGGCGGGATTGTCTCTCATGGCAAGGATTCCTCCATGTATGCTGGGGTGAAGAGTCTTTACCCTACCGTCCAAACATTCAGGAAACCCAGTCACGTCGCTTATACCTGTAACTTTGATTTTGTTTTCCTCTAGAAGTCTTGCCGTGCCGCCTGTGGATATGATCTCCACCCCCAGCTCCTCCAGAGTTTTTGCAAACTCCAACACTCCGCTTTTATCCGACACACTGATTAACGCTCTCATAAAAACCTCCTCGTTATTTTATACGCACTTTTCTTCCTTCAACCCGAATATTTCCCAGGCAATATTCCTTAACCGCTTCCGGCAGAATTTCATGCTCAACCTCCAAGACCTTCATCTGTAGAGATTTCGGATCGTCCCCATCTACGCTTACGCATTTTTGCATTACAACAGGCCCCGTGTCCGTTCCTTCGTCTACGAAATGCACAGTAGCTCCTGAGACCTTAACTCCGTACTCTATAGCCTTTTCGTGCACCTTGAGTCCATAGCATCCATCCCCACAAAAAGAAGGTATAAGGGAAGGGTGAACGTTCATGATTCTGTTTCTGAATTTCTTAACCATTTCTTCAGGTACAATCTTCAAATACCCTGCTAGAACAACCAAATCGATAGACTTTGCTTCAAGCAAATCCATGACCATTTTATCATAGTCAGGATCCTTGCCGGAAATATAAACAGATTCTATATCAGCTTTTTGGGCTCTCACGAGTCCGAAGGCACTTTTCTTGTTTGAAATCACGAGGGCTATTTCCCCGTAGGTATTATGCACCTTATCTATCAGGCTTTGAAGATTGCTTCCTCCACCTGAAACCAACACCGCTATGCGTTTCATCTGCACAACTCAACCCCTTCGCCTTTTTCAACGCGACCGATGACCACAGCTTTTTCTCCGATTTCGGCCAATGCGCCCAACACCTTGTCTTTTTCGCTTTCTGATGCAACAAGCATCAGCCCAATTCCCATATTGAACGTGGAATACATTTCCTTGTCAGATATATTGCCTTCTCTTTGTATAAACTCGAATATAGACAGCTTATTAATCGAATCCGTATTTATGACGGCTTTCAACCCTTCCGGTAGAGCTCTTGGCACGTTTTCGTAAAAGCCTCCACCCGTTATATGGGCTATTCCTTTTATCCCTCCGGCTTCCAATGCGGCTTTTATCGATTTTACATAAATTTTAGTGGGCGTCAAGAGCACGTTTCCAAGCTTGTCCCCAAGTTCTTTTATCTCATCCTGTAAATTGTATTTCTTGTGATCCAACAGAAGCTTTCTCACAAGGGAAAAACCATTGGAATGGACCCCGCTGGAAGGAACTCCGATTATCACGTCCTCTTTTTCAATGGCGCTTCCGTCAATTATTTTCGATTTTTCTGCGACTCCCACTGCAAAGCCCGCCAAATCATACTCATCTTCGTGATACATATCCGGCATTTCTGCAGTCTCGCCGCCTATAAGTGCCATTTCTCCTTCAACACAACCATCGCACACGCCTTTGACGATTTCCTCAATCACTTCGGGCTTGTTCTTGCCGCATGCTATGTAGTCCAGAAAATATAGCGGCATTGCACCTTGACAGGCTATGTCGTTGACGCACATGGCGACACAATCAATGCCTATGGTATCGTGTTTTTTCATCTTTTGGGCTATCAAGAGTTTTGTTCCCACTCCATCGGTTCCCGATATCAACACAGGGTTTTTGTAGCCTTTAGGAAGCTCGAACATTCCCCCAAATCCTCCAAGACCGGATATCACCCCTTGGGTTTTTGTCCTCGCAACATGCTTTTTGATTCGGTCAACAGATTCGTAACCGGCCTCTATGTCAACTCCTGAATCCTTGTATGTAAATTCCTTCATGAGAAATCCTCCTAGTCTTATTCTTCCATTACAGGCACTTCCATAGGGTAATCTCCATCGAAGCAAGCTCTGCAGTAAGTAGTTCCTCCTCCGACACTCTCAACCAGCCCTTCAACAGATATGAACGCCAAAGTGTCCGCTCCTATCATGTCTCTGATCTCCTCTACAGTCTTCATGGCACCAACAAGATGCTTTCTGTACGGGGTGTCGATGCCGAAGTGACAAGTATGGGCTACAGGCGGGCTGCTTACCCTAAAGTGAACCTCAGTAGCTCCAGCCTCCCTTAAAAGTTCAACCAAGTGTTTGGATGTAGTTCCCCTTACAATTGAATCATCGACTATCACGACGCGCTTCCCTTGAACATTCTCCTTAAGGGCGTTAAGCTTAAGACGCACTCCCTCTTCCCTAAGCTCTTGGCTAGGCTGAATAAAGGTTCTTCCAGTATACTTGTTTTTTATAAGGCCGATTCCAAAGGGAATCCCTGAAGCTTCCGCAAATCCTATCGCTGCAGGTATGCCCGAATCTGGCACGCCTATTACTACATCTGCATTCACCATACTCTCGGCCGCAAGGATCTTGCCTGCATTATGTCTAGATAGGTAAACGCTTATACCGTCTATTACAGAATCCGGACGAGCAAAGTAGATAAGCTCAAAAATACAGAGCCTCTTTTTGACCCAGTTGTTTTGGCTATAGCTTTTCACTCCATTTTGATCGATAATTACAATCTCTCCGGGATCTATATCTCTAATTAGCTTTGCCCCAATAGCGTCAAGAGCGCAACTTTCAGATGCAAGTACATATCCTCCGGTTTTAGTCTTGCCCAGGCATAATGGCCTTAAGCCGTGGGGATCTCTAATCCCTATAAGCTTATCCTCAGTAGTGATCACAAGAGCATAGGCTCCTTTTATGATTTCCACCATTCTCTTTATAGATTCCACAATTCCGTTTTTCAGCCCTCTAGCAATGAGATTGACTATAACCTCCGAATCGATAGTGGTCTGAAAGACGACGCCATTGTCTTCAAGCATTTCTCTCAATGCTCTTGCATTTACCAAGTTCCCGTTATGAGCAAGGGCGATCTGGCTGTTTTTATAGTTTACGACAAGAGGTTGAGCATTTTCAATGTGGCTTTCCCCTGTAGTAGAGTATCTGACGTGCCCGATTCCGATATTTCCTTCAAGCTCATTGATGCTGTTGCCTCTGAATATTTCGCTTACCAGGCCCATTCCCTTGTGCTGATGTATCTTGCCATCTTTGTTGGTGGCTATGCCCGCGCTTTCCTGCCCTCTATGTTGAAGGGCATATAAACCATAATAAACAAACTGCGCGCTTTCGATTTCTTTCTCCCTGTTATATATTCCGTAAACGCCGCATTCCTCTTCCAATTTATCTTTGTCAAATAGATCGATCATCTTTTCCTCCTGGTTTTATTCAATCCTGCTCAGGACTTCACGGTAGGTCTCTTCCACCTTGCCCAAGTCTCTTCTGAACCTATCTTTATCCATCTTTTCGTTTGTTTCCATATCCCATAGTCTGCAAGTGTCAGGTGAAATCTCATCCGCCAGGATTATCTCTCCATTATGTCTTCCGAACTCTATCTTGAAATCTATAAGGTTTAGACCTTTCTCCTTGAAGAACCCAACCAAGATTTCGTTGATTTTGAAAGTGTATTCCTTTATCTTTTCAAGCTCCTCGGTAGATGCAAGACCCATCACCCTGGCATGATATTCATTTATGATGGGATCGTGAAAATCGTCGTTTTTATAGCAAAATTCTAGAACCGTCTCGCTTAACTTCGTTCCCTCTTCAATTCCAAGCCTCTTGCTTATGGAACCGGCAGCCACGTTTCTTATTATGACCTCTAGGGGCACGATTTCTACGGCCTTGACCAATTGCTCCGTCTCAGACAAGTATTTTACGAAATGTGTAGGGACTCCTTTTTCTTCAATGAGGGTAAATATGACGCTGCTTATTTTGTTGTTTACGACCCCCTTGCCGCTTATCTTTCCTTTTTTTTCACCGTCAAAAGCAGTGGCATCGTCTTTGTACTCGACAACATACAAATCTTTATTGTCAGTTTTGTATACTTTTTTAGCTTTTCCTTCATAGAGCATCTCAAGCTTTTCCATAAAAACTTCCTCCTTAGATTAAACGACGATAAGCCTCTTTTTTACAAGAGACTTATCGTGTTTTATTTAGCCTATCGCCGACTGTTTTATTATCATATAATGATTTATTTTTACAAAAATCTTTTCCGGCATATCTCCACCTCAATGAAATCAAACACCCTAACCGCTGTACTTCACCTTAATAATAGCAAACAGACAGCAATAAATCAAGGTTTTTTCCGTACTATTAAAGCAATGTTTAAGATAATGTTCGTGATTATCCGAAATATTTAACACCAGATTCAAAAATCTTTTGATCTTTTTCTCCCGGGATATTCTTATAGAGACCTTCTCCAACACGTTCCGAATGCCCCATCTTACCCAGCACCCTTCCGTCAGGGCTGGTTATGCCTTCCACGGCCCACTCCGAACCGTTTGGATTGGACAAGCCGTCACTAGCGATATCACCCTTCAAATCCACGTACTGAGTCGCAATCTGACCGCTTTTTTCCAGTTGCTCCAAGACTTCCCTACTGGCCGCAAACCTTCCCTCTCCATGGGATATCGGCACCATATGCACTTGACCCACTTCTACCTGGCTGAACCAGGGCGAAAGGTTTGAAGTTATCTTGGTTGCTGCAATTTTAGAAACGTGTCGCCCTATGTGGTTGAATGTAAGTGTCGGGTCCTCTGGAGAAATCTCCCTGATTTCACCATGAGGCAAGAGCCCCAGTTTTATAAGTGCCTGGAATCCGTTGCAAATACCTAAAATCAGGCCATCTCTGTTATTTAGCAGGTTCATGACGCTGTCTTTTACGTAACCGTTTCTGAAAATTGTCGCTATGAACTTTCCAGACCCGTCTGGTTCGTCTCCTGCACTGAACCCCCCCGGGAACATAAGTATCTGTGAATTATCGATCCTTTTAATCAACTCGTCAAGGGATTTGTCTATATCAGCGGCCGTCAAGTTTCTGAACACAAATGTATCAACCTGAGCTCCCGCTTTTTCAAACACCCTCGCAGTGTCGTATTCACAGTTGGTTCCCGGGAATACGGGAATAAGAACTCTTGGTTTTGCAATCTTTATCCCAGCCTTCGCTATAGGACCTTTGTCCCAGGCAACAGCCTTTATCTCAAGCTCTTTTTCCTCCGTTTCGGGGAAAATATTGGACAAGGGTTTTTTCCACACTTCAAGCAGCTCCTCAATGTTTACCGATGAGTCTTTCAATACAACCTTGCCGCTGTCAATTGTAAAGCCAACACAAATCGCTTTGCTGCCTTCCATGGTTGTTTCAAAACGAGGCACCGATTCCTTAGGAACCTCTATGAGCATCGCCCCGATATTTAACTCAAAGATCTTCCCTTCGGCAATGTCGCCAGCAAGCTCAAATCCTATATTGTTTCCAAAGGCCATCTTTCCTATGGCTTCTGCCATTCCGCCTTTTCCCAGAGCTTTTGCAGCTGCTATTACTTTGCCATCTATCAGATCTTTTATTTTTTTATAAAGTTTTTTAAGCTCCACGAAATCAGGCACTTGTTTATCATCCTTGCCCACCTCTAAGAGGTACACTTTGGAACCTATGTTTTTAAATTCCGGAGTGATTATATTTTCCACCTTGTCGGAGGCAACTGCAAAACTCACAAGGGTGGGTGGAACATCTATTTCGTTGAAGCTTCCGGACATACTGTCCTTGCCGCCGATGGCCGCAAGAGAAAATGCCTTTTGCGCCTGATATGCCCCAAGAAGGGCGCTAAAGGGTTTGCCCCATCGCATCGGATCCTCACCAAGTCTTTCAAAGTACTCTTGAAAGCTGAACCTTATCTTCTCGACATCTCCACCCATAGCAACCATCTTGGCTACGGATTCAACAACGGAGTACATACCGCCATGAAATGGGCTCCATTTGAAAATTTCAGGTTGATATCCAAAACTCATAAGGCTGCAAGTCGAGGTATCCCCCTTCTCAACGGGGATTTTCCCTACCATGCCTTCAGGAGGAGTGACCATCTTCTTTCCGCCAAAAGGCATAACTACAGTACCCGCTCCAATAGTGGAGTCGAATATTTCAGACAACCCCTGCTGAGAGCAGACATTTAAATCCCTGAAGGTTTGGACAAAATCCTCTTTAAGATTTCCTCCCGAAGCCTTCCTCTTCTCAAAGCAACCTGATTTAACCGGAGATTTTACCAGTACCTTAGCGTACTGCTTTGCGCCGTTGGAATTCAAGAAGTCACGGCTAAGATCCAAAATCGCCTTGCCTCTCCACTTCATGACCAGGCGGCCAGTATCGGTAACCTTGGCAACTGCAGTGCCCTCAATGTTTTCCTCATTGGCATAATTTAAGAATTCATCAACGTCTTTCTTATCAACTACTACTGCCATTCTTTCCTGAGACTCTGAAATGGCAAGCTCCGTCCCATCAAGACCTTCATATTTTTTTGACACCTTGTCAAGATCTATTTCCAGGCTGTCAGCAAGCTCGCCTATAGCAACAGATACTCCTCCGGCACCGAAGTCATTGCACCTTTTTATCATCTTTGAAACTTTGGGATTTCTGAACAATCTTTGAATCTTTCTCTCTTCCG
>CAZOTE010000066.1:8485-11321 GCA_964582705.1 uncultured Eubacteriaceae bacterium | reverse complement strand
ATACAAATACGGCTGAAGGAAAGGAGCAGATACTCCACCTGTTTTTTCCGGGAGACTTCCTGGGAGAGAAGAGCCTTGTAATAAACAAAAAAACAGAGTATAACGTCCAGGCCATTGAGCCTGTAGATACCTGCATGATTTCAAAGAAGGATTTTCAGGACCTGATAAAAAAACACCCGAACATTAATCAGAAGATAATGGAAGAGCTGGTTTATAGGATAGACAGGCTCGAGTCCATGATAGAAAACATTGGGGCAAAGGATATCGAAAAGCGAATAAACGCAGTGCTTTTGGAGTTTGCCCATAAGCACGGGACAAAAAACAAAGACGGCTCTTTTGAGCTTATGCTCCCATTAAGCAGAGAAGGAATAGCAAGCTACATCGGAACAACCCGGGAGACGGTAAGCAGAAAGCTAAACAGCCTCCAAAATGAAGGGGTGATTGTGATGACGGGTAATAAAAAGATAAAAATCTTAGATATTAACAGGCTTAAATAAATATCCAAATCATGACGGGCGTCACAGTTTTAAAATCTTATTTCGATTAGAATTAGATCAAAAGAATCGAAAGGAAGATTATAATGAAAACAAACTATAACATCACATCAAAAGACACCTTGGGGGGTACTGTTGCAAGATTGCCCAGGGCTGGGGAGGTATTTAAGTCTTACAAAATAGATTTTTGCTGTGGAGGCCAAAGAAGCATAGAGGAAGCTGCAAAGGAAAAAGACGTTGATACAGGGAAGCTGCTAGGCGTGTTAAATTCCCTTAAGGACACTATAGATGCAGGGCAAGGGAAAGATTTCACCCAGATGAACAACCAAGAGCTGATAGACCACATAATAGACACGCACCATTCTTACTTAAACATTAATTTGCCGGAGATAAGCATTATTTCAGCGGCAGTGCTAAGAGCCCACGGAGCGTCACGCAAGGAACTATTTGAGGTGCATAAGCTGTTTCACGCTTTAAAGGCAGAACTTGAGCAGCATCTGATAAAGGAAGAAACATTGCTGTTTCCAAACATGCTTGATGAAAACAACGACTTGGACATTCAAAAGGAAATCGAAGATGAGCACGAGGGGGCAGGGGAGATACTTAGAAAGCTACGGGAGCTTACCCAGGACTACACAGTTCCTGCAGACGGATGCCCGACTTACGAGAGGCTGTACCACAAGCTTGAAGAGCTTGAGGGAGATGTATTCCAGCACGTGCATCTAGAAAACAATATTTTGTTTAAAAGATTTTAGGAGACAAACATGAAAAAGACAATAGATCTTAAGATGACTGTAAATGAGATTGTCAAAGCCTATCCTGAAGTTGCGGAGATAATGAAGGAGATGGGCTTTGAAAATATAACAGATCCAAAGATGATAGCTACTGTAGGCAGATTCATGACCATTGAAAAGGGAGCCGCAATGAAAAAGATCGATCTTGATAAAATCAAGGAGACTTTTAAAGAAAGAGGCTTCGAAATTAAATAATACTGGAGGGAATAATCATGAGCGAGCACATCAATAATCGGGAGCAAAGACAAAAACTGCTGAAGCAACTAATTTTGGAGCTTCATGAGGGCAAGGATTTCGAAGAGGTAAAGCAAAAGTTTGAAGAAAATTTCAAAGACGTGTCAGCGACTGAGATTACCGAAATGGAAACCCAGCTTGTAAAGGACGGGCTTGCTGTGGAGGAAATTCAAAAGCTTTGCGACGTACACGCTTCGGTTTTTAAGGGCACCATAGACCAGATCCATAAAGTCATCAATGAAGAGGACGTTCCCGGGCATCCGGTACATACCTTCAGGCTGGAAAACAAGGCTATCGAAAAGCTTTTGGAAGATAGAATAAAACCTCACCTTCAAGCCTTTGAAGAAACAGAGGATGAGGCTATCGCCATGGATCTTATCGTTGACTTTAACGAGCTTTGGAAGATCGATGTTCATTACTCCAGAAAAGAAAATCTGATATTTCCTTACATGGAAAAATATGAAATTACAGCACCGCCCAAGGTTATGTGGGGAGTGGATGACGAAATCAGAATGAACATCAGGGATACGAAAGCTCTTTTATACCACTTTGAATATGACCATCCGACCCAGGAAATACTCAAAAAAGCAAAGGCTGCAATATCCGGCGTGGAAGAGATGATATTCAAAGAAGAAAACATCCTATTCCCGATGATTTTGGAGAAATTTAATGACAAGGAGTGGCAGAGCATCCTTGAAGAGAGCGATGAGTTCGGATACGTCTTTGTAAAGCCTATACACGAGTGGAAGCCAAAAGAGGAAGATCCAAAGCCTGCAGAATCAGTTTGGCTTCAAGGCCAGGTTCAGTTTGATGCAGGGTTTATGCTTCCGGATGAAATAAACGCCTTGTTAAACGTGTTGCCGGTGGATATAACATTTGTGGATAAAAACGGCAAGGTCAAGTATTTCTCTCAAGGCAAGGAGAGGATATTTGCAAGACCGAAGACCATTATAGGCAGAGAGGTAAAGAACTGCCATCCGCCTTCAAGCGTGCACATAGTTGAAAAGATCGTGGAAGACTTAAAATCTGGGAAAAAAGACCATGAAGATTTTTGGATAAACTTCGGAGATAAATTCGTTTTGATAAAATACTTTGCAGTAAGGGACGACAAAGGCGAATTCCTCGGCGTGGTAGAGGTAAGCCAGGATATTAAACCCATACAGGAGCTGCAAGGAGAAAAAAGATTGGCAGATTAATATAAGGAGTCCGGATCAGCAATTGATATGATCCGGACTCTTTCCCCGTGTAGGGTCCGGTTTCCATGCCGGACCAGATGCACACAAGCAAAGCACACAAAAAAGTGCTGTCATTTCG
>CAZOTE010000066.1:3925-8385 GCA_964582705.1 uncultured Eubacteriaceae bacterium | reverse complement strand
GGTATTTATCTTTGGCCCTAAAAACCCCCCAGTGCCAACAACTAACGACTAAAAACTAACAATGTGCCATGCCGGACCAGATGCACACAAGCAAAGCACACAAAAAAGTGCTGTCATTTCGAGCATCGCGAGAAATCTCAGGAATTACACTGCTTTGTAATTCTATGTGCCGGGTTTTAAGTTATAAGTTCTATGATATAAGATGTAAGTAAAAACATCAGGCACTTTGTGAGCTTTGTGTTTCAAGGTATTTATCTTTGGCCCTAAAAACCCCCCAGTGCCAACAACTAACGACTAAAAAGATACCCGGTCATTGATACCGACCCGAACACCCAGTCCTTGTTAAAGACTTCCACCTCGTCATCTTCATCTGACGCCCCAAGAACGTAAAGCAAAGGCAGATAATGATCCGGCGTCCAAAAAGCATCTTCAGCCGATTTCCCCGCTTTTTTATATTTTAATACCCCTTCATAATTTTTGTTTTTAATCTGCGCTTCGATGTAATCGTCAAATTCATATGCCCAGGGATATCCGCCTTCTGCATCCATCCTTACAAGGTGGAGGTTGTGGACTATGTTGCCTGTTCCAAATATCAGTATCCCTTCCTCCCTTAATCTTTGAAGCTTCTTGCCTAACAGGTAATGGTACGAAAAGGGTTTGTTCTTGTCTATGCTAAGCTGCACCACAGGTACGTCCTTATCAGGATACATATGGTGTAGCACCGACCATGTGCCATGATCCAGCCCCCAGCTGTTGTCAACCCCTACAAAATCTCCGAGGATATTTACAACATGCTTTGCAAGGGTAGGGTCTCCCGGAGCATCGTACACGATGCTATAAAGATCCTCGGGGAAGCCGTACATGTCATAAACTGTTTTGGGGCTTTTAGTGTCAAATACGCTCGTATGGTCTGTGTACCAATGAGCAGATACTGAGAGTATGCCTTTTGGCTTGCCGATCTTCTTTGCTATGCGCACCCACTCTTTTGTGTAAGAGTTAGTTTCAATCGCGTTCATAGGAGAACCGTGACCTACGAACAGGGCAGGAGTTTTCTTCAAAATCATCACCTCTTCAAATTATGTGCTGACTTTTTTATACCCTTTTTAATGAATATAAACCTATTGGATTTTCCAACTTATTGAATATTTGCGCCAAAAAACGTATAATGTAGGAAAAGGCGTTATGAAAGTTGTAATCGATAACAATCAAAATATAAAAACGGGGGCGTATGAATGGATGCCTTAAAGAAAAAACAGATTTGGAAAGACTACATGGAAAACAAAATCGCCGACAAGTGCTTGAGACCTGAAATACTTAAATCATGGAAAAGATGTGAAGACTTAGAGGTGGATGTCTATGACGGTATTGGAAGCGTAGTATCAAAAGATGACCTTCAAAGACGCTTAAAGGAGAAAAAGGAGCTATTAGACTTAGCCAGGCCTGTTATGGAAGATATCTATGAGATGGTAAAGGACACAAGCTACAGCGTTGTCTTGACCGATGAAGACGGTGTCCTGATAGACATAATAGTAAATAAAGACATTGCAAAGAACCACGAAAACATAAACTTTTACAAGGGCACCATGTGGGATGAAAAGAACGTAGGGACAAATGCCATAGGCACTTGCCTTGCAATGGACAAGCCCGTGCAGGTGGTAGGAGCTGACCATTTTTGCCTTAGCCACCACCGCTGGACTTGCTCCGCCGCACCTATCCACGACACCAAGGGGAGGATCATAGGATGTCTCGATCTCTCGGGAAGAGTCGAAGATGTCCATACCCATACATACGGCATCGTCGTGTCCTCTGCAAAGACCATCGAAAAGCAGATGGCGATTCTTGATTCCTACAGGCTTTTGGATACTGCCCTGGATTCCATGCTTGACGGCTTGATCATAATAGATACAGATCTTAAGATCATAAGGGTAAACAACAAGATACCCATAATATTTAAGATGGAGCAAGAGGATATTAATAAAATAGACATGAACAAGGTGTTAAAGGATGTAGAGATAGAAAAGAATATCTTCGTAGACAAGCACAAGCTTAGATATTCAGACATTACACTATGCCTTGAGGGCAAAAAGATTGAGTGCACCCTAAATATTTCCCCAATCATCTCAAACAACGACGTCATGGGTGCTATTCTTGTCATAAGGGAGGCCAAGCAGGTAAGAAGGGAGCTTAACAAGCTGGCGGGCTTTAAGGCCAATTATACCTTTGACAACATAATAACCAAAAACGACAAGACAATAGATCTTATAAATACGGCAAAGAGGATATCAAATACCGAATGCTCTGTATTGATAGAAGGAGAAAGCGGCACGGGCAAGGAGCTTTTTGCCCAGTCCATACACAATGAAAGCCACAGAAAAAACGGACCCTTCATAGCGATAAACTGCGCGGCGATACCCAAGGACCTCTTTGAAAGCGAGCTTTTCGGTTACGAAAACGGCTCTTTCACAGGGGCGCTTAAAGGGGGCAGGCCCGGAAAGTTTGAGCTTGCAAACGGCGGCACGCTGTTTCTTGACGAAATCGGAGAGATACCCCTGGAGGTCCAGCCGAAGCTGCTCAGGGTTTTAGACGAGAACAGGGTGGTAAGGATAGGAGGGACTTACGAGAGGGAGCTTGACGTAAGGATACTCGCTGCCACTAACAGAAATCTCTTGGATGAGGTAAACAAGACCTCCTTCAGACAAGACCTGTATTATAGGCTAAACGTAATCAACTTAAGGCTTTTGCCCCTCAAAAGAAGAAAAGAAGACATCCTGGAGATTGCAAAATACTTCCTAAGAGATTTAAACATCGAAAATGGAGGCCTTTTAAAGAGGTTTACTCCGGCTTTTGAGCGAAAGCTATTAGAGCACGAGTGGACAGGAAACGTAAGGGAGCTTAAGAACCTGGTGCAAAGGGCCTTTTATCTATCCCAGTCGGAGCTTATCCATGACGTGCAGTTTACAGGCAAGCAGGCAAAGCCAATAGGCAGCGTGACAAATCAAGCTGAAAGCCTAAAGGATATAGAGAGAAACACCATAGAGGAAGCCCTTATAATCAACAAGGGCAACGCGGTTAAGGCGGCCCAGTCTCTTAATATAAGCAAGGCCACCATATACCGAAAGATTAAAACCTATTCCATAGATTTACACAGGATGTAGGGTCCGGGTTCCAGGCCATTCCAAGACTAAATACTAGGGAGTGATAAAAATCATAAATAAAACCGAAATCATAAAAACCCTATACGAAAACGCAGACCAGGAAAACGCCGCTCCCATGAGTGCATATATGAGAAACCAATTTGATTTTCTGGGCATTAAAAAACCCAAAAGAGCTCTTCTTACCAAGCAGTTTCTAAAGGAAGCAAAGAAAGAAGAACAAATAGACTGGGGCTTTGTCACCCGCCTTTGGGATCTTCCTGAAAGGGAGTTTCAATACATGGCGATGGAATACCTGGCAGCTGTGAAGAAGCTGTTGGTAGAAGATGACCTTTCGAACCTGCAAAAATTAATAGTCAATAAGCCTTGGTGGGACACGGTAGATCTTATTGCCGGAAATCTTGTGGGAGAAATAGGCTTGCGCTACAGAACGCAAACGGAAGAAGTCATGAAAAAATGGGGCAGGTCCCAAAACATATGGATTGCAAGAACGGCCATTTTATTCCAGCTTAAGTACAAGGACAATACCAACAAGGAGCTACTTAAGAAAATAATTGAAGATAACCTAAATACAAAGGAATTCTTCATCGATAAAGCTATTGGGTGGGCACTTAGGGAGTATTCAAAGACAGATGCTGGTTTTGTAAAAGAAGTCATAGAAACCCTAGATCTAGCGCCGTTAGCCAAAAGAGAAGGGGGAAAATACATATAATTTTAAAAGCATAAAATTAATATAATTAAGCATGGGTTTATTTTTTCTTGTATTTCTATTTTATTCATAAAGCACAGACTAAGCTAAGCAGCTTGCCGAATACGGCAGGCTGTTTTTTAAATACATTTGATCCATATTTAACAAAATAAATCGGGTGAAGTACGATATATGCAGACAAAATTGTAAACATGCCCCAAAGGAATACCCCCGGCACTAACCACTAACCACCAATAACTAACAATGCCCTACCGCAGACCAATAAGGAATCCATGCACACTTACATCTTACTACTTACACCTTACAACTTTTAATGTGCCCTACCGCGACCCATCTAAGAAGCCGGCTCATACGAATACTGTCATTTCGAGCTTGGCGAGAAATCTTAGGAATTACTTTGCTTTGTAATTCTATGTACCGGGTTTTAAGTTATAAGTTCTATGATATAAGATGCAAGCAAAAACTTTGTGTTTCAAGGTATTTATCTTTGACCCTAAACGAATACCCAAGCACTAACGACTAGCAACCAATAACTAACAACTAATAATGTGCCCTACCGCGACCCATCTAAGAAGCCGGCTCATACGAATACTGTCATT
>CAZOTE010000066.1:0-3825 GCA_964582705.1 uncultured Eubacteriaceae bacterium | reverse complement strand
TCGAGCTTGGCGAGAAATCTCAGGAAACAAAATGTTTTACCACAAAGAACACAAAGGAACACTAAGTAGCCGTAGGGTAGGGGTCTCTGTGCCCTACCGCAGACCCCAAAGGAATCCCCCAGCACTAACGAATAACGACTAACATCTAAGTGAGGAAGGAGCCACCCATGCAAAAACTTATAGAAGAAATCAAGCAAGGCACCAAAAGAGAAAAAAACCTGTCAATCATTATAGATGACTTAAAGCCTCTTATCTATTCAATGATAAAAAAATACGGATACTGCGAAGATTCAATAGAGGATGCATACCAGGCATCAATAGAGATTCTGTTAATATCCGTAGATGATTACGACAAAGATAAAAAACTGCCCTTTGTCCTATACTACAAAAACAGGCTTTTCTATTCTTACATGGATAAAATCAAGGCAAGAAAAAGGGCGGAAATAATACCTGTAGAGGAAATATACGACGACCAGATGGTGGATCCGGAATCCGATAAAGAGGGCTTTGCTCAGAATCTAATATGGCAGGCGGACAGAGACATGCTTAAAGGTGCGATGGATAAGCTATCTGACAGGCAGCAGTGGATTCTTAAAGAGCATTATTTTAAAGGCAAAAAGCTTGTGGACATTGCCAAGGAAAGCGGCATCCACTATCAGAGCATCGTGAAGCTTAAAAAAAGATCCTTGGACAAGCTAAAAGCCAACTATGCAAATCAGATGAAGCAATAGTTTAAGTCATAAGATTTAAGGAAAGGTGAAAAGTTGGTCAGTTAGAAACATCTATCCCCCGTAGACCTCCTGAAACATCTCCATGATCATTCTGGGCGTAATCTTGTTATCCTTTTTCTGCTGCTCGAAAAAGCAGCCCTCAAGCATCTTCGCCTTTATCAAATTTTCATTCAATGATTTTAAGCTCTGCCTGCTTAAAATCTCGCTGCCGTTATGAAATTTTATTCTGCTTCTAAATTCGGGGTCATCGTGGGACTCTATCGATTGAACTTGCTTTATGTTTACGTAGCCGTATACTGAATCGTTTGAAACGGGCTTGCGATATTTAAAGGGCATCAAGATTATTTCGGGAGTTATGGGGATTGTAGATAGGGACTTTTGGTTGGTGTATTGGCAAACTCTTTCTTTTAAGTAATCTGCATTTATGCTGTAGAGCTTATAGTACTGCTTTAATATTGTAGGCAGCGCGTTTTTTACTGCAATGGTCATATCTCCGGCTTTTAATTTTGTAGCGTTGCCGCCGTTTTTACCGTAGATTGGGATCAGACATAATGTGTCTTGTGGTTTGATGAATCGTTTCTCGAAAAAGTTTGGTTTCATGAGTTCACTCCTTATATTAATTTAGTTATTTAAAATAACATATAATGAAATATATGTATAGATAATATTTTAACAAAGGGCAAAGGTTTAATCCAGTTAAATATGTAAAAAAATTAAAATAATTATTTATGGGTTGGTTTTTATCAGTAAAGCCATTTTATTTATGTAAGACAAAGGAAAGCAGTTGCCAGCTTAAGGCAGGATTCCAGTGAGCCAGTATGCAAAAATAAAAGCATCAAGGCATTTGTAGGGTAGAGTTTCTGTGCCTTGCCGCGGCCCATCAAAGAAGCCGGCTCGTCATTTCGAGCTTGGCGAGAAATCTCAGGAATAACGTTGCTTTGACACCTAAAGGAATCCCCAAGAGCTAACAACTAGTGACTAATGTCTAACGACTAATATACGGAAGGAGGTGATCCCATGGCAGTAGAATCCACAGTTCTATCTTCAAGAATGGTTTTAAAGCTTAACTTTGGCACCAATGAAAACGGCAACCCAATAGTTAGAAACAAAACTTATTCAAACATGAACAACGAAGCAGCAGACCAGGAGGTTTACGATGTAGCTGAAGCATTAGCAGATCTTCAGACTAATCCTCTTGAAGGAGTCCACAAGATACAGGAAACTGTACTTGTAAGCCTGTAAGGCTAGCGTAAGGGCCGGTCCTAATGGTCATTTCGAGCAATTGCGAGAAATCTCAGGAATTACTTAGCTTTGTAATCCTAGTGCCGGGTTTTAATTTATAAGTTCTATGATATAAGATGTAAGTAAAAACATCAGGAACTTTGTGACCTTTGTGTTTCAAGGTATTTATCTTTGACCTAAACGAATACCCAAGCACTAACCACCAATAACTAACAACTAATACTGTGCCCTACCGCAGACCCCAAAGAATCCGGCTCATACAAAATACTGTCATTTCGAGCAATTGCGAGAAATCTCAGGAATTACTTAGCTTTGTAATTCCATGTACCGGGTTTTAAGTTATAAGTTCTATGATATTAAGATGTAAGTAAAAACATCAGGCACTAACCACTAACGACCAACAACTAAAAGACAGGAGGTGATTAAATGGCAACTCTAAAACTGGACATGAGCTTTAAACGAGCTGATGGATACAACAGCAAGATAACCGTGGACAATGCAAGGGCGGATGTTACGGCTGCTGAAGCCGGCGCAATGATGGACATGCTTATAACAACAGGCATATTTCAACCATCAGGCTCGCCTTTGGCAGAAAAAGTATCAGCACAGCTTATAACCACTGAAGTAACCGAACTGGAAGTTTAATAAACAATATGAAGCAGGTATTTCTCTATTAAGTTAAGAGAAATGCCTGTTTTGCTTTTAATTTCCAGTTAGAGTAATCTTTTATCTTTATTTTACCAGTAAAAGATGCTATAATTCTTAGAGGTAATCATAGGTGAATGATTGCCTTGTTAATTTTATGCAAAAATTTTAAAGCTGACAATAAATCAATACTATGTAAAAAGGAGCATGACATGGATCAAAACGCATACACTAACAATGAAGAAGAAATCGAGTTAAAGGAATTGATTAAAATTGTGGCAGATGAATGGAAGCTTATAGCTAAAGCAACTGGGATAATTGCAATTGCTGTATTATTAATGAGCTTGGCAACTTATTTCATCAAGCCACCTATTACCTATTCTCAAGCATTTTCTACGGTAGAAGTGATAGCTAGTGAGGGTAAGGATCAGCAGGCTGTAGCTTTTATGGAGCTGGCAAAAAGTGAAACTGTAGCACAAAGGACAGTAGATGCTCTGAAGCTAAATGTCGACGGCAAAGCACTTTCCGATAGGGTGTTGGTATCAAAAATAGAAGACACAAATAGTATCCAGATTGGAATAGCAGACGTAGATGGCAATTGGGCAAGACAGGTAGCAAATTCCATTAGAGAAGAATCAGTAAAAATAGCTGAGGGCTCCATGAATTTAGGATCAATAACCGTGACTCAAAGTGCCAGCATATCTGACCAGACCATACAGGAAAAGTCTCCTGTTAACTTTGTTCTAAATACTGTCATCGCAGCCATACTTACCATTATGGCTACAATATTTTTTATTTTCTTCAAAAGATATCTCAATGACAAAGTACAGACAATTGAAGAGGTGGAAAACAGGTTGGGCATAAAGGTCATAGGCGTTATACCTAACAAACAAAATTAAATAATTAAATTAGTTGGGAGAAGAAAATGGCTAAAAAAGACATTTCAAACATAAATAACATTGATTATAAAATTGCAGAGGCATATAGAGAAATAAAGACCAATATCAAGCTTAGCCCGGTAGGTCTTAAAACTATCGCCGTTACAAGTGCCAAGCCTATGGAAGGGAAATCAACAGTAGCTTTAAACCTTTCAAAAACCCTCGCAGAGTCAGGCGAAAAGGTAGTTTTTGTCGACTGCGACATGAGAAAATCAAAAATAGCGGATATGTACCTTATAACCGAGCCTAAAAGTGGGCTTCATGAATAC
>CAZOTE010000065.1:0-11411 GCA_964582705.1 uncultured Eubacteriaceae bacterium | reverse complement strand
TGCATACTGATTCTTTTGCTCAGCAGCAATACCAAACCAATGCAAAGCCTTATAGATATCTTTTAAGATACCCTCTCCGCCTAAGTACAACTTACCCAGGCGATAGGCAGCAAAGAAATTACCCACTGATGCCGCTTTTTCAAAATAGTTTCGTGCCTGCTGTTCATTCTTCTCTGTACCAATGCCGTTTAAGAGCATCCAGCCCAAACGGTATTGAAGCCTGTCATCATGGCTTTGTTTTTCTAAAGATGTGAACCCATGAAAGGCATCAGCGAAATATTTTTCTGCTTCGCCCTCATCTCTCTCACAGCCAATGCCGTCACGATGCATTTTGCCTGCTTCAAAACAGGCATAGGGGAAACCCTGCACAGCCGATTGCAGATACAGATTAAATGCAGTTTGGTAGTCTTGCTCCACCCCATTGCCCTTATAATATAATCCAGCAAGGGAATACTCCGCATACTTATATTTTTCACTTGCGGATTGTGTCAACCAGCCAGCGGCTGTTACATAATCCTGTTCTGTGCCAAGCCCTGCTGCATACATTTTACCGATACGGTACTGGGTATACTTCCATGGTCGTTCTGATTCTGAGGCATGGAATACTGAGAGAGCCTTCTTATACCAAAGGTGTGACTTGTCAGCATCTTCGTTACATCTAAGACCATCTGCATTCATTCTGCCAAGATCGTACATGGCAAGAGGATTATTCTGCTCGGTTTCCAAAAGCAATAAGCTATAGGCCTTTTCAAAATTCTGAGCAATACCATTTTCTTCATCGCCAAATAAAAATTGCCTTGCTAGTTTATAGTCCTCGCTCCACCATGTAGGGCGATGGCTTTTGCTATGATGCCTACTGCCCTGTTTTTGTGGTTCAAAATCATCATTGGTATCATCTTCATATCCCAAAGAGAAAGAATCAGGCGGCATATCGTTCTCAGCAGAAGGTTCGGGCAGAATTAAATCTGCTGTTTCAGGTTCATCAAATATAAATTTTCCTTTTGAAATTTCCATCGCTTCTTTTATAACCATGTTACGAATGGATTTAAAATCGCTGCATTGAGAGAGTGGTAACTGTGGAGAGGGGTTTTCTGTATAGATGTTTTCAATCTGCCCCTTTGCTTTTTGCCAGAGGACATAGGCCTCAGCTACTCGTTCATCCTTGGCAAGTTCATCTACAATTTCATCCACCACATTTTTAAGCTCTGCTTTGAGATATCCATATTGCTTTTTTCCTGTGGTGTTCTTTAATCCCTGTGCAAGATAGGTGATGAGCTGTTCAATTTTTTCACTGTGCAGGATACCGCCTTGCATCTCCACCAACAGTTTTCGAAGCGCAGTGCGTGCTTCTTTCTTAAGAGCATCTCGGTTATGAGTTTTTTCTCCGTATAAAGGCAGCAGCTCTTGCCGGAAAATTTCCGTTGCAAGAGCTGACTTCATTTTTCGGATACCTGCCTTGGTGAGGTATCCTTCATTTGGATTTGTGCTGTAACAGATCATATGAATGTGAGGATGATGGCTTTCATTATGAAAGGCCGCATACCACTTTAAATTATCGGGATGGATTTTAAGACTCTCTGCAAGCTCCATAGCTTTAGAAGAAATCAACGCTTTCCAGCTCCCCGCATCTTCAAAACCAAACTTTTCAGCATCCTCACGGCGAAGGGAAATAATAGGAGTCCATACATTGCCGCTATGCTCTGCAATCTCTTTTGCTACTTGTGAAAGAATAAGCTCTTGTTCTCCAACTGTAAACAGTCCATGGGTATCAAACTTTTCGACTCTGGGACGGTTTGCGATATAATCAAGATATTTTTCTTTATCACCTATTTGCTCAATGTGCTGTTCCAGTGTAATGCTAATAAATTCAGAAGCATTTTCACGGTTCGGCTCTGCCAGATAATCCTCGTACTCCAGGGATTCCTTGCTGTCGGGAAATTCATGAAGAATTTGAGCAATAAGTGTCTGCTGCTTTTTAGTGCTATGCCAAAGTTCTTTAGCATTAGAAACCCTCTCCACACCGTCACGAGTAGCAATATATTTGACCAAGTGATTTAGATGGGAGGCAGCTTTTCCACCTTTGAGATAGCCATTTTTAATAACAAGTCTTGCCATTAGATATCAACACCCTGCTGGAATGAAACTGCATCATCCAGTTTTATTTTTCCCTTGGTCTTTTTTACTTCTGCAACACAACGACCTCGAAGACTTTGCAGCTCATTATCTGTTACTTCCAGCGTAGCAGCTAAAAGATGCATCATCATGCTAACTTCCACCGATAATCGAAACAGATTATTTGCCACACGATTTTCTGTGTTTTGCAAGGTGCCTTGTATTGCTCCAAGTAAATTCTGGGATAAAAAAGTTGTGCTGTTTTGACAGCTTAAATATCCGATATAAAAATCCACTGCCCGTGAAATAAACTCCGTATGATTTTTCATATCTTTTGCCTGCATCATGGCTTCCATATTTTGAATCATATCCGGATAGAGCCATGCTACTACCCGCTTTTTCAGTTCAGTTTTATTCTCATTCATTTGTTCACTTCTCCTATCTTTTTGTGACAGCACCTTGGGGAGTACCCTGCAAATGCTGGTAAGCCTTGGGTTAGATGACTGTTACAGCACCTTGGGGAGCAAAAAAGACGATTTACAGCACCTTTGGCATAATTTCGCCCTACTGAGAAAAGCCTGCATTTTCGGTGTTTAAGCGGTCGGCACTGCCGTCCGCTGTGACCGAGAGGTGCGTTTACAGCACCTCTCTTTCTCCTGCTCTATTTTCAATCCATAGGTTCACGCTCATAGTGATGTAGATCTGCTTGCCTATGGGTTGTTCTGCCTCTTCGCAAAGCTCCCTCAATTTGCCCTTCAAACTGCCAAGTGGTGTTACTACCCTACCCATGGGCTTAAATGCCCACACGGTGGCACACAGGGTGCGACAGGGGGGATGATGCTACTCCCACACTTCTTGAGCTTCCTTTCAAGGATTAGATATCTTCATGTGGATGGTTAGGGGAGTGCTGGGGGGGTTTTTTCTCTCTGCTTTTTGGCTTTTGGGGCAGGCATGCTATCTGCTGTTTCATCGATATATTCCCGCACTGCCGCCGGTACATATTTTTCGTATAGTTTTTGCAATGCTTCACCCAGTTCCTGCTCAATGGATGCATCCTTTTTCTCCATATAGCGTTTGGTAGCTCCGAGTTTTTGTGCTTCCATACTAAGCGAGATGGTATCTTTTTTCATTATAATTATCCTCCAATCATTAAAAACTAATAAAAGTAATGTGCGGCTCAAGTTCTTTTTCCTCACCGGTAAAGGCAGGAGCAACTGCAAACTGTTCAGCATATTTATCTGCCTGCCTATCGGTTATGGAAACAAATTCACCTTCCATACTATCTCCGCAAATAAAAAACGGACCACAGACAATATCATCACCAAGCCATCGATTGGGCTTCATGCCGTTTAGCTTACCTTCATCATTACAGACCAACAGACAGTCATTATCCAAGCCGATAACCTGAATAAGACCGTCAACCTCAGCCTGTAATCCATCAAGATTATTGCAGATTTCTTTTATAACCGGTGGCTGACCAACTTCAATTTTTAAAACTTTTATCGTGTTATCCATACAAATGTCCTCCTACTTTTCTTATATTTCCTTAGCTTTCTTTTGGCAAAACACACTTGTTTAAATATGCTGCATAGACATTTCTGTATCTTCCTGAACGATATTTGGGCAAAAATCCAAATAAAATGTCATATCAAAACCGTCCTCAGTCATTTCCACCTCGGCCATTTCATCTGCACAGCTTAAAATATTGAGGACTTGTTCTCCGATTCCATTACCGTTTTTAATGGTAATTCCGTATTGATCTTCAATTTCATCAAAATCTGTAATCCAATTTCCGCTCTCCGTATGCTGGCATCCTTCTCTAATAAGGGCTTCAGCCAGCTGCAATATTTGTTGATTGAAATAAGGTTTTATACGAGGCAGCCAGGCAACATATCTGGCATAATCGTAACCCTGGCTTTCCACAAGGAAGCCATCATCTGATTGGTCGCTCAGTATAAGGAGGGAGTGGCGAACACCTTTTTCATCCATATACATAGATTCCTTATGGTCTTTTATAAAATCTTCATCTTTAAGAAGCCCTCTTGAAAAGGCTTTAAATCTTTGTTCAGGCAGTATTACAACAGCCTCTATAAAAGCTTCACTTAAATTGAAAGTAGATATTTTCCTTTCAAAGTTTACTTGTAATTTCATTTACTTTGCTCCTTCCTTTATGGTAAATAGCTTCTTGGGTTTTGCTTTTCTCCACCCACTCGCACCTCAAAGTGCAGATGGTTTCCTGTGCTTCTTCCGGTAGAGCCCACCTCGGCAATGATACTGCCGACATCTACGGTTTGCCCTTCGCTGACAAGGATTTTAGAACAATGGGCATAGAGTGTAACAAATCCACCGCCATGATCCACCATCACATGGTAGCCATATCCGCTGGTGGAATAACGGACTACATAAACCGTTCCGGGAAGTGCCGCTCGAATGGAAGTGCCCCTGGGTGCACCAAGGTCAATCCCACCATGCCCTGCACCTTTACCGGTGAATGGGTCTTTACGATAGCCAAACTCCGAGGTGACCATGCTGCGCCAATTTTCACCAAGGGGTGAGCAGAAACCGTCTGCTCCAATAAAGGGTGCAGACGAAAGGGGCAAACCGTTTGACCATTCATCAAATTCATGACCATAAGTTGGGGCCGGACTTCCATAAAGCACACGGTAATAAATTTCTGTTGCATTGATTCGGCTCTCATGAGTGACCGTCATCACCATAGACAAGGAGATATTTTCATATACTATGGGCAGTTCCCTGATAGGAACCGCCACGATATAAGTTTCTTCCTCGGTAGTTTCATTGCCGTCCGAATCTGTGGTAGTGACTGTTCTGGTGCGTTCCTCATAGGTGACAAATGAGTCAACAAACTGTCTGTGCTGAAGCCTTGAAGGACTTTCATCGCCGAAAAACAGAGAATAAAAAATAGCCTTAACCCTTACTGAGTCGAGGCTATCTCCATCTTCCATTTCTCTATTTACTGCGGCAATAGCACCGTCTAAAAGTGTAAAACTGCTTCGCATATCCTCAATGTATCCTCGGTAATCCTCTGGGACATTGCCCGAAATAACACCGCCGTCAAAGCATAGGCCTACAGCTGTATTGTTATGATCTGCTGTGCCAGATAGCAGGCTGCAGATTAAAACAATGATTAAAATGACCGGCGACAGGATTAAGCCGATTGTCCAGCCAATAGTTTTGCGAAGCCTTTCATCTGATAGAGCTGTAGCGGCGGCTTTCGCAGCCATAGTTATTGTTGTAGGATCAGCCATAAAATCACCACCATTTCAGCTCGCCAAATCCGAACATATCCTGCTGTTCTAGCTCCGGCTCGCTTTCCATCAAATGCTCGGTATAATCAAGCGCCTGCTCCAAAACAATAGGGTCAAAGCCTGCACTCCCATAACCTTCAAGGATGGTATTGTAATAAAAATCGGAAGGATAGCCCAGACGATGTCCCGGAGTCATGATATAGACCATAGCTGCCACAGTTCCCCCTTCCAATGGCAGCTCCATGGTTTCCTTGCCGTAAAAACTGGGATACCCCTCGTAAATATCAAGGGCTTTCTCATCCTCTTGGGTAATCTCCCAAAGCAAAACAGGAATAGAACTTCCCTCGCAAGGCTCGATTGTAGCCACTGCACCGTGCCTGCTCCCCCTGAAAACAAGGGCATAATCCTTTATTTCCGATGCCCCCAACACTTTGGCAGTAGGACACCTTTTCGCCATTTGGGGCAGATTAAGATTACTGCCGTAGGCGATATATAGTTTATTTTCCATATGCACTCCCTCACATTGACATAGTAAAAGCGGGGGATTCTCCATCCTCCGCTTCCAAGTTAATTTCTTCTGTTGGCTCTTGCTCTGCTTCTGCAGCCTGTATCTGCTCTGTTTCACGCTTTTCTCGCAGTCTTTCTTTTTGCCTTTCTGCTTGAGCCGGATCTTTCCAGGCGATGCAGCCCTCCAGATGATCCAGCAGATGTTTTCGTGCGGTCTTGAATTCATCTCCTATCATACCAAGACGCAAAAGCCAAACACGAAAGGTATATTTCTCATTGCTGGATTCAGTTTTTATCGGGCTTGCAGAGCGTTGATTGAGAGCCTGTGCTGTGATTGCAAGACAGAACTGAATATATGCTTTAATTTTCCCGGCATGCAAATCACCGTTAAAGGCGCGGAACTCAACCGTTCCTTTTTGAAACACGCTATGCAGATTCAAACATCGATAGCGGCTGGAGTGATAATGCTCACGACTTCCATCGCCTCCGTTGTACCAAATACTTTTGAGTTTTTCTAAAGTTGCAGGCTTCTTTCGATTAATTTGTTCCAAAAAGATTGGATCAATCTTCTGGCAGAAGCTTGTTTCTCTGCCCCTTGACACCTTTAATGCTTTATAAATCATATCCTCTTTAGCGGCCATGATGTTGACAAGATTCCGAAGCTTTGGGGCTTCAAAAGGGGCAGCATTAATGTGAATGTGAATACCACAAGAAGAATTAATAAAGGCTCCTGCACCTCTTAGTTTGCGAACCATTTCCTGTACGGCTTCAATATCTTTATACTGGCATATGGGGCTAACCAGTTCTACGCTGTAGCTCCTGTCGGCGCTCACTTTTCTACGGCCTTCTTTTCTTTGGCAGTCAATACTTGCATCGCTCATAACTTTCCATTTGCGCCCTTCGCTGTCACGGGCATAATATACATCGTAATAAGTGCCTTCATATTCCTTGGTCGTGCCAAGGTATTCGGCAATTACCTCTGCAGCACGGCTTCTTGTGATACCGGTCATTTCAATTTCAATTCCGAAATCTTGGCCTTGTATCTCCATTTAATCACCGCCCTTACCACATTCTGTGCTGGAGGGTATGATCTTTTTCATGTAAAAGTCCCGCCATTTCAGCGGCCGAATTGATAAAACTGCAGAGCCTCTCCCTTCGCCAAGTGTCAATTAAATGCTGGCCGCATTCCTCATTGAGGGCATTGATTTTTAAGACTGTATCTTTAACACATTCAGAAATAGTGGCAGGATCACCCTCAGCAGATATAAGATCCTCAATGTATTCGTCTAAAATCTGCTCCATCAAAGATACATCTTCCGGTGTGTAATGATAGCTACCAGCGTAAGGATTGGGATACTCTTTTCCGTCCATACAGTATCGTAGATTGTCTAAGATTCCTGGCCTTTCTTCACTTTCTGATTTTTGATACTTCTCCATAAAGGCTAAAATATCCGCTTCCCTGTCTGGAGTGTAGCGGATAAAAGACAGCATATCATCAAGAAGCCCTGATTTACTTTCCTTATGATCTAGTAACTTTTCCATTATTCTTCTCCCTTCTTCATCATCTTCCGCCTGCTTTCCCAAACAGTTTTTCCTTATAGACCGGTGCGTGAACGGCAAGATTGTATCGCTCAATACCACATTTATATAAACAAACCCCACGCTGGGGAAAGCGGATGAGATTGTATTCTGATTCCTCCAATTGCAGGCTGTCCATATAGAACTGTTTATCAATATTGCCTGCGTTAAAAAGAAAAGCGTGAGTCGGAATAGAGAACAATGGCTTTGTCAATTCTCTGATTCCTTCAATATTAAAGTCCTCAAGATTCTGCGATGCCAAAATGACCGCCGATTCCTTCTTTCGCACACGCTTCATAAAGTTTCGGATATATTCAATAGCGGTGAGGTTAGTAAGGAACAGATACAGCTCATCAATGCTGGCGACAGTGTTGCCTTCGGTCAGGAGCTTATCGCTCATAAAGGATAAAACATTAAAGAGCAGAGCATTCTTCACATTTCTGCTTGCCTGCAAAAGTCCTTTTACTCCAAACACAATGAAGCGGTCACTGGTGACATTGGTGTGTCCATTAAAAAACTTGCTTTCCGCACCCATGCACATAGAGTGAAGCCCCAAGAGGATTTCCTGCAGCAATTCTGCTGTATAAAGCTGGTGCTTGCTGCTGTCGTAACCCTTATATTCACCTTCAATCAGTTCATATAGATTAAAGAGGATGGGATAATCCTCAGTATTTAGTTTTGCGAAATTTGTGTCGTCACTGATGTTAAACTTCCCATAGAGCTTAGCCAGCATAATTTCAATGGTATCGATATGGCGGTCATCAAAATCCTTGTAGCAGCGGAAAAAATCTTTAAGAAAAGATATATGCTGGCTGAGCTTTGTGCGCTGAAGAAATGCCTGGGGAGCATCTCTATCACCAAAGCTGCCGCTTTCATCCCATGCCTTTGGTTCTAATGGATTGATTATATACTGACCGGACATGAGGTCGATAAAGCACCCGCCAAGATTTTCCGCAAGCTCCACATATTCATGTTCCGGGTCTAAACATAGAACAGTTTTGCCGGATTCCAGCACATTGCACAGGATTAGCTTAAGCAGATAGCTTTTGCCCTGACCGCTATTACCAAGGATAAGGATGTTGGCATTGGTCTTGTCATCATCACGCTTATCAAAATCCACAATAATATTACTTCCAAACTTATCCCGACCAAGATAGAAACCGCCGGGGTCGGTCTTTCCGGAGTAGTTAAAGGGATAAAGATTCGCCACGCTGCTGGCAGGCAAAACCCGTTCATACTGACTCCCGAACACATTATGTCCGGCGGGGCCTACAGCAAGAAAACCCTCCCGCTGGCGCAGAATCAAGCGATCCACATTGAGCTTTGATCGTACCAGCTCGGTTAAAACATCGGTCTGCAGGAGCTTCAGTGCATCGAGATCGTGGGCTGTCAGCTCAATGTAAACAGCACAGTGCAGCAAGGGTTCACGGTTTCTGTGCATGGCTGATACCAGGGTAACTACATCCTGCAAATTGCTTTCAGCGGTGACGGTCTGCTGAAGATTACTGGTGTTGCTTTTATCCATACGATTTTTATTGGCCGCATTATGGATGATTTTCTTTTCTTCTCCTGCCGTAACCTGTCTTGTATAGATGCGTAGGGTCACACCGTCCTTTTCGCCTAAATGCCGCAGTATTGCCTGCTCATCGGTTGCTGTTGGATATTCTCGCAGCACCCAGACACAGCGAAAGGTATTTCCACAAATAAAATGATCTACATTAAATTTAATAACACCGGGCGCTATCATATCGAGGAAATCTTTGATTTTCGCATCCTCTGCTGGCATTACAATTTTTTTCTTTCTGGCTTTACTCACCAACAATCACCCACCTTTCTCCATCGAAATCCTCATATTTTTCGGTTGTAACATTCTGCTCGTAATAAACACCTAAGAGACGCTTGATGTCAGTTTCATTTGCCTTTTTTGTGGTGAAGCCCTGATCTTTTAAGGATTTTTCAATACGGGAAAGGTAGGGTTGAACTTCCGATTCCTTCTCGTCACGCAGACGAATGATGATGAGAAATTCACGGGCTGTTGCCATCTGCACCTGCATGCGGTCAAGTGAGACTGCATCCTGCTGGAGGAGCTTGCGTATGACCGGGTTTTGCTCCTGTTCCATACGGCTGCGCAAATGTGCTTTATTATCTTCAAAATTCTCACGGCTATTAAGGCAGAGCATCTCAATTTCAGCGATGCCTTTGAGAACATTCATCAGGGCATATATCCTTGCACCCACACTGCTTTCAGACAGCACACTGATATTAGTGGGCTTAATCATAAAAAATACCAGTTCTCCATAGCCGGTAACCAGAGCATAACTATTGATGTTTTCAATGCCCATGAGCTGCCTTGTAGATGCCTTTTCTTTAGCTTCATTTTTCTTTTTTCTGCTCATGCACTTTCCCTCCATTCATAAAGTTGCTTTTTGCCGATAAAAAACACAGCGGCATATCTGATAAAATCAAGAATGCTTGTATCCTCAAAACGAATAGATAAAAAGGCATATACGGCTGTTACTACGATGGGCAAAAACCATCCGAGTTGGGAAAGGGCAAACACAGATATGAGACATCCTACACCAATGATGCCAATATCTCTAAGCTCCCACAGCCATAATGTAGCCTTAGATTTTAAGTTATCAGGGTAAATATACAAGGTTCAATCCTCCTGTTCGCTATAAATTTTTTGTAAAAAATATGCGATACCCCGCATCAAAAAGTCTACACAGGGTATCGCCACACTGTTTCCAAGTGCCTTATATCTGGCACTGTCAGAACCGCCGGGAATATTCGTCCAGCCATCAGGAAAGCCTTGAAGCCGTTCACATTCAAGTGGAGTAAGACGACGAATTAGTTTTCTGTTCTTTCCGTCAGCGATCGCTATAAGATTTTCACTGCCTCCGCCGTTATCACCGCCTTGTGCCCGAAGGGTGGTACAGCCCTCGGAATAGTTCCCAAACTGGGATTGACCAAATATCTCCGGCTGGCAAACAAGGTCAGTAGCATCCTTGTGCTGCCTTGCACTTTGAGTTGCAACAACCTCATTTTCTGAAAATTCATCACTTCTTTGTCGGCTGAATACTGCATGGCGGTCGGCTCCGGTTAATGTATAACTAATGTCAGGCTGGCATCCAAGGCCGTTGCCTCCGTTTTGTACCTGCCTATCTATAATGTTTCCTGCTATACAGTAGCTTTCCTGCAAGATAGCGATACCGCCTTGGTTTTTACTGGGGTCGGGATTGGTGGTATCAATGGTTCGGGCTATTTCTGTTTCTCTGCATCCCGAATTGGGATTTGAGGATTTCATGCTATTGGATTCCTTTGAATCAAGGGAGAATGCTACAGGGTTACCCACTAAAGGAACATTATTTCCGCCAGTTCCCATACGGGCTACAAGGGTTGGAGCTACTCCAAGGGGGCCATTATATCTGCCGTCCTTGGGATGGTTTTCAAATAATACCGGCCGGTTATTTCCGCTCATACCGGTACTGCTTGGCTGTGCGATAAGCGGTGGATGCCCGCCCATACCTGCTCTGAGGGTTGGGGTTACTTCCTCGGTGATATCCATCCGCTCACCGCCATGATCATTGAGACATAGGAGTGGTTTCTGAGCGACAAATGTCTGCATCTGCATATTGCGTGTTGCCAGCAGAGCACCAGATACACCATCTAAGTCAATTACCTCATCACGCTGATTGACATGAAAGGCTACTGATGCTTGCGTAATAATACCGTTTCTGCCGGTAGACATGCCGCAATTAACACCGAGGGTTGAAGATACTTCCCCAGTAAGATCACCATTGTAACCATCAAAGCCTACGGTCTTTTTTTCTTCTGTTTGAATATATCCATGCCCGCCGCCTTGACCACTATAAAGAGCTGGCCACGTGCCTGTTTCCTCAAAAATACGGCGGCTTTGCACATCCCATGGTGTCAGACAAGCTC
>CAZOTE010000064.1:0-11793 GCA_964582705.1 uncultured Eubacteriaceae bacterium | reverse complement strand
CCCACTTCAGTACCAATCTGCACTTTTTTCAATTATTAGTTTCGCAATTACCTAAATATTGTTACTTTATGATACAATATTAAAGAAAGAATGAAAAACAAATTTCAGAATAAAACTGAATTTATGCTCAAAGACTTAAAAAACATGGTATGTTATAGTGTTTTTTTGTAAACAACCTGTTGCATGTATGTTAAAATGATACTGAACAATATTTATGATAGGAGATGTTTTGATGAACTTATTAGTTATTAACTGTGGCAGCTCTTCTTTAAAATACCAACTAATCAACATGGAAGATGAGTCAGTTATGGCAAAAGGACTTGTAGAAAAAATCGGACTGGAGACGGGTATTTTCACTCACAGCCCAAGCGGAAAACATAAAATCGTCCAAAAAGAAAGCATTCCAAACCATACCGTAGCGCTTAATATGGTTATGATTGCTTTAACTGAAAGCAAGTATGGTGTTATCGATTCATTAAGCGAAATCACTGCAATTGGTCACAGGATAGTACATGGCGGGGAGTATTACTCTGAATCGGTACTGATCGATGACGATGTGATGGAAGCACTTGAAAAATGCATCGAACTAGCGCCACTTCACAATCCGGCGAATATTACAGGCGTCAATGCATGTAAGGAGCTACTGCCGGAAGTGCCTCAGGTAGCTGTATTCGACACGGCGTTTCACCAGTCGATGCCAAGCGAAGCATACACTTATCCGTTGCCTTATGAATACTACGAAAAATACAAAGTTAGAAAATACGGTTTTCACGGAACATCTCATAAATACGTATCAAATAGAACAGCGGCTTTCCTGGGAAAATCAATTGAGGATTTAAAAATAATTACTTGTCACCTTGGAAACGGAGCCAGCATAGCAGCTGTCAAAAACGGTCACTCAGTAGACACAACGATGGGCTTTACGCCTTTAGAGGGATTGGCCATGGGTACAAGATGCGGAAGCATCGACCCATCGATAGTAACGTTCCTTATGGAAAAGGAAAAGCTTAGCACAGATGAGATATACGATATTCTTAACAAAGAATCCGGAGTTCTTGGAATATCGGGAGTAAGTTCTGACTTTAGAGATATAGAAGCAGCAGCTGAAAATGGAAACAAAAGAGCGATTTTAGCCATTGATGTATTCAACTACAAGGTTAAAACATCGATTGGAGCATATGCGGCTGCCATGGACGGAGTAGATGCCATCGTATTTACTGCAGGTCTTGGAGAAAACTCTGCTTCTAATAGAAAAGCGATTTGTGAAGGTCTTTCTTACCTGGGTATTACTATCGACGATGAAAGGAACAAAATCAGAGGTGAGGAAAACATGATTTCTACCACTGATTCTAAAGTAAAAGTTCTTGTAATTCCTACAGATGAAGAAATGGCTATCGCAAGAGATACAAAAGATATCGTAAAAGGGAATGTGCTTGACAAAGCCCTGTCTTAGAATATATAATATTCTTTGCGAGTAATGAGGTGGTTTTTTGATTATCAATATTTCTGAACTGATAAATCGGTACAGATCTTCAAAATATTTTGAATTTCATTTGGAACCTGAAAAGGTTTCTGATGAGTATCTGACCGTGCTGACCCCTGTTAAGGTAAAGGGAAATATCAGCCTGGTTAACGATGAATTGATTGTGGAAATCCGGGCGGAATTTTCTGCTGAACTTAATTGTTCCAGATGCACGTCAGAGTTCACAAAAGACTTCGATATTGCTTTTACTGAAGCTTTAGATTTTAATGATAATCATGAAAGTATTGAAGAACACCTTGACTTAACAGAATTGATACGGGATAATATTCTTGTGAACATGCCGATCAAACCGATTTGCAGCGATGATTGCAAAGGATTATGTCCGGTATGCGGAACCAACAAGAATATGAATGACTGTAATTGTGAATCGGAACAATTTGATCCTCGTTTATCTGTTCTGAGCAATTTATTAAATGAGGACGAATAGGAGGTGTAATCATGGCAGTACCAAAGCGTAAGACATCCAAATCAAGAAGAGATAAAAGAAGGACCCATTATAAGCTAGCAGTTCCGGGAATGAGTACTTGTCCCAAGTGCGGAGAGGTAAAACTTCCTCACAGAGTCTGCAAAGCATGCGGAACTTACAAAGATAAAGAAGTTATAGCAGTTGAAGCATAATTAAGGCAGAGTTTATCTCTGCCATTTCTTTTATCCGTTTTTAAATAGAGCCAAACAAGTAAAACAAGGACAATCTAAAACAGAGGTGCACTATGAATAACATTTATGTGGACGGGATGGGAGGAGACAATGCTCCTTCAGAAATTGTCAAAGCCTGTGTGGATGCAACCAGGGACTTTGAAAGAAAAATCCATATCCTCGGCGATGAGGAAGCGATTCAAAGAGAACTTGCAAAATACGAATATGACAAAAACTTGATAGAGATCATTCATACCACTGAAAAAGTTGAGAACGAAGACGAGCCGGCGATGGTAATCAGAAGGAAGAAGGATTCTTCAATGGTAGTGGGCATAAAAAAGCTCAAGGAAGACCCGAGAGGGGTATTTATATCAGCAGGAAGCACAGGGGCGCTATTAGCAGGAGGGACACTGCTGCTGGGCAGGATCAAAGGGATACAAAGGCCCGCCCTTACCATAGTGCTGCCCTCTGAAAAAGGGCCCACGGTTTTGTTGGATGTGGGAGCAAATGCCGACTGCAAAGCCTCCTATCTGGTTCAATTTGGGATGATGGCATCGGTTTATGCTCAAAATGTATTGGATATCAAATCTCCCAAGGTAGGCCTTGTCAATATAGGGTCTGAACCAAATAAAGGAAGCGAACTTTACAAGGAGACATATTCTCTTTTGGAGCAGTCGGACCTTGATTTCATAGGAAATGTGGAAGGCAGAGATATAATAGGCAGTGGTGCGGACGTATTGGTTTGTGATGGATTTACAGGCAATATAATTCTCAAGCTTACTGAAGGTTTGAGCTCATTTATTTTTGCTTCTCTCAAATCTACAATAATGGGGAGTATAAGAACGAAGGTAGGCGGGCTTCTTTTAAAACCCGCGCTTAAAGAGTTTAAAACTAAATTTGACTACAAGGAATACGGCGGAGCACCCCTCTTAGGCGTGAGAGGTGGAGTTATAAAGGCTCATGGCAGCTCTGATGCAAGAGCTTTTTACAATGCCATAAGACAGGGAATAATCTTTCAGGAAAAAGATATCTTAGAGCAAATTTCCAAGAAACTAGTTGAAACAAAGTAGTCAAAAAGCGTACTATAAATATTAGGAGGCGTGTTATGGACACTTTTGAAAAAATTAAAGGCATAATTTTGGATCATTTGGATGTAAAAGAAGAGGACATCACATTGAATGCGGATTTAATGGAAGACATCGGAGCTGATTCCCTGGATATCGCAGAACTTATAATGGCAATAGAAGAAGAATTCAACATTGAACTAAATGAGGAAGATATTGAAAAAATGAAGACCATAAAGGATTTGGTTGAATACCTGGAAAAGTAAATACTGCATCAGCACGACAAGAATCAAGGCTTTGCTTTTGATTCTTTTCTCCTATATAAGATAATCCGAGCTGATTGGATTTAGAACAAAATGAGGTGACATATGGAAGTTAAGAGTTTGGAAAAGACAATAGGTTATAAGTTTCACAATAAGACGCTTGTAAAAACAGCATTGACTCACAGTTCATTTATAAATGAAAAGAGTTGCTCCAACAACAATGAGCGACTTGAATTTTTAGGGGACGCAGTTTTGGAGCTGGTCATAAGCGAATACCTGTACAAAAAGTTTCCCGAAAAATTAGAGGGAGAGCTTACAAAGATAAGAGCTAAAATAGTTTGTACCGAATCATTGTCGACGGTATCGGCAAAAAACAATCTCGGCCGATACGTCTATATGGGAAAAGGTGAGGAAAACACCGGAGGAAGAGAAAGAAGATCTATTTTAGCTAATACCTTTGAGGCCATTACAGGTGCGGTTTATCTTGACGGGGGACTTGAAGAGGCACGTAAATTCATATTGCACTTTCTCAAGAAAAATATAAACGATGCAGCAAACGGAAAGCTGATATTCGACTATAAGACGAGGCTTCAGGAAGTAGCGCAGCAAAGGCAGGGGTCAATAGTTGAATATAGAGTTGAAAAGGAAACCGGTCCTGAACACAACAAGATATTTTACGTTGACTTGCTGTTGGATTCAAAGCTAATAGGAAAAGGTGACGGAAAAAACAAGAAAGAAGCGGAGCAAAAGGCAGCTTACAACGGATTGTCTTTTCTTGGAGTTCTAAATGAGAAATAAAATAATTCCGATATTTATCCCTCATGAGGGTTGTCCTCATGACTGTTCTTTCTGCAACCAAAAAAAAATTTCCGGGTCTGTAAAAGTTCCCGGAGAGGAAGAGATACAAAACACGATTCAAATGTATGTGGATAGCAATGATGAAAGCAGTAAATTTACCATTGCATACTACGGAGGGAGCTTTACTGCAATAGAAGAGGAAAAACAGATAGCCTTGCTCCAACTGGCGAAGACAAATATGGAAAATGGAAAAATCCATGGAATAAGGGTATCTACCCGGCCGGACTACTTGAATGAAGAAAACGTTAGACTGCTCAAAAGCTATTCTGTTGAGCATGTAGAAATAGGAATACAATCAACTGACCCTGTTGTTTTGAGACTTGCCAATAGGCATTATGATTTGGATGGGATAAAAGAAGCGGTGCAAAACTTGAAAAAATCAGAAATCAACTGGGGTTTTCAAATCATGGTGGGCTTGCCCGGGGATAACAGAAGAAAGCTTTTAAAAACTACCTTCGACTTGCTCCACCTTAAGCCTTCTACACTGAGGATATATCCTTGTCTTGTAATCAAAGATACTCAATTGGAGCAGTCCTATTACGAAGGAAGCTACAAACCCTTGTCCCTCCAAGAAGCAGTTGATTTGGTTAAGATTCCATTTACTGCATTCACAGAAAAAGAGATTCCGATCATCAGAACAGGACTCCATGCATCTAAATCCCTTGGAGAAAGTGGAAATGTCATAGCAGGTCCCAATCATCCATCATTTGGCGAGATCGTAGTATCTTCCATTATTTTTGACATGATCTGCGGATATCTGGATGCTCAGGAATTCGCCGGGAATATAATTATAGGATGTTCCGCCAAAATGAGGTCGAAGGTATCTGGAAACAAAAACTTTGTGCTCTGCAAACTAAAGGACAGATATGGGGTTGATATTTTGATACAATCAGATGACAACCTAGAAAATATGATATCAATTAAAAGCATCCATAATGATGTCAAGCTAAGTCTGGGAAACTATTATAAAGAAATGGTTAAAGAGTATGAATCTGAATACAATATATCGAGGTGAATGCAGTGTTTCTTAAGAGAATAGAGATATATGGGTTTAAATCCTTTGCCGACAGGATCGAATTAGATTTTGACAAAGGGATTACAGCAGTCGTGGGACCAAACGGAAGCGGCAAAAGCAATATTTCGGACGCCATAAAGTGGGTCCTCGGAGAGCAGAAAGTGAAGTCTTTGAGAGGAACAAAAATGGAAGATGTGATCTTCGCAGGGACTGTATCCCGAAAGCCCTTGGGTTATGCGGAGGTTACCCTGGTTTTGGACAACTCTCAAGGATCACTGGAACTGGATTATAGCGAAATATCGGTGACAAGGAGGCTTTATAGGTCCGGGGAAAGCGAATATCTTATAAATAAAAGTCATTGCAGGCTTAAGGACGTACAGGATCTCTTTGCAGATACGGGCCTTGGCAAAGAAGGTTACTCAATCATAGGCCAAGGCAAGATAGATTCTATCGTCAGCAGCAATCCCCAGGATATAAGGCATCTTTTTGATGAAGCTGCAGGCATTGTCAAATTCAAAAACAGAAAAGCTGAGTCTGAAAGAAAGCTGGAAAGAACTGTCGACAACCTACACAGAGTTGCAGATATTATATCTGAGCTTGAAAAACAGCTTTGACCTCTAAAAAGACAAAAGGTAAAAGCTCAAAAATACCTGGAGCTTGCGGAGTCATTGAAAACGATCGATTTAAATGTATTTGTCTATAAAATTGAAAAGATCGAAAGAGAACTGACAGAGCTAGAAAAAGACAAAGATGATGCATTATACAATCAAAGACAAAAAAATATGGAGATGGAAGAGTCCGATAAGTTATACCAGCAGATAAGAAGCAGGATAACAGAGCTTGACGAAGAAATAGATGATTACAACAAAAAAATTATCGAGTTAAGTGAAGACACGGAAAAATTCAATACGGAAATCCAAGTCGCCATAGCCAATATCAGAAATAGCGAAAATCAGATAACCCAGTGGGAGGATGAACTCTTTGAGTTGGATGCAAGTTTGGAAAAATCTGAGGAATCATTTGAAGCGTTAACGGAAGAATATGAGAAACTCAAGACAGAGCTAAAAAGCGTAAATGACAGCATTGCCGAGAAGGAAAATGAAAAAGCTGCTGTTCAAAAGGAGCTTGATCTCCTCGTAAATGAGAATGCAGACTCAGAAAACAACTACAAAAATATTGAAAAGCAGCTTGTATCAAAGGAGAATGAAGCAAATCTCTCAAAAGGGAGCATCGTATTTGAAAATGAGAGGATCGAGGATTTTAGAAAAACACTTGAGGTATTTAAGTCAGAAAGCATACAGCTTGGTGATGAGCTGATTAATATAAGAAGGGAATCTGAATCCAACAATACAAGGATTGAAAAAATCGGCGAAAAAAAGCGTTTTAAAGAGTCCAATGTCGAAAAGCTGAGAACAAAGCGTCGAGATTTGATTGCTCAAAAGAATCTTCTCTTGAACAATATAGCTTCCGGAAGGTCGAAGGTGCAATTTTTGCAGGAAGACCAAGATCAAAAGGGCTATTATAAAAGCGTTAAAAATCTATTGAAGCTTAAGGGAAAAGATGATTTTTTAAGGCATAACCTTCATAATATTGTGGGCAATATCATTAAAGTTGAAGATAAATACTCCGTAGCGATAGAAACAGCCATAGGAGGCAGCATGCAAAATCTGGTGGTTGAAAATGAAGCCTCTGCTAAACGCTGCATACAAATTCTTAATGAGAATAAATGGGGCAGAGCCACGTTTTTACCGCTGAACAATGTTAAGGGAAACAGGGAACAAAGGGTTGATGAATTTAGAAAGTTTGACGGTTTCATAGATATTGCTGTAAATCTCGTAGAATACGATTCTGTGTACGAGGGGATTCTTGGGAACATATTGGGAAGGGTTCTGGTTGTAGAGGATATGGACGCCGCAATGACCATAAACAAGAAGCTGTCTCAAAAATACAAGCTGGTAACTCTGAAAGGGGAGATTTTTTATCCCGGAGGCGCTATTGTTGGAGGGAATTTTAACAAAAGCAACCTGCTTTTGCAACGCAGCAACCACATTCTTTCTTTGAAAGAAGAAATAAAAGATAATATAGGTAAAGCCAAAGATTTGGAAAAAGACATCCAGCGCACCGAAGATGAATTAAATCAATTAAAAGATTTGATCCAGAAAGTAACTGAAGATTTAAATGAGGAAATGACTCATAAAAGGCTTTTGGAACAAAATATGTTGAATCTTGAAAAATCACTCATTGAAACAGGGGATAAAGTAAAAGGAGTTGAAATCTCCATCCTGATGAGCCTTAAAAAAATCCAGGATACAGAAGAAAATATCAAAAAAATAGAACTTGAAATCGAAGGACTGAAAGAAAGAAAATCCAAAATCGAATTTGGGGCAAAAGATTTTGAAATAGAGAAGTTAAAGGATGCACTTAGCGGATTTATTAGACAAATCAACGAGCTTATGATAGAAAAGGCGAGACTGGATACTAAGATTCTATCTCAAATGGAAAATAGAGAGGGACAGAAGAACTTCATAAATGATTTGAAAAATAAGTGCGCTAGTAAGAAAGAGCAGATAGTTAATTCAAAAGAGCTTGTTTTGGAACTCCAAAAGGGGGTGGAAGAAAAGTCGAAATTCATGAACAGCTCTGGTGAAGAAAAAAAGGACTTTCAGAGCAAACTGGACAAGCTTCATGAAGAAAGGAAAAACCAAAACAAGTCTTTCGATATAGTAGATCGAAATTTAAAGGGAATCAACCACGAGAGCATGCTTATAAGCGAGTCTTTGAACAAGTTGGAAATGAAGATAAATGCTCATGTCATAGAGAAGAACCACCTTTCTGAAAATATGTTTGAAAACTACCAGATGAATTATATGATGGCTAAGGAGCTAAGCTATCCTGTTGAAAACATGCAGTTGGAGATACAAAAGGCCAAAGAGTTAAAGGATAAAATAAAAGCTCTTGGAAACATAAATGTATCAGCCATAGATCAGTACAAGGAAGTCAAGGAAAGGTACGAATTTTTGACGCTCCAAAAGGATGATCTCTTAAACGCAAGGGAAGAACTGAAGTCCATGATAAAAAGCATCAGCAAGGACATAGAAGTGCAATTCGTGGAGCAATTCTCCTTGATACAGGCACAATTTGACGTGACATTCAAAAAGCTTTTCAATGGAGGCACAGCCGGCCTTTCCATACTGGATGACGGTGATATTATGGAAACGGGCATTGAAATTGCTGCACAGCCTCCGGGCAAGAAGCTGAAGAATATAACGCTTTTATCCGGTGGGGAAAAGGCTCTTACCGCAATAGCCCTTTTGTTTGCCATAATAAGCATAAAGCCGGCACCCTTTTGTGTTTTGGACGAAATCGATGCTGCGTTGGATGACAGCAATGTGGACAGGTTCGCAGAGTTCTTGTCTCTGATAACAAAACAAAATCAGTTTATAACCATTACACATAGAAAAGGAACAATGGAAATTGCGGACAGGCTCTATGGAGTGACCATGGGACGAGACGGGGTATCGAAGATGCTTTCTGTTCACATTTCTGAATTACTTAAGGAGGAGGCTTAAAATGGCTGAAAATTTATTTGAAAAATTAAAAAACAGCCTGGTGAAGACTAAGAAGAGCTTCACAGGGAAAATCGACCAGCTAATAAATTATTCCGGTGTCTATGATGAAGAATTTTTTGAGGAATTGGAAGAGATACTGATATTGTCAGATATCGGATATGAAAGCACTAATGAAATAATAGAAAAGACAAGAGAGATAATAACCCGAGAAAACATAACCGATAAAATCCAAGTAAAAAATGCCATTAAACTGGTAGTGAAGGAAATACTCAAAAAAGAGGATGATAAGCACAGGGACATTGCAACTCCAGCTGTCATTTTAATTGTAGGAGTAAATGGGGTTGGAAAGACTACAACTATTGCAAAGCTTGCAAACTTGTATAAGGGCATGGGTTTGAATGTGATGCTTGCAGCTGGAGACACATTTAGAGCTGCAGCGGTGGAGCAGCTGGAAATCTGGGCTGAAAGGGTGGGAGTTCCCATCGTTAAAAACGCACAAGGGGCGGATCCATCCTCGGTGATTTTTGACGCTCTTCAGGCAGCTAAATCCAGAAAGACAGACATACTCATATGCGACACTGCGGGAAGGCTTCACAACAAAGACAATTTGATGAAAGAGCTTTCGAAGATGAACAAGATAATCAACAATTCTTCGGATCATTTCAATGTTTACAGATACCTTGTCCTTGATGCGACCAGCGGTACGAATGCTTTAAATCAAACTGCCACTTTCAATGAAGTTACCCAGCTCGATGGAATAATACTCACAAAGCTGGACGGTTCGGCAAAGGGCGGAATAATAATTCCTATAAAGAACCAGTACCATATTCCAGTTGAATACGTAGGCGTAGGAGAAGGGGTGGAAGATCTACAGGAATTCATACCTGAAGATTTTGCCGAAATTTTATTTGAATAAACCTTGACAGGAGCACGGGTTTAGTTTAGAATTCTACTGTAAAGCAAAAACACTTTACAGCAAGGAAGTAAAAATTATGGATAAATTCTTTGAGATACCTATTCTATACGATTACTATGGGGATTTCTTGACGGACAAGCAAAAACAGGCTATATACTTTTACTATAATCTGAATTATTCTTTAGCAGAGATTGGCGAAAAGATGGGCATTACCAGACAAGGAGTCAGAGATACATTAGTCAGGTCGGAAGAGGCCTTGTATAATTTTGAAAAAAAATTAAAGCTTGTAGAAAAGTTTAATAGAATCAACAAAGTAATAAGCGACTCCATCACCGGTTTGAAAAAAGCACAGGACCATATTTTAGATAGAATCGCCATTGATGAAATTAAAAAGGTTCAAGCCGAGCTGGAAGGACTTTTAGAGGAAAACTGAGGGAGGTAAACATGGTATTTGAAGGACTCAGTTCAAAACTGCAAGATACATTCAAAAAGCTTAAGGGTAAAGGCAAGCTTACTGAAAAAGATATAAAAGAAGCTACTAGGGAAATCAAACTGGCTCTACTTGAGGCGGATGTCAACTTTAAGGTGGTCAAGAGCTTCGTAAAAAACATAAACGAAAGAGCTCTGGGAGCAGATGTTTTAAAAAGCCTTACGCCAGGACAGCAGGTAATAAAGATAGTCAACGACGAATTGACTTCACTTATGGGGGGGCAGCCCGTAAAGCTAACCTATTCTCCAAAGGGAATGACGGTTTTAATGCTCGTTGGTCTTCAAGGTGCGGGCAAGACAACCACTGCGGGGAAACTGGCCGCATATATTAAAAAAGAGTCAAAAAAGGTATTGCTGGCAGCTTGCGACGTCTATAGACCGGCAGCTATCAAACAGCTTCAGGTCATCGGCAAGCAGGTTGATGCCGAGGTTTTTGCTGATACTGAAGAAAAGAATCCTGTAGTGATTGCCGAGAAAGCTCTAAAATACGCCAAGGAACATTTTTATGACGTGGTTATATTTGATACTGCGGGACGGCTACATATAGATGAAGCTTTAATGGATGAGCTTGTCCAGATAAAAAAATCAGTAACTCCGGATCACATCATACTTAACATAGACTCTATGACAGGACAGGAAGCAGTAAACGTAGCCGAGACTTTTAATGAAAAGATAAATTTCTCCGGTGTTATACTTACCAAGCTGGACGGAGATACAAGAGGCGGTGCGGCATTGTCGGTGGCATCAGTTACCGGAAAGCCCATTTTATTTGCCGGTATGGGAGAAAAGCTTACTGATCTTGAAATTTTTTATCCTGACAGAATGGCTTCAAGAATCCTGGGAATGGGTGATGTACTGACTTTCATAGAAAAGGCGCAAGCCGATTTCGATGAAGAAAAAGCCTTGGAGCTGCAAGAAAAAATCAGGAAACAGACATTCACTCTCGAGGATTTCAAGCAGCAGCTCTCACAAATGAAAGATATGGGATCCTTTAAAGATATTTTGGAAATGATGCCAGGAGCGGGTAAGAAAGCTCTTAAAGGAATAGATGTGGATGAAAAGGAATTTACACGTTCCGAAGCCATAATCAATTCCATGACTCCGGAAGAAAGAAATAATCCGGGAATCATAAATGCAAATAGAAGAAAAAGAATAGCCGCAGGATCAGGTACGCGGGTTCAGGATGTCAATAAACTACTGAAGGGCTTCGAACAATCTAAAAAGATGATGAAACAATTCAGCGGTTTGAATAATAAAAAACATGGGAAATTTAAATTTCCGTTCATGTAGAATTTTAAGGAGGTGAAAAAAATGGCTGTTAAAATTAGATTAAAGAGAATCGGTGCTAATAAAAAACCCTTTTATAGAATTGTAGTTGCAGATTCAAGATCTCCAAGAGACGGCAAGTTCATTGAGGAAATCGGATATTTCAATCCGCTG
>CAZOTE010000063.1:11522-11827 GCA_964582705.1 uncultured Eubacteriaceae bacterium | reverse complement strand
TTATGGTCTTACTGTTGATTACTCAGGAACAAATACAGAATCAACAACAGCAGCGGCAGTGGCATCTACTACCATAGATACATTGGATGCTGAAGCTAGCAAAAACTTTGGAATCAATGTATCTACTCAAACAGCAGCAGATACAGCGATAACAACTATTGACAATGCAATATCAAAAGTTTCAGCTGAAAGATCGAAGCTTGGTGCGGTGCAAAACAGACTTGATCACACAATCAACAACTTGACTGCGACATCAGAAAACTTGTCAGCTGCAGAATCTCGTATCAGAGACGTTGACATGGCTA
>CAZOTE010000063.1:0-11422 GCA_964582705.1 uncultured Eubacteriaceae bacterium | reverse complement strand
AAGCATCTACTGCAATGCTTGCACAGGCTAACCAAATGCCACAAGGCGTGCTTCAATTGTTAGGATAATAAGTATTTAGCAATAAATGCGAAAAAGGAAGTTCGCATAACAAAATTCAAGGAGGAAATTTAAATGAGAATCAATAATAATATATCGGCAATGAATACATACTCTAGACTTACAAGCGCACAAAATTCCCAATCTAAATCGTTGGAAAAACTGTCATCAGGGTTAAGGATCAACAGAGCAGGTGATGACGCTGCAGGTCTTGCAATATCTGAAAAGATGAGAGGTCAGATTGGTGGACTTAATCAAGCAATCAGAAATGCACAAGACGGTATCAGCCTTATCCAAACAGCTGAAGGTGCATTAAATGAAACACACTCAATCCTTAACAGGATGAGAGAGCTAGCTGTTCAATCTTCCAATGATACAAACACAAACTCAGATAGAATGGAAATCCAAAAGGAAATGGACCAGTTATCAACTGAAATTTCCAGAATTTCAAGCAGCACTGAATTCAATACTCAAAAGCTGCTAGACGGAAGTTTTGATGCGAAATTCCATATAGGATCAAACGCAGGACAAAGCATGGAGCTTGCTGTGAATGGAATGGCTGCAAGTGATTTGAGTGTGGAAGGTGTTAGTAAAAGTGTAACAAGTGGAGAATGGACAGTAAGCACAAGAGATGGAGACATGGTATCATTTGCGATAGCTAATACTGGTGCTAATGGTTCAGATACTACGATTACTAATACCGCAGGAGCGGTAACTATAACTGTCGCTGCTGATGGAACTAAAGGTGACGCTCTTAAAGCATTAGAAAGCCTTGGATACCAAGTAGAATTTACTGGCGATAAGGATGATACAGTTGCAGCTGTGGGAACAGCAACATTTGCCGACGTATCAGGTGACTTTGGAATAAACGTATCTACGCAAACAGCAGCAGATTCAGCAATAACAACTATTGACAATGCAATATCAAAAGTTTCGGCTGAGAGATCAAAGCTTGGTGCGGTGCAAAATAGACTTGATCACACAATCAATAACTTGACTGCAACATCAGAAAACTTGTCAGCTGCAGAATCTCGTATCAGAGACGTTGACATGGCTAGAGAGATGATGGAATTTACTAAAAACAACATCCTTTCTCAAGCATCTACTGCAATGCTTGCACAGGCTAACCAAATGCCACAAGGCGTGCTTCAGCTTCTAGGGTAATACCCAATAGCAAATAAGCTCAAAACCACGGATTTAGGACATGGTACTCCATGCCCTATCCGTGGTTTATTTTTGTTATGGTGAGGTTCTTTATTTAAGGTTTATTTTGGATAAACTATTGATAATTGATCTTAGAATAGATAAGATATTATAGCGCAATAGTGTATTATGCACTATGAATTCTTAACTAACTGGAAAGGTGATTAAATGAGCATATTAACGGTAAAGAACCTGAACCATGGCTATGGCGGCAGGGAGATCTTAAAAGATGTATCCTTCAGGCTTTTAAAAGGCGAACACGTTGGCCTGGTAGGGGCAAACGGTGAAGGAAAATCCTCTTTTATGAACATAATAACAGGTAAGCTTGAGCCGGATGAAGGTCAGATCGAATGGGCTAAGAGAGTAAGAGTAGGATATTTGGACCAGCATGCGGTGCTTGAAAAGGGTATGAGCATAAGAGACGCCCTAAGAGGCGCCTTTAAGTATCTGTTTGACATGGAGCTGGAAATGCAGGATTTATATATGAAGATGGGTGGAGCATCTGAAGATGAGTTGACTGATATCATGGAAGAGGTCGGAACAATTCAGGATATCCTAGACCATAACGACTTTTATTTTATTGACTCCAAGGTAGGAGAAACAGCCAAAGGGCTGGGACTGGATGAAATAGGATTAGACACAGATGTGGAAGACCTAAGTGGTGGTCAAAGGACAAAAGTCCTTTTAGCTAAGCTGCTTTTAGAAAAGCCGGATATCCTTATGCTGGACGAACCAACCAACTATTTGGATGAGCAGCATATAGTATGGCTTAAGAGATATCTTCAGGAATATGAAAATGCTTTTTTGCTTATATCCCACGATATTTCGTTCTTAAACAGCGTAGTAAACCTTATATACCATGTAGAGGATAAAGAAGTAACCCGTTATGTAGGAGACTATAGCGATTTTGAAAGGGTTTATGAGGCAAAAAAAGCTCAGCTTGAAGCAGCACACAAGAGGCAGCAGCAGGAGATAGCGGAGCTTGAGGATTTTGTCGCTAGAAATAAAGCCAGGGTTGCCACAAGAAACATGGCTATGTCGAGGCAGAAGAAGCTGGATAAGATGGATATCATAGAGCTGGCAAGGGAGAAGCCAAAACCGGAGTTTAATTTCAAGGATGGAAGAACTGCCGGCAAGCTGATATTTGAATCCAAGGATCTTGTCATCGGATATGACTCTCCTCTATCCAGGCCAATAAATCTTAAGATGGAAAGAGGTCAAAGAATAGCCATTACAGGAGCTAACGGAATTGGCAAGACTACTTTTTTGAAAGCTATACTGGGGCAAATAAAACCTTATGAAGGTGAAGTCGAACTGGGAGATACTCTGGAAATTGGATACTTCGAACAGGAAATAAAAGAAAAGAACAAAAGATCTTGCATAGAGGAGATATGGCAGGAGTTTCCAAGCTGGACACAGTTTGAAGTAAGGTCAGCGCTGGCTAAATGCGGGCTTACTACTGACCACATTGAATCAAAGGTGATGGTCCTAAGCGGTGGGGAGCAGGCAAAGGTGAGGCTTTGCAAGATTTTAAACAGAGAGTCAAACATATTGCTCCTCGATGAACCTACAAACCACCTGGATGTAGATGCTAAAGAAGAATTAAAAAGAGCTTTAAAAAAATATAAAGGCGGGATGCTGTTGATATCCCATGAACCGGAATTCTACCAAGATGTGGCTACTGAAATTTGGAATCTAGAGAAATATTCAACAAAGCTTTAAAGCCTAGAATAAAAACAAAAAGACGCTAATAAACCTAATTCTAGTGATAGAAACCAGGGTTCTTAGCGTCTGCTTTTTTGGATTAATCCTTGTAAATATAGAGGTGAAAGCGTACAGTCTTTTAAGTGGAATCTTATTTTCTCATTTCTTCCCAAAGCTTTGTTCTTTCTTCAAAGCTCACTTCCCTATGAACTTGATGCAACATCCAAATATAACCGAAAACATCACTAAACATTGCATTGGATACGCCGTAATCCATCATTTCTGTTATTGGCTGTACCTCTGTGCAACCCTCTTTTATAGCATTTGAAAAAGTAAGATTTATATCTGGCACCATTATGTTAAACCATATCGGCTTGGGATCGTTTGGCTTAGGTGCTATCATCTCAAACTGAGGGTTTTCATCCAGCATATGAAATCTTACCCCATATAATGAGAATATTACTTCATTTTCACCCTTGGAAAAATCGGTTGCTTCGATACGTTCAATATCAAATATTTTCTCATAAAGTTCCAATGCCTTTAAACTATCTGTAACAATCATATCGATTTCTACTCCAACCACAATTAACGCACTCCTTTTTAATCAGATTTGATTTTGTAACCACCAGTACTTTCTCGTTATTTATCAGCAGATAGCTAATTATTATTCATAATAAGCGATAGCTTTTCAATATAACTATTATGTTTATACCCTACTATAACAAAATATCACATATGGAGCTGCGCTTATAAACAGCTAATTCCATCTGCCTTGCATAAGGTTTAGCCTAGCAGTAATAAAAGCTCTAATAATCGATATTTTCAATGAATAATGGGTACTTTTAAAATATAAGAGTAGTTTCTATTCGATCATATATCTCGATGCTTAAAATGAATCAAAATAAGTATTATTGGCGCAACTGTGATAAGCCTATTACGTAGATATACTTGGAGGTTGCAAGAGGATGAAAAAAAGCGCATATGTTCTGATGTTAATGATGTTTCTATTATTTTCAGCCTGCTCGCCTGTTGATGATCCTGTTTCAACTGAACAGCCATCTCAACCGGGAATGCCAGTCGAAACCGAGGATCCAAAACACGGCTTGATAGAGAATGGTTATACCGTGGCAGACGCATTCCCTGACCTTACATTCACCCGACCAGTTGACATTCAAAATGCCGGTGACAATAGCGGTCGTCTCTTTATAGTGGAACAGGCAGGCCGAATATATGTGATTCCAGGCGAAGGCGCTGGAGATAGGGAAATCTTTTTGGATATAGTATCATTGGTAAACGATCGGGGAAATGAACAGGGTTTGCTTGGTCTTGCCTTTCATCCTGAATATGATCAAAATGGCTACTTTTTTGTCAATTACACGGACCAATCCGGGACAGTGATCTCCCGTTTTAGAGTTGGCGGCGATCCTAATCAGGCTGACCCAGCCAGTCAGCTGGAAATACTGACCTTTAACCAACCCTATTCAAATCACAATGGAGGTCAGATTGCTTTTGGCCCAGATGGTTATCTCTATATCGCTACCGGAGACGGAGGAAGCGGTGGAGATTCACAGGGACATAGCCAGAACCGGCGAACACTTCATGGGAATATTCTGCGCATTGATGTGGACAACCGTGAATCTGGATTGAATTATGCAATCCCGCCGGATAATCCTTTTAAAGGGAATGCAGATGGCTATCGTGAAGAAATTTATGCTTATGGTCTGCGAAACCCATGGCGCTTTAGCTTCGATCCGCCTACAGGTAATCTTTGGGCTGCCGATGTGGGACAAAATGCCATAGAGGAAATCAACCTGATTGAGAAAGGTAAAAACTATGGTTGGAATATCATGGAGGGGACCAACGAATTTGCTGTGGACCAAAATTTTGACCCCGACAGCTTAGTGCCTCCGATTTACGAGTATCCTCACCCACTTGGACGATCTATTACAGGTGGGTATGTTTATCGGGGACAAAGGCATCCCGAGCTTTACGGTGCTTATATCTATGGCGACTTCGTGACCGGGCTTGTATGGGCTCTATGGTATGAAGAGGAGAAGGAGCCGGTAAATATAACTCTTTCAGAAACAGATCTGCTGATTTCTACTTTTGGCCTATCGGAAAAAAAGGAGCTCTACCTGGCTGCCTTCGATGGAAACATATACCGCCTTGTCAAAATATATAACTAACAATCAGTCTACAACATCAGCTTCGTTGCTATATCCTCTGCTCTCCCAGTAGCCCAAATATTCAGGATCATCGGACAGCTCTATCTTTGTTACCCACCTGGCCCATTTATAGCCAAGCTTGTCTTCGGCGACTACCATAAACGGGTAACCCAGTTCGGGAGGAAGATCCAGACCGTTTGATGAATACGCTAAAATGAGGTCATTTTCAAGAATCTGATCAAGAGGCAAAGACGTGGTGTATTCATCAACTGCGTGAAAAATAACCGTATTGGCTTCGGGCTTAATTTCAGCCAAGTTCATTATATCTTCAAGCAAAACACCCTTCCAAAGTATCGTAGCATCCCAGCCCACTACGCAATAAAGGGTAATTAGCCGCTCATAGGAATCTAATTCTAAAACCTCGCTATACTTTAGTTTGACCGGGTTGTTTACCAGTCCGCTTATCTCCAGGCTATATTCATCAATATCTACATACTGAACTCCAATAATCGAATTGTCGTTTGGCCCTATCGCAGGATCAAGATTTGCTCCTTGATATTCTCTGATTTCACTTTCTCTGTATCGGCTCACTGTAGCACTTGATTGACCGTCCACATTGGAATTGTCAGCACAACCAAATGACATTAATGTAAATGCTATTATTAAAGCAAAGAAGAACAATGTTTTTTTCATAGGCACCCCTTTCTCAATTAAACCTTAAAGGCAACAGTAAAACCAATTTGAATCAAAATTCTGCTTCAAACCCTTGATATTAATAAACAAGAAGATGTCTCTAAGTTTATACCCATTAAGGAAAATTTTGAAACGAGTATACAAGTCGAAGAAACAGAAGAAGAAAGCCAGTTAATTACCGGCATTCTTGCCGAAACGGGAAAGAGAGGAAGCGTATCTTCCGGATTGGTGCAGATCACAAAGCCATCATATCTTTGACAGTGGCTCATTTTTGTAGTATAATTAAAATATAGGAAGAATACTAATAAATGGGAATACAACCCAGTTGGTTCGTGCGGCAGAAGTCACTTTTTATAAGGTGGCTTTTTTAATTTTTAAGGAGGCAAAACAATTGATTAATCAATATATGAATTATATCTATCTTTTAGGCGCAGTGGCGCTAATTTCGTTACTCGTGTGGGCTGTTCTTCGCAGGTTGCAAATGCATCGAAATATTAATATTCGGGATGCTTCTTTGACTATTGAAGAACTTGAGGAGCATGCTAGAAACATGTCGCTAGAGCATGCAGTATCCTCAAAGAAAAACAGATTGAACTGGCCTTTAACGCGCATGAACGATAACGCAAATTTTATTCGCCAAGCTTATGAAGATTTAAATGGGGATATTGTTAAAAAGCGGGGTTTGCCGCCTGCTGCCGAATGGTTGCTCGATAATTACTATGTAATAGAAGAACAGGTCAACGGATTGCGCAAGGATCTTTCTAAGAAAAGCTATTTTGAACTGCCGGTATTGAAGAAAGGTTCTTATCAAGGGACGACCAGGATTTTTGCCCTTGCAATTGAACTGGTTTCTCATACACATGGCCAAATCGAGGAAGATACATTATTAAAATATCTCAAAGCTTATCAGTCACACAACATTCTCTTTGAAAGAGAGCTCTATGTAATACCTGCTATGTTGCGACTTGCAATTATTGAAAGCATTAGAGTGATATGTGAGGATATTCTCGAAACCAGAAAACAATGGAATCTTGCGGAAGAAACCGTAGAAAAATGGCTAAAAGGAAATCAAGTGGATACAGATCAAATAAGTGGATTATTCAAAAACAATGGCAAGGCTATCAGCGACGCAATAGAAACTGCTAATCCATCTTATGTTGAACATCTATTTTTTAGATTGCGAAGATCCGGACGAAGATATTCCGACGTTTTGCGATACATCGATGAAAGTCTCGATAAATTTGATACTACGACTGAAATCATTGCTCAAAAGGAACACAACACACAAGCAGTCAGCACAGTTTCCATGGGAAACTATATAGTCAGCCTTAAGAATCTTTCAAGCATGAATTGGACAGAGTTGTATGATGAAGCCAGTTATCTAGAAAAAATCCTTATTCAAGATCCTTTGGATACATACAGGTTTATGGATATCAACTCTCGATTTTATTATAAAAACAAGGTTGAAGAGATCGCTAAAACATACGGAGTTTCAGAACTTTATGTCGCAAAAGAAGCTTTGAGTCTCGCTCAAAAGGAGATGTCTTCTAACAGTTTGAGTCTAGATGATGAAAAACCAGATGAGCGAAGCAGTCATGTTGGTTATTACATTGTAGATGATGGACGATCAGAACTTGAAAAAAGACAGCAAAAAAACTGCGGTTTTTCTAAAAAGCTCAAGAACAGCTTTGAAGCTCACCAAGGCGTCATATATATGTTCTCAATAATCTCGTTTACGTTTCTATTGACTCTTTTGGCCATCGTATACGCCTTAAGTCATGCATCTTCAAGTTACCTTGCTTTCGCGATTTTAACCACAGTCGCGGTGATAATACCCGCTTCGGAGATGGTCGTATCAATTTCCAACTGGTTTGTATGCAGAATTAAAAAGCCAGCGGTTTTTCCGCGATTGTCATTAAAAGATGGAATCCCGGACAGCATGAGCGCAATGGTAGTGATACCTGCTTTGCTTTCTGACAAAAAGCGAGTCAACGAACTTATGGACAACATGGAAAACCACTACCTGGGAAACAAAGAAGCAAATTTATATTTTGCGCTTATAGGTGCTTTTAAAGATTCGGATTATGAAAAAAACAAAGAGGACAAAAGCGTCATCAAAGAAGCTTCAGATAGGATTGTTGCTCTGAATGACAAGTATGCCAAGGGAAAAAAGGACATATTTTATTTCTATAACAGACAACGAACATTTAATGAAATTGATAATACTTGGACTGGATGGGAGCGAAAAAGAGGAGCTTTAATGGAGTTTAATGAACTGCTTCTTGGCTCTAAAGATACCAGTTTCACTTTTTTTTCAAACGAATTGCTGCCCGATACAAACATAAAATATGTCATAACGCTAGATGCGGATACGGTTTTGCCTCTAGGAATGGTAAAAAAAATGATCGGAACTATGGCGCATCCGCTTAATAAGCCGGTAATCGACATGGAAAAGGGTATCGTTACCAAGGGATATGGATTGATGCAGCCAAGAGTGTCCTTCGACAGCGACAGTTCCAACAGGTCTGTTTTTTCAAGGATTTATACCGGGCAAGAAGGACTCGATCCTTATGCCAGTGCGATATCGGATGTTTATCAGGATCTTTTTGGGGAAGGTATTTTCACCGGCAAAGGAATCTACGATCTAAAAGTTTTTCAAACGGTTTTAGAAGGGAAATTGCCGGAGAATGCAATATTGAGTCATGATCTGCTGGAAGGATCTTTTGTCAGAGCTGCCCTTGTCTCTGATTTAGAACTGGTGGATGCTTATCCGTCAAGGTTCAATTCCTTTATGGCCCGTCTTCACCGATGGATTCGAGGGGATTGGCAACTTGTGCCGTGGTTGCTTGGAGGAATCTATACAACGAACAATACGCTAATCAAGAATCCTTTGTCCCGTGTTTCCAAATGGAAAATGACGGATAATTTAAGAAGGAGTCTTATGACGCCTTCGGTTATGGTTCTGATAGGATTAGGCTTAAGCGTACTGCCGGGGGCAGGTATTTTTTGGGTAGGATTGGGCATTGTATCCATGGGACTCCCCCTTGCCTTGTCTCTGCTTACTCAATTCTTGAGTCCCGGAATCAAAGGTGACAGGGTCAAAAGGCATCTAACGGGCTTTTTTGGTATCAAGGCTTCGATTTTCCAGTTTCTATTGGGAATCGTCTTTTTACCATATCAGGCATTGATGGCATTGGATGCTATTGTTGTCACGTTAAAGCGGGTCTTTATCACTAAGAAAAACATGTTGGAATGGGTTACATCTGCCGATTCAGACAATGCGCAACCGAATTCAATAAAAAGTTACGTTATGACGATGGGCTTGAGTGGCGCCGCAGGTATAGCCATCGCATCCCTCTCTTTCTATTTTAAGCCTGAGAGCGTAGCTATCAGTGTGATACTGTTGACAGCCTGGTTTTTTTCGCCTGTCATAGCATACTTGATTAGCAGAGACGACCCTAAAGAAGACGAAAAGCTGGAAGATGGTGATTTGTTGGAGTTGGGGAAAATTGCGAGAAAAACTTGGAGATATTTTGAAGAGTTTGCAAACCAGAAAAACAATTACCTGGCACCTGACAATTATCAGGAGGAGCCATACAGCGGCGTAGCATATAAAACATCTCCAACGAACATAGGGCTGGGATTGATGGCATCGCTCACGGGCAGAGACCTGGGATATATGGGAATCATCGAGATGGAAGAGAAAATTTCAAGAACGATTGCTACCATTGAGAAACTTGAAAAATGGAATGGGCATTTATATAATTGGTATGACACCAGTACCCTTAAACCCCTCTACCCGGTATATGTTTCCACAGTAGATAGTGGGAACCTAATTTGCTATCTTACCACCTTGGTCCAAGGCTTAAAGGAGTATCACGAGAAACCTATAATCGATGCAACATACATAAAAGGTTTAAGCGATACGATTCGTGCCGGCCTTCAAGATGGACAGGAAATTCCGAAGGAAAGTAGGATTTTCAACTTTGTGGAAAATAATGAAGACGACGATCCTATGCTTTGGTACGAGTCACTAGAAGGATTTGCAGAGGATACAAATTTATCGGGAATCATGAAAAGTGAATGGAAAGCCAAATATAATCGAATGGCCGTATCTCTGCAACAGGAAATAAGCGATTTTATGCCTTGGGTTAAAATTTCTTATATTGAACCGAACTTAACATTTGACAAGGAGCTAAATAAAAAAATAAATGAATTGCTTAAGCTTTTGAAAACAAATCCTGATTTGGAAGGGCTCCCCGCTTTGAGCATGAAGATTGCGAGACTTTGTGATGTTTTGGAAGACGACATTCGAATAATAGAAGCAGGAACTTTTGAAAAAGAACTAGAATGGTTGAAAAAGCTGAAAGATGCCGCAGAAGAATCTATTCAATATTCAAGGATGTTTATTGAAAAATACGACAGACTGATTCAAAGGATAGAAAATCTTTCTATGGATACAAAATTCGCCACATTATACAACGACCGAAGAGATCTGTTTTACATCGGCTACGACATGGAAGAAAAAAGGCCGACGAATTCCTATTACGACCTGTTGGCTTCAGAAGCGAGGCAGGCCAGTTATATTGCAATTGCAAGAGGTGAGATTCCTCCAAAGCATTGGTTTATGCTGAGCAGGGCATTGACGGTAGTGGATCGATTCAAAGGTTTGGTCTCATGGAGCGGAACGATGTTTGAATATTTGATGCCGCTGTTATTGATGAGGAGCTATAAAAACACTCTTTTGGATGAAACATATTCCTTTGTGGTAAAAAGTCAGATGAAATATGGAAAGCAAAGGGGAATGCCATGGGGAACATCGGAGTCTGCCTACAATGCTTTAGATATAAATTTGAACTATCAGTATAAAGCCATAGGAGTGCCATGGCTTGGATTGAAAAGGGGCTTGGCAGAAGATGCAGTTGTTTCACCCTATTCGACTTTTCTAGCACTTATGGTAAATCCTAAGGCTGCATACAAAAACATAAAGCACATGAAAGAGGAAGGTCTTGACGGCGAGTATGGTTTTTACGAAGCTGCAGATTACACTCCCGACCGACTGGCATTAAAAGAAAAAAAAGTCATCATAAAGAGCTTCATGGCGCATCATCAAGGCATGAGCCTTGTGGCGATAAATAATTATCTTAATGAAGATACGATGCAACATAGATTTGGGAAAGATCCATATGTCAGAGCTGCGAGACTTTTGCTTCAGGAAAAAGTGCCGCTGAATGTTGTGTTTACAAAAGACAGCAAAGAAAAGATTCATACATCCAAAGAAACTGCCTACAGCGACAAAGGTTCGTACAGGCGCTTTACAGCTCCCGATGACGAAATGCCAAAAGCACATGTCTTATCTAACGGAAAGTACTTCGTTGGTCTTACAGATAAGGGTACAGGATATAGCAGGACCAGGGATGCGGCTATATCCAGGTGGCGCGATGATCCGATTATCGACAGCTACGGCACATTCTTTTATATTGAAAATGTGGATCTTAATCAGAAATGGTCCTCAACTTATGCACCGTTGAATGTTGTTCCGGAAAACTACGAAGTTGTATTCACGGCGGATAAGGCTGCATATAAACGTACTGATGGAG
>CAZOTE010000062.1:0-11844 GCA_964582705.1 uncultured Eubacteriaceae bacterium | reverse complement strand
CAAGGGTTTTAAGCAACAAAAAAAGCCTTGTTTTAAAGGCTTTATACGCATTTTATATGAAATTTCCGCCTAAAGATTTATGGTGTTAACCTCTAAAGACGGGAATTTTATTATATTTAAAGGCTGGGTTGCTTGTGTTTGCGGTTTTTTTGTGGTAGAATTGTATTGTAGATAGATGTACTTGCTAGAAGTGTATGCTTTTCAGCGATAAAGGCAAACCAGTCGAAAGGCTGGGACGCAAAGCCAAGGGTCTTACCTTTTTAAAGGAAGACAGCCGGTTACCGAAGGGGAAGTTTTTTTATTGTATTAAACCGATGGACTTTTCATCGATAATGGCAAACCAGTTGAAAAACTGGGACGCAAAGCCAAGGGCCTTAACCTTGAATTCAAGGAAGGCAGCCGGTTGCCGAAAGGAGAGTTTTGTTTATGAAAAAGCTCAGCATAGCCGCTGTTTTAATATTTGCAATAATTGCTGCAGGAGCAGCAACTGGAAACGTATTTTCAAAAGATCAAGACAGTCTGATAAACGACGAGCTTGTACCCTTGAGCTCATCTCAAAATATCACTTATAATGAATTGGAAACTGCTCTTGAAAATCTTGAGGTGAAAAATTTCGAAACCCCATCAGGCAGCATAGAAGTTAATGAAAGCCTGTTGGAGCAAGGAGTCATAGGGATCAAATTCAATTACGGATTGGATAAAAAAATAAAAATAGTGGTGGAAAAAGATGAAGAGCAAGTGCACTACAACTATGCTGATATAGGTAGTTACGAAATGTTTCCTCTGCAATTTGGCAACGGAGACTACAAGGTATCGGTTTTGGAAAATACTACAGACAACAAATACAGGGTTCTTGGCACTTATGAAGCAAATGTAAATTTAACAGATGACAATTTAGTATATTTAAACTCTATACAAACAGTAAATTGGAGCAAGAATGATGAAAGTTCGGTTATTGCAAAAGAGCTTACGGAAGGACTTGAGACAGACGCACAAAAATTCAAAGCAATATATGAATATATAGTAAGAAATATAGACTACGATTACGATAAAATTGAGGGACTTGATTATTCCTACATACCTGACAACAGGGTTACGCTAGAGGAAAGAGGCGGCATATGCTATGATTATTCCGCATTGATGGCTTCCATGCTTCGAAGCGTAGGAATACCATCAAAATTGGTCAAAGGTTATGGAGACTTCCAGCCTGACGTATACCATGCTTGGAACGAGGTCCTTTTGGATGGAGATTGGTACGTCGTCGATGCCACTTATGATGCACAGCTATTAAGAAATGGCAGGGAAGTGCAAATGGTCAAGAGTCAGGATGAATATTCAGTAGTAAATTTTTATTAAATTTGATAAATACCTTTATTGATGAATCCCCAAAAGAAATCCGGCAGAGTGCCGGATTTTTTTTAAGGTCTGGTCAGCGTTATTTATGATACAATTAACTAATATGTCAACTATATGATACTTGGAGGAATCTACATATGCTGATGGCTACCAGTTACGGTCTTTCTTTTGTGCTGATTATAAACATAATACTGACTTTTACGATAATATTTCTCGAAAGAAAAAATCCGCAGAGTACTTATGCATGGCTGCTTCTTTTATGGATGATTCCTGCAGCGGGTTTTGTGTTCTATTTGTTTTTTTCTCAGAATCTGGCTAGAAGAAAGATATTCAAGCTAAATACTGAGGAGAAAGCTCTCACCAATAGCTTGATTCAGAAGCAAAAGAAGGATATGGCTGAAGACAAGATATATTTTGAAGAAAAATCAAGGGAGAGATATAAAGATCTCGTTTATTTTCATCAAAATCTTAGCAATGCCCTTTATACCAACAACAATAAATTAAAGCTCTTTACAGACGGGAAAGTAAAATTTGATGTGCTGATGGAGGATATGAAGAAAGCAGAGCACCATATACACTTCCAATACTTCATATTCAAAAGTGGGATTTTAGCCACTGAAATCATGGAGATTCTTAAAAACAAAGCAAAGGATGGAGTGGAAGTAAGGCTTCTCTTCGACGATATGGGAGGTTTTTTTCTAAATAAAAAAGATATGGATGACTTGCTTGCGGCGGGAGTAAAGGTGGCTAGGTTTTTTCCATCAAAAATAAAGCTAATAAATTTAAAGGCCAATTATCGAAACCATAGAAAAATAGTCGTAATCGACGGCAACATAGGATACATTGGAGGATTTAATGTAGGGGATGAGTATCTAGGTTTAGACAAGAAAAAAGGCTATTGGAGAGATTCTCACCTGCGAATTGAAGGAGCGGCCGTTTATGAGCTCCAGCTTAGATTCATCATGGACTGGCGGGCTTCAAGCGATGATGAAATAATGATAACTTATGAATATATGCCGGAGATTCCTCATGCAGGACGAGTAGGCGTCCAAATAGTTTCTTCAGGGCCGGACGATGCCAACGAGCAGATAAAGCAAGGCTACCTGAAAATGATAAATACCGCGAAGTCGTATATCTACATTCAGACGCCATATTTCGTGCCGGATCAGAGCATACTGGAAGCTGTGAAAATTGCGGCCAAATCAGGGGTTGACGTCAGAATTATGATCCCGGACAAGCCTGACCATATATTCGTATATTGGGCCACTTTTTCATACGTAGGAGAATTGTTAAAGTACGGAGCAAAGATATATATTTACAACAACGGCTTCTTGCACGCAAAAACAGTAGTGGTAGACGATCAAATTTCTTCCGTAGGGACATGCAATTTTGATATAAGAAGCTTTTCTCTGAATTTTGAGGTAAATGCTTTTATATACGATCACGATTTTTCTTATCATATGAAGGAAGTTTTTATAGAAGATATGAAAAAATCGGTAAGGCTAAACGAAAGCAGATATGAAAAAAGATCTATAATCATAAAGGTTAAAGAATCGATTTCCAGGTTGTTTTCACCTATTTTATAGATTGCAAGGAGGTATTTTATAATGCTTGGCATAGTGCTTGAAGGGGGAGGAGCAAAGGGAGCATACCAAATCGGCGTTTGGAAGGCTATTGAGGAGCTAAAGATTTCATTTCAAGGAGTCGTAGGAGCGTCAGTGGGTGCTCTAAACGGGGCTATGATGGTTCAAGGAGATTTTGATAGGGCGCAAAGTCTTTGGGAAACCATGGAACCTAAAAGAATAATAGCTGAATCTGCAGAAATAATCAACAGGGTAATGGACCACGAATTCATAACTGATGATATCCTCTGTTACAGACAAGAGATGAAGTATGTTTTCGGTATCGAGGGGTTTAATATTGACCCGTTCAAAGAAATTTTAGATGAATGTGTTAACGAGTCGGCAATGAGGAAAAGTGAAAAAGATTTTGGATTGGTTACAATTGACTTGGAAGCCGATGAAGGTATTGAGCTTTTCAAAGAGGACATACCAAAAGGGAAAATGAAGGATTTTTTGCTGGCTACCAGCTTTTTGCCGTTTTTCAAGGAAGAGAAGATTTGTGGAAAGAGATATCTCGACGGAGGTTTTTATAATAACCTTCCTATGAATATGCTGGTGAAGAAGGGCTACAAGGATTTATTGGTGGTTAAGCTCAATGATAGAGAAGATCGATTCCCTTTGGATGAAAAAAACTTAAACGTAGTAAGAATAATTCCATCCAAGAATTTGGGAAAAACAATGGACTTTTCAAATGATAGAATTTTATCAAATATGGAAACCGGCTATATTGATGCAATGAAAACACTCTCTGTGTTATAATGGTTAGCAAACAAATGGTCTAAAATGGAGGAGAAACTGTGTCAAAAATAAAAGTAGGTATAATTTTCGGAGGTAAATCCAAGGAGCATGACGTATCTTTGATGTCTGCATCAAATGTTATAGAGGCGATGGACAAGGAAAAATACGATCTGACCACCATAGGAATCGACAAGGAAGGTAACTGGTACATATACGAAGGAATCAAGGAAAAAATAAAGGACGGATCATGGATCCTTGACGAAGAGAATCTGATTAAGGATTTTTCAGTATTTCACGATGATTTAATAGACGAGATAGACGTATTCTTCCCGGTGCTCCACGGTCCGAATGGAGAAGACGGCACAGTTCAAGGCTTATTGGAGCTTATGGGAAAACCCTATGTTGGCTGCGGCGTCCTTGCTTCGGCAGTAGGGATGGACAAGGTCATGTGCAAAAAAATATTTAAAGATGCAGGGCTTCCTCAGGGGAACTTTTTGTCTGTTAAGGAGTTTTTTTGGGCTAAGGACTCAGACCAAATAATAGATGAAATTCAAAGTGAAATCGGATATCCTTGCTTTGTAAAGCCTGCGAATATGGGTTCCAGTGTTGGGATTTCAAAGGCACATGACAAGCAGGAGCTAATCGACGGAATCAAAGAAGCTTTTCAATACGATAAAAAGATCATAGTTGAAGCCAATATAAACTGCAGGGAAATCGAATGCGCCGTTTTAGGAAATGCCGACCCCGCAGCATCGGTTTTAGGGGAGATAGTTCCTTCAAAAGAGTTTTATGATTACCATTCTAAATATTTAGATGACGGGAAGTCTGTTTTAATAATACCTGCTGATTTATCAGATGAGATTGCCGAAAAAATCAGGAACTATGCTATAGAAGCGTATATGGCCATAGATGGAAATGGATTGTCTAGAGTAGATTTCTTCGTGGAAAAGAATACGGATGAAATATTTATAAATGAAATAAATACCATGCCGGGTTTTACCAACATCAGCATGTACCCCAAGCTTTGGGAGCATACGGGAATAAGTTATCATGACTTGATAGTGAAGCTGATAGATTTGGCATTTGAGAAGAATCTCTAAAAAACAGACAGCAGCGGAGCGATAATTTGCCACAAAGGATCAAGAAGGTTGCTGGAAAGGGAAAGTAGAAGTTGGTTAGAACAATATATGCTCCGGCGCATGCCGGACCAAATGTCACATAAGTAATATATCTTGCAATTGTGGGGTAGGGTCTCTGTGCCCTGCCGCAGACCTGATGCCTTTTAGGAATCTCAGGAAATACTTAAATTAGCAAAGCAGGTGCAGGATGAATGTTAAACATGGTGGAACAATGGCTGAGCGATAGTTAAACGATAGGAAAAACAAAAGCATTTACGACTGTTTGACGACAGCCAAACAACCGTTTGACTGGTACTAGAGTCACCCAAACAACACTCAGGCTTTCGCTTTGTTCAAGCCTTCGTTAAGGGGTGGCGCATGCAACGCAGGTTCTAACGAAAACTCAAATATGTTTACTGCGCAAACATATTTAACGGCAGCAACACTTTAAAAGTGTCACTGCTTTCAAAGAAAACCCAAGTACTTTGGCTTACAAGCAAGCTTGACGCCTCAAAGTGCTTGGGTTTTCTTTTGTTTTCTTTTGTACTTGTGCCGTCATGCTAAAAATGATAAAATTAACATCAGTCTAAAAAGGAAAGGGTATTTTGATGAATAAAAAGAAGATATGGATCTCAATTACCGGTCGAACTAAGCACTCGGAAGGCAAAGAAGACGTAATTGAGCTCGTCACCGAAGGCGAAATGTATAGAAAGTCAACAAGTGACTATATAATATATGATGAAACAGAGGTATCCGGTTTAGAAGGAACCACGACTACGCTTCAGATAGACAAGGGTAAGATGTCAATCATAAGATTGGGATCGACAAATTCCCACATGATTTTTGAAAAAGGCAGAAAGAACTTCAATACATATGCTACGCCATACGGGGATATGACTATGAGCGTCTATACTCATAAGTTGGATGTAGACTACGACAGCGAAGACATGCCTACAGATATTCATATTAACTACAACGTAGAAATTCAAGGCTTGATGTCATCGGACAACGAGCTGAACATACACGTAAAACATTAAGGAGGTTATTGTTTTGACCTATACGTTAAGCAAAGTTAAAGATCAAATTATAGAAGAAGTAAAAAACAGCATCGATAAATCAATAGAAAGCGGATCATTCACTTTGGATGAGCTTCCTGAGATACTCTTAGAAACTCCCAGGGAGAAGCAGTTTGGAGATTTTTCTACTAATATTGCAATGCAGTTGCCGAAGCTGACTAAAAAGTCTCCAAGGTTTATTGCTGAAGAGATCGTCAAAAATTTTGAGAAGTCGAACACGGACGTGGCAAAGGTAGAAATCGCAGGGCCAGGGTTTATTAATTTCACATTGAACCCGGACTGGATATATTCCATACTGAATGACATTAAGAAATTATCAAAGGATTACGGCAAGACTGAATACGGAAAAGGCAAAAAAGTAAATGTGGAATTTATAAGCGCGAATCCCACAGGTCCCATGCATATGGGGAATGCAAGAGGTGGAGCTATAGGCGATGGCATGGCCAGCGTTCTTGCTTGGTCCGGCCACGAAGTAGTTAAGGAGTTTTATATTAACGATGCCGGAAACCAAATTGAGAAATTTGGACAATCATTGGAAGCTAGATACCTTCAGGTTAACGGAGTAGAGGTTGAGTTTCCGGAAGACGGTTACAAAGGTGAAGATATCACAGTTCACATGAACGAATTCACTCAGCTTTACGGCAACAGCTATGTTGATTACGACAGCAGGGAAAGGCGAGAAATATTTATTGCCTATGCTCTGGAAAAAAATATCGAAAAAATAAAGGAAGACTTAAGTGGATACGGAATCGAGTACGACGTTTGGTTCCACGAGAGCAGCCTATATGAAGCAGACGAGGTAGCAAAAATAGTCAAAGAGCTTACCGATAGGGGGCATACCTACGAAAAAGACGGAGCTATATGGTTTAAGGCAACAGATTTTGGATGCGAAAAAGATGATGTCCTTGTAAGAAACAATGACGTCCCAACATACTTTGCGGCGGATATCGCCTATCACGTAAATAAACTTAGGACAAGAGGATTCGACTGGTCCATCGACGTTTGGGGTGCAGATCATCATGGTCATGTTGCAAGAATGAAGGCTGCTCTTGAGGCTATGGGCTTGTCAGGAGATGATTTGGATGTAATCATCATGCAGCTTGTCAGGCTTGTCCGAAAAGGAGAAACTGCCAGAATGTCAAAGCGACAGGGAAATATGGTTACATTGTCCGATCTGATAGACGAGGTAGGCAAGGATGCGGCAAGGTTTTTCTTCAATTTAAGGTCTCCTGAAAGCCATTTTGACTTCGATCTTGATCTCGCAGTAGAAGAGTCAAATGAAAATCCGGTATTCTATGTCCAGTATGCCCACGCGAGGATAAGCAGCATTCTAAGACAAGTTGAAGAGGATCTGTCTACGGTACAAGTCGATTATACACTTCTAAAGGAAGAAGAAGAAAAAGAGCTAATCAGAATTTTAGCAGAGCTTCCCTATGAGATAATCTCTGCAGTTGAAAAGATGGACCCGAGCAGGATAACACGTTATGCTATGGATGTAGCGTCCAACTTCCACACTTTTTACAATGCATGCAGGGTAAGAACAGAAGACAAAAAGCTGATGAAAGCCAGGATCGAATTGGTTAAGTCGGTAAGAAGGGTGCTAAAGAATGTTTTAGATATCCTTGGAATAAAAGCACCGGAAAGAATGTAATACAGTATAGGGATCGAATCTTAGCCTGATAACAAGCCGAGATTTGATTCCTGTTTTTTTACTGAAAAAGTCAATTTTGTGGTTCGGTGATCAGTGGCTTGTATTTATTTTTCTTTTCTTCTTCAATACCAGCTAAATAAAATATATAATGTAAATATAACCTGCGAGGAGGAACTAAAATGAGAGAGACATTTGCAAACTTGAAATCTAGAAAAGTGATGGAATTTTTTTATGATATATCTCAAATACCTAGAGGAAGCGGAAACGAAATAAAGATAAGCCAATATCTCGAAACATTTGCCAAAGACAGGGGCTTGTTTTACATAAGGTATAAAAACAACAACGTGATGATCAGAAAGCCTGCGTCAGCAGGCAAGGAGGACATCCCAGGGGTGATACTCCAGAGTCATATGGATATGGTGTGTGAAAAAAACAGAGATACTGTGTTCAATTTTGAAAATGATTCAATAGATATATACGTTGAGGGAGATTTTATAAAGGCAAAGGGAACGACGTTGGGTGCTGATAACGGAATCGGTGTGGCCATGACCCTAGCAGTCCTTGACAGCAACAGCATAGCTCACCCACAAATTGAAGGAATTTTTACTGTTGACGAAGAGAGGGGTCTTACTGGTGCCATGGAGTTTGATGCGACAGAAGTGACGGGTAAGACGCTAATTAACCTTGACTCTGAAGAAGATGATGAGATATTGACGAGTTGCGCAGGAGGCGTAAGGATTAACCACGCCCTAAAGTACAAGAGAGTCAAAAGACCAAGTGATACCGTTTGCGCAGATATCGTCTTAAAAGGCCTTCAAGGAGGTCATTCCGGTATGGATATAACTAAGGGACGAGCAAATGCGAATAGACTTCTAGGAAGGGTTTTATATGCAGCGAGCAGGGAAATGAAGATGAATATCGTCGACATTTCCGGTGGCTCCAAGGATAATGCCATTCCAAGAGAGGCGTTTTGCAGGCTGACGCTGGAAAAAGGGGAAAAAGAGAATCTTGAGATTATAATTAGGGAGCATCAACGATATTTTACTAAGGAATACAAAGGGGCCGAGTCAGGTATATTTCTCGATTTAAAGCATGTGGAATCCGATTGCGACAAGGTAATTGATGATGTGACTACAAATAAGATCATCGGCATCCTTTTGCTAGTTCCAAACGGAGTGATAAGCATGAGCAACGAGATTGAAAACATGCCCGTAAGCTCAGCGAATTTAGGGGTTGTTGAAACCAAAGAGGATGAAGTCATAATATCTTCTGCTGCAAGAAGCTCGGTATCTTCAAAAAAAGAGGAGATCATATCTATCAACAATGCACTATCATCTCACCTTGAAACGGACATATCCTTTCATGGAAATTATCCAGGTTGGAGATATTCAGAGGAGTCACCAGTGCGGGATGTCGCAAGGAAGGTATACAAGGAACTATTTGGGGATGAAGCAAAAATAGTAGCCGTTCACGCAGGAGTTGAATGCGGCATATTTGGCGAGAAGATACCCGGGCTGGATATGATATCGATTGGACCTAACGTATACGACGTACACTCGCCAGCAGAGAGGCTGTCCATATCATCAACTGAAAAAACATGGAAGTTTTTATTGGGGCTTCTTGAAGAGATCGATTAAGATGAAGGAGGCGATCTGGTGAACATACTATGTTATGGAGATTCAAATACATGGGGATTCAACGCAGAAACAGGGGGAAGATATCCGAGAAACGTAAGGTGGACAGGAATCCTGCAAGAGCTTCTTGGTAGCAAAGCCTTTATCATAGAGGAAGGCTTGAACGGAAGAACCACCGTATTTGATGACGTCTTCCAGTGGAGCCACACGAGAAACGGCAAAGATTATCTACCTACCTGTTTAATGAGTCACAGACCTTTGGATATTGTTATCATAATGCTGGGTACGAACGACATGAAAAGTTGTTTCAATAAAAGCGCCTGGGACATAGGGAGAGGGATGGAAACTCTAGTTGATCAAATTAGAGGAGTAATTACGGAAGATTGTCCAGATGTTATTATAGTATCTCCACCAAAGTTGGCGAAAATGTCTGATTATGCTCCTCAGTTTATAGGGGCACAAGAAAAAATCAAGAATCTAGCGGCAGAATATAAAAAGGTGGCTGAGGCTAAGAAAGTCGGGTTCATAAATATTACTGATATGCTAAGTGCTGGTGATGTGGATGGCATCCACATCGACGAAGGGGGACACCGGATTTTAGCTGAGAAGCTGTATTCATACCTCGAGAATTACCGAAAGGATTAAAATGAAAGTCAATAAAAAATATTTTAAAGCCGCAGCTTTATTCGGATATATGGTCACGGTAGCGCTTTTGACCCTGCGCCCGTTTGCAGGAGCGGTTATGTATGGAGCAGACTACAATTTTGTTTTGTTTGCGAGCATCAGCAACTATATGCGCCACATGCAGAATTTTGGCATGATTAACTACGGTGCTCTTTGTTATTTCCCGGGGAATCCCGTATTGTTTGTAAAAAATATATTTACTGTTTCCTTAATAAATATTTGGGGCAACGTGGCGTTGTTTGTTCCAATGGGAGTGTTCATGGGGATGTATTTCAAAGAGCACAAGATAATCAAGACTTTCTTAGGGGGGCTTGCAATGTCGGCTGCCATAGAAATAGCGCAGTTCATAGGCTTGAGCAGCAGGAGGGCAGACGTGGACGATATAATTTTAAACGTATTTGGAAGCCTGGTAGGTGTAGTTGCTTATCTGGGCATAATAAAATTGACAGGGAGTGAGTCCGCAGATGAGAACTAAAACCGTATTTGTCTGTACAAATTGCGAGGCAGAGTCATATAAGTGGCAGGGATACTGCTCAAACTGCGGTGAGTGGAATACTCTAGAAGAAAAAACCGTAACGAAGAAAGATGACAAAGCAAGAAAAACATCTGGGAAAAGTTCAATCGCAAAAAAAATACAGCCTTTATCTAAGGTTCCCATGAATTCAAGCGAAAGGATAGTAACTGGAATCAAAGAATTTGATAGAGTGATGGGAGGCGGAGTAGTTAGAGACTCCTTGTCGATAATAACAGCAAAGCCGGGTGCGGGAAAGTCAACGCTATTACTGCAGGTAGCAGGGGAACTTGCTCAAAAGGGGTTGAAAATCCTATACGCATCAGGAGAGGAAAGTGAAAGTCAGATAAAAAATAGAGCGGATAGGATATTTTCGACAATCGACGACAATTTGCTGGTCTATTGCGACAATGATTTAAACAACGTGATCGCAAACGTAAATGAGGCGAATCCGGACCTGATAATACTCGACAGCATTCAAACTTTTATAATGCCTGATGTATCTGATTCCAGGGCAGGTTCTCCTACCCAAACCATGGAGTGCGCAAATGCAATGTTACAGCTTGCCAAGGATACAAAGAGGCCAAGAGCGGTAATCATGGTTGGGCAGATGACTAAGAAAGACGAGATGGCAGGATTAAGGGCACTTGAGCATCTAGTGGATGCGGTATTGATAATAGAGGGTGAAAATGAAGAAGAACTAAGAGGCTTGTCCGTTTCCAAAAATAGGTTTGGAAGCACCTGGGAAAGAGGTTTTTTCACAATGAGTGAAAAAGGACTCGTTTCCATAGATAATCCTTCAGAATTTTTTATGACCAAAAGGGAGGATGGGGAACTGGTTGGAGGCAGCGCTCTTACGGTAATCAGAGACGGGTCAAGATCCATAATAGTCGAAGTGGAGAGCCTCGTATCACATTCATTCACTCCTTATCCGTCGAGAATCTGCGAGTGCATTCCCAAAGACCAGCTAAATACCCTTATATCGGTTTTGGAACAAAAATCCGGTGTGATGCTTTATGATAAAAATGTGGTATTGAAAAGCACAGGAGGGCTTAGACTTAAAGAGCAATCTGTAAATCTATGCGTGTTGATGAGCATAGTTTCATCTGTGAAGAACAAAGGGATTCCCGGGAACACCGCATTTGTGGCAGATGTGGGACTTACAGGTGAGCTAAAAAAAGTTCCCACCTTGGAACAGAGGATCAGAGAGCTTGACAGAATGGGGTTTGATAGGGTCTTTGTTGCGAAAAATGATGTGCATATAAAGCAAACCTATGAAAACATAAAAGTTTGTCAGTGTAAAAATATTCAGGATGTAATTGGGATGTTATTTTCTCTTTGACAAGATATTAGATTCTGTGTTAAAATATTTTGTTTTGACATTATGATATTGCTATACTATAATCCTGTCTTTGACACTTGTAAGATACAAAAAGCTTGGAAACCCTTGTAGA
>CAZOTE010000061.1:0-12252 GCA_964582705.1 uncultured Eubacteriaceae bacterium | reverse complement strand
CTTACTATTATACGCACATGCATACCCTATGTCAACACGTTTTTTAAACTTTTTTGACGGAAATAAATAATCCTTTTTTCTTCCTATATAATAACTTTGAATATTTATTCTATACGACGATTTGACAGCTCTTTAGAACACGTGTTATACTTATTTATAAAATGACTGATAGTCAGTCATGACGGAGGAATCATGAAAGAAAAAAACGAAAAAAGAAACAAGTTATTATTAGCGAGCATGACTCTTATTAAAAAAAATGGTTTTGAAAGAACTTCCGTATCACAGATAGTCAAAGAAGCCGGCGTAGCACAAGGCACATTCTATTTATATTTTCATTCAAAAAATGCTTTAGTCCCTGCTATCGCTAGCCAAATTTTCGATGAACAGCTTTTTTTAATAAAAAACCGTTACGACGATGACGATAGTATGAATTCTCTTGAGGATTTATTGCAGATTCTAGTCGATGTTACATATGAGATCACAGAAAAACACAAAGATTTGATAAATTTTTTATATTCAGGTTTCGCTTATGACAATTCATTTGAGACTTGGGAGAATATTTACAGACCTTATTACAGCTGGCTTGAAACATCCTTAAAGTCCTTAAAGGAAAAATCTTTGTTGACAATAGAAATGAATTATTCTTATTTAGCAAATTTTGTAGTAGGTTTGATAGAACACGGTGCAGAGTCGGTCTTTCTATCAAATTCTTCTGCGGAAGAAAAAAATCGTTCAAAAGAGCAACTGCTGAGGTTATTAAATCATGCACTTGAACCAAAGCTTTATATATAAATGAAAGTTAGGAGTTTTATTATGTCAAACAACATTTCTGAAGAAAAGAAGGTGTTGTCATTTTCAGTCTTCGCGGCTGTCGCATTTGCAATTACAGGGATTATCTTAGGTTATTTTACAAGATCACAGATTATATTTTTTGACGGCCTATATTCATTAGTGAGCGTCGTTTTATCATTTTTATCTGTTTTGGCAACCACATTTATTGGAAAAAAAGACCACAAGAGATATCCCTTCGGTAAAGATATTGTTGAACCACTGGTAATAATTTTAAAGTACTCGGTAATCCTAATCTTAGTTGCCGTATCGCTGGCAGGTGCTATTGTTTCCATTTTTAATGGAGGGCGTGAAGTAGCTCTGGGATCAGCCCTTATATATTCTGGTGTCGGGAGCTTTGCTTGCCTTGGAGCATACTTGTATCTGAAATTAAAGAGCAAGCATTCAGGTTCAAACTTGGTAAAAGCCGAATCAAATCAATGGTTTATGGATACCCTGGTAAGTTTTGCAGTTTTAATAGGATTCTTGACTGCTTCTTTATTGGACAGGAACACAATGTTTTCAATGATTATTCCTTATATAGATCCTGTTATGATGATTCTTATTTCAATTTACTTTCTTAAGCTTCCTTTAATAGGAATACGAAATGCGCTTAGAGAGGTTCTTGAAATGACTCCTTCCGGTAAGCTTCCCAGTAATATAAAAACTTACGTAAAAAACATGGAGGTTAAATACGATATGAAGGAATCCTTTGTGAGGATTGCCAAAGTCGGTAAAACTCTCTGGGTTGAAATTGATTTTGTCGTTAAGGATTCTAAAAAAATCAAAACCATAGCCGACCAGGATAAACTTAGGCAAGAATTATCAGACTATATAAAAACCTATGATAACAACGAATGGCTGACTGTCTCATTTACAAACAACAGAAAGTGGGCAGTCTAAATATACAAGGAGCTTAAATACAATGAACAAAAAATTGATTTTTCTTCTTATCTCTATTGCGGCTATTATTTCCATGACATCATGTAGCTACGAAACTGACATCGGCAGTGAAAATGGCGACTACAATGAAGACTGGAAAATGCATGCCGAGATTATAAAAAACAACAGCTCTATTTATTCAAATATCGAGAAGGATCTTGAGAGGCACGCACATAAGATTGACGACCCTGTAGTAATAAAAAACCCTTACGGTGTAGTGCCTCTGTCAGCAATAGTCGCATTTACGACTGATTATGAAGCATCTGTAAAAATCACAGTTAAAGGCGATACGCAGAATGATACCTTCACATACGAATCACCAATGGATAAGGTTCATATTATACCGATAATTGGCCTGTACCCATCTAGAGAAAACATGGTAGAAATCAACCTGATGGTTGACGACAATCCTGTGGATTTAAACCAAATTACAATATCAACAGATCCTCTGCCTGATGAACTCTTAGCAGCAGTGTCCTCAACATACTCAAGTGAAGATCCTATAAAAGACTTTACTGTGGTATCAGGTGGCCTTTATAGAAATCCATACGCATTTGACTCTTCAGGCAATATTAGATGGTACCTTGAAGTAGAGACAGACCCCCACGGGTATTTTCCATTATCAGATGACAGGTTTGCAATTATTGCAGGTTACTCTATGATTGATACGGAGACCAGACAATATGCACCTTACATATTTGAAATGGATTTTTTAGGCAGACTTTACAAAAGCTATTCAGTAGAAAAAGGCGCTCATCATGAGGTCGCCGAGAAGAAGCCTAACGGTAATCTTTTAGTTCTTGCAAACTCCCTAGAGGGACATGTTGAGGACACTATAATTGAAATAGATAGAAGTACCGGAAAAATCATAAAAGAACTTAACTTTGGCAACATCATAAAAGACACGCCTTACAACAAAGCCTATGATTGGGCTCACATCAATTCACTATCATATAATGCTGTAGATGATTCTATGGTCCTATCTCCCAGAGATATTTCTTCTGCCGTTAAAATTAATTGGAGCAATGGAGATTTAATATGGATATTATCTGATCCAGCTATTTGGGCTGATACTGAATATATTGATTATGTTCTCAAACCTATTGGAGACATTATCTGGCACTATGAGCAACACTCGGTTTTCGAAGAAAAAAATATTGATTCAAGCCAAAATGCATTAAATTTATTTATGTTTGACAACCATGTTATAAGAAACGATCTTGTAGATATTGAGATAACCGAGGATGCAGGTCGGTCTGCTGTTGTTCATTATTCAATAGATGAGTCAAGCAAAACTGTAAGACAAGCAAGAAGATACCCCAATTCCTTAGCTTTCATCACTTCAAATTACAACCTTCATATCGAAAACAATCGGATTATCGCCAACCATGGCAGTTTGAGGGAAAGTGTCGAAGACCCAATTGCCTCCATGTGGGGAGAAATCTATGAATACAATTATTCTACAGGAGAGCTTGTTAGGTCGTACTGGCTTAAATACGGTTTTTACAGAGCATATAGTCATGATATTTCTGATGTAATCCTTAAATAACAAAACGCACACTGTCAATAAAGAGTGTGCGTTTTCGCTATTTTTCTATTCTTGAATACCATGCTTGCTTTTATAATCTTTAATAGCAGCCTTGATTGCCTGTTCTGCGAGAACAGAACAGTGAACCTTCTCGTGTGGCAGACCGCCCAGTTCATCAATTACCATGCTGTTTGTTAGTTTTTCAGCCTCTTCGAGAGTCTTTCCCTTTATCATTTCTGTTGCTATGCTGCTGGTTGCTACGGCTGCTCCGCATCCAAATGTTTTGAATTTGACATCGACAATGATTCCATCTTCGATTTTCAAGTACATCTTCATTATATCTCCACAAGCAGGAGATCCTACTTCACCTACCCCATCAGCGTTATCCAACTCGCCAACGTTTCTTGGATTTTGAAATTGATCTATTACTTTATCTGTATACATTTTCATTCCTCCTTAAGCATTGTACAGCGGAGACATATCTCTCAATCGCTGAATTATTCCAGGTAGCTTATCCAACACAAAGTCTACCTCTTCTTTTGTAGTGTATTTGCCTATCGAAAACCTCAAAGATCCATGAGCGATTTCATGGGACAATCCTATCGCTAAAAGCACGTGGGATGGATCCAAAGAACCCGATGTACATGCCGAGCCGCTTGAAGCTGCAATTCCAATCAAATCCAAACTTAGAAGTATCGATTCTCCTTCGATATATCTTATGCTGACATTCACATTGCCGGGAAGTCTTTTTTCGGGATGACCATTTAATTTCACTTCTGGTATAGAGTCCAGTATCCCCTTTATCATATAATCCCTTAACTCTGTGGTCTGTTTAATTTGATCCGATAAAGTGCTCTGTACCATTTCACAAGCTTTTGCAAAACCTGCAATTGCAGGCGTATTTTCAGTGCCGCCTCTTTTTTTCTTTTCTTGAGCTCCACCATGAATCAGGTTGTCGATCTTAACACCTTTTCTTACGTATAAAGCGCCTATGCCTTTAGGTCCGTAGATTTTATGACCGGAAATCGACATCAGATCCACTCCCAAATCTTTAACATCTATATCAACGCTTCCTAATGCTTGAACCGCATCCGTATGAAAAAGAACTTTATTTTCCTTGGCAATCTTTCCAATCTCTGCTATTGGCTGAATTGTTCCTATTTCATTGTTCGCAAACATTACCGTGATCAATATGGTGTTTTCTCTTATGCTATTTTTCAAATCATCCAAGTCTATCAGTCCATATTCATCTACAGGTAAATATGTAACTTCGTATCCATGTTTCTCAAGATATTTACATGTATGTAATACTGCATGATGTTCCACAGTAGTAGTAATTATATGATTGCCTTTGTCTTTATTTGCAAAAGCTGTACCTTTTATTGCCCAGTTGTCAGATTCAGTTCCTCCGCTGGTAAAATAAATCTCTTTAGCTTGAGCTCCTATAGTACTTGCCACTTTTTCTCTCGAATCATCTATTACCTTTCTGGCATCTCTTCCGTAAGAGTATACACTGGAAGGGTTCCCAAAATTTTCTTTCATATGAGGCAACATTTCATTTAACACTTCGCTGTCCAGCGGTGTGGTTGCTGCATAGTCAAAATATCTTCTTTGCAAACAAATCAGCTCCTTTTAGCTTCGTTAAGATTTTTATCGTATTTGTCTAATAAATCTCCAAGTGTTATATGATCTATAACACTGTTTATGCTGTCATTAATTTTCTCCCATATTTCTTTGGTGACACAAAGGCTGGATCTTTTGCAATCGTAATTTTCTGTTCCACCGACACAAGAAGAAAACTCTATAGGACCTTCGAGAGCTCTGATCACCTCTCCCACTGTTATATCGTATGGGTCCTTAGATAGCCTATAACCGCCTTTGGGACCTCTATGACTAGTTATTAGCCTCTCTCTTTTTAATATCGCAAACATCTGCTCAAGGTACGCGTCAGAATAATCAAGTTCTTCAGCGATGTCTTTCAGCGATATTGTGCCCATCTCGTAATTTACAGCCAACTGATACATGGCCATGACGCCGTATCTGCCTTTTGTGGATAGTCTCATATCAACCCTCCATTATATTCCCTACTATTCCACTCGGAATATAGTAATACTATCATATGGCGATATTAATTGTCAATATATCGGAACAAAAAAACACGGCTGATACATTGTATCAAGCCGTGCAGAGCTATTTCAAGTTGCTTTTTTAAGCCATGAACATTTCTATATCGTCATCTACGCTTCCGATTCCCGCAATGCCAAAATTCTCTACAAGCACCTTTGCAACGTTCGGTGACAAGAAACTTGGAAGTGTAGGACCCAGGTGAATATTCTTTACTCCCAGATAAAGTAGTGCCAACAATACTATTACAGCCTTTTGCTCATACCATGCAATATTATAGGCTATTGGAAGTTCGTTTATGTCATTAAGCTCGAATACTTCTTTTAATTTCAAAGCTATCACAGCTAGAGAGTAGGAATCATTACACTGTCCTGCATCAAGAACTCTCGGAATTCCTCCGATATCCCCTAATTCGAGTTTGTTGTATCTGTATTTTGCGCAACCTGCTGTTAGGATTACCGTTCCTTCAGGAAGCTTTTCAGCAAATTCAGTATAATAATCTCTTGATTTCATTCTACCGTCACAACCTGCCATTACAAAAAACTTTTTGATTGCGCCTGACTTAACAGCATCCACTACCTTATCCGCTAAAGCAAATACTTGAGCGTGGGCAAAGCCACCTATAATTGTTCCCGTTTCAATTTCGGTTGGCGGATTCATTTTTTTTGCATGTTCTATTATCTCAGAGAAATCTTTGCTTCCATCCTGATCCGCTTCTATATGTTTGCATCCAGGATACCCAGAAGCTCCTGTTGTGTAGATTCTTGATATTTGATCTTCTTTAGGAGGCACTATACAATTTGTGGTAAACAGAATCGGTCCGTTGAAGCTTTCAAATTCCTCTTTCTGCTTCCACCAGGCATTCCCATAATTCCCAAAGAAATGATCATACTTCTTGAAAGCCGGATAATAGTTTGCAGGCAACATCTCTCCATGAGTATATATATCTACACCGGCGCCTTTACTTTGCTCCAACAATTGCTCGAAATCTTTCAGATCATGACCTGAAACTAGAATCCCGGGATTGTTTCTAACTCCAATATTGACTTCAGTTATTTCAGGGTTGCCATAGGTTCCTGTATTAGCCGCATCAAGCATTGCCATTGTATCTACGCCGAACTTTCCTGTTTCTAAAGTCAAAGCTACAAGATCGTCTGCACTCAGGCTATCGTCCAAAGTAGCTGCGAGAGCTTTAACCATGAACTCATAAATACTTACGTCTTCTTTACCCAAGTTGAATGCATGCTCAGCGTAAGCAGCCATTCCCTTAACTCCGTAAATGATAAGCTCCCTCAGAGATCTTACGTCTTCATTTTCAGTTGCTAAAATCCCTACCTCAGGAGCAAAGGATTTAGCTATTATACCCTTGTCATCAGTTGCACTCCATAAAGCCGCATCATGAAGGCTATCTAAAGACACTCCATTTTCTGATAGGATTCCTTTTAATTCTTGTTTGATTTCCAAGCCTTTTCTTATATTGTTTAAAATTGCCTGATCGTCAAAATTTGCATTTGTTATTGTCATAAAAAGACCTGTCATGACGTAGTGATTCTTATTTGGAATCTCAACTCCTGCTTGCTTCCCTCTGACAACAAGCTGCGAAATCCCTTTCAGGGTATATACCATTAAATCTTGTAAATTAGATACTGCATCTGTTTTACCACAAACACCCTTTACAGTACAACCTGTTCCCTTTGCTGCTTCTTGACACTGATAACAAAACATACTCATAATCTGTATCTCTCCTTTGTCTTTATAAAAAAGTTTTTTGTTTTTTGAACTGTCTTTATATTAACTAAAAACTTCAAACAATTCTGTTGCCGGGGATACAGATTCTCATTTTTTAATTTTATTTTGTCTTTAAACCGGTTTTATCAACAATATTTATATTTTTCAAATCAAAACCTGTCGGATCTTGGAACAGCCTCAAATCAAAAAACTTTGCCGAAACCATGACGTGCTCAAATATTTCAGCTTGAATATTTTCGTAGTTAACCCAATCAATATCATTGGTAAAAGCATAAATCTCTATCGGAAGCCCCTTGTCTGTAGGCTGAAGCTGCCTAACTATCTGCAATATTTCCCTGTGTATCTTAGGGTGGTTTTTCAAATATTCCCCTAAATAGGCTCTATAAATTCCAACATTCGTAATAGCATCAGCACCCATCTGGCTCATTCTTTCAATGTTTTCTTGAATAAAGCCACTAATAAGGCTGATGTTTTGGAATTTTTTCATATCCGATGGCGAGCAAAACTTTACGCTGTTTACATCTATATATACAGATCTCATAATCCTCCTGCCACCCGATTCTTGAATCCCTCTCCAATTTTTGAATGAATCGCTGATAAGAGCATATGCCGGTACAGTGGTAATAGTCAAATCAAAATTTTTCACCTTTACTGTATTCATGCTTATTTCTAAAACATCTCCGTTTGCGCCATAGCTAGGCATCTCGATCCAATCACCAATTCGCAGCATGTCATTTACAGAAAGCAATACTCCTGCTACCAATCCCAATATCGTATCTTTAAAGATAAAGGAAAATACTGCAGCCATAGCACCAATTCCACTTAATAACACGAAGGGGTTTGTTCCCATCAAGCTTGCTATAACAGAAATACCGACTAGAATATATATCGTTATTTTTATAACCTGTAAAAATCCCTTTATAGGTTTTTCTTTTGATACCTCCATGGTGGAGTAAATATCATCTATGGTTTCAAGCAAGCAGCCTGCCACTTTGGCAATCAGCATGAGCATTAATATGGATGTTGCCAGCTTGACCCCCTGTGCCAACGATCCTAAGTGAGAAGAGCCCCAATAAAAAACCATCAACGGTATGAGACCTGTAGATTTCTCGAAGACTTTTCTTTTCAGCAGATAATTGTCCCACTTTAATCGATTTCCCTCAATTCGTCGAGCGATTATCGGGAGCAAGATCTTTTTTGCTGCAAAATATGCTAAAATGCTTATTGCTGTCAACATGAAAAAAGTAATTATTATCCCAAAAACCTCAGCTAATCCTTCAGACATCTGATATCTATCCAATATCAACTCTTTAATTCTTTCGATTTTCTTCCTCCCCTTTCATTCACGTACTTTTAGATTAACACAAATGGTTCATGATACTCAAATTCTTTCTATTTGAATTTGCTGACTAGCATCCGCAACTAGATTCTAATAGTGGAAATTCGATACCACCAAAAATAAGCAGGCTCCCACGAGCCTGCTTATTTTACTTGTCGCCTCTATTTTCGTTGTCGCTATTTACTAATGCTTCATCTTGAACAGCTGCATTTATAGCTTCATTAAGGAAATGTTCTTCTTCCACTTCTCTTAATTTTTTTCTTACAGCCTCCTCTATTTCATATTCCTGACTAAACCCAGCATTAAGGGAATAAATCAATAATAACAGAATAATCGCAAACGGCAATCCTGTCAGAACAGAGGCAGTTTGCAAAGCAGTCAATCCTCCACCTATTAAAAGCGTTGCCGCTACCACTCCTTCCATTACTGCCCAAAACACCCTCTGTGGTACCGGTGAGTCCAGTTTACCGCCTGATGTTAGATGGTCGACAACCAAAGAACCGGAATCTGAGGAAGTAACGAAGAATACAGTGACGAGTATTATTCCTACGACAGAAAGTAGCTGAGTCCAAGGCAAATACTCCAGCATGGCAAACAGAGCTGTCGAAACCTCTGTTGATACTGCTGAAGCTATATCTCCAATCCCATTGGTCTGGAGATAAATTGCAGTTCCTCCAAAAACGCTCATCCAAAAAAACGACAATAATGATGGGACCAGCAGCACCCCTAGAATAAATTCCCTTACGGTCCTTCCCTTGGATATACGAGCTATGAACATACCTACAAAAGGAGACCAGGATATCCACCACGCCCAGTAAAATATCGTCCATGCTCCCTGCCAATTTGTATCTCTGAATGTTTCTGTCCACAAACTCATTTCGACAAAGTTAGACATGTAATATCCTATATTTTGCGTAAATCCACTTAAAATATATACAGTAGGACCTGCAATCAGTATGAAAAGCATAAAAACTCCAGCTAATACCATATTTATTTCACTGAGGCGTTTTACTCCACCATCAAGCCCCATTACTACAGACGCTGTCGCCAAGCCTGTTATTCCAATAATCAAACCCACTTGAATTCCTGTGCTGATATTTATCCCGAATAAAAAATTCAGGCCTGCATTTACTTGAGAAACGCCTAGCCCCAAAGAAGTAGCCAGCCCGGTGAGTGTGGCAAGAACTGAAAGCACATCAATCACATTGCCCCAAAAACCATATATCTTATTACCGATCAAAGGATAAAATACAGATCTTATCGTCAAGGGCAACCCCCTGTTGTAAGCAAAAAATGCAAGCCCCAACCCAACTATAGAGTAAATTGCCCATGGATGTATGCCCCAGTGAAAAAACGTTGTCGCCATTGCCGCTTGAGCCGCTCGTGGAGCACCTGGGTCGATGGTTCCAAACATGGGAGATGGTGACCCGAGGTGGCTTATTGGTTCACCAACACTCCAAAAAAGCAGGCCTATTCCCATTCCCGCGCTTAAAAGCATTGCATACCATCCAAATTTACTGAATTCCGGTTGTGCGTCATTACCGCCTATTCTGATGTTCCCGTATTTGCCAAATGCAAAATATAGGGCTGCTATGATAAATAAGTTTGCAGCCAATATAAAGAACCATCCTGCATTTTTAGTAATTCCACTCATAATGGTTGCAAAGGTTCTTTCAGCTACATCTGGATATATAATAGTTAAAGAAATAAATACCACTAGGAAAATTGCTGATATCAAAGTTACTTGGGGATGAATGTCAAACCCGAAACCCGCCCAATTTTTCTCACCTGGTTCTTGCTTGCCCTTTTCATCGAATAAAGAGGTTGTTGGCCTGATTTGAAGTCCCTTAAAGGGCTTTCTGTTCTTGATAGCTTTTTTTCTGGCGTCTATCTCCGCTTTTTGAAGTTTTCTTGCCAGTTCCCGCTTAGAAGCCAATCTTCTTTTTTTATCGTCATCCATAATATCATCCCCCTGTAATTTACATTATTCTTTTAGTATAGAGATTTTATACCCCTTAATGATTAGGTAAAACCCATTCCAGCCTCTCCCCATTAAGTCTTGGACTTATCTACTGATATTGCTTATAATAATTTTAACTAGAGGAAATCGAGGGGATTTTATGGAATTTAAGAAAAACAGTGATAAAGGCTTTATCTTTTATACAATACCTTCCTTTGAATACACAGGACTGGTTAAACATTGTTTTACCTCCAGGCTGAATGTAGATTATAATGGAACCGTGAACGCTTTCGATTTAAACCCTAAAAAAATAAATGAAAGCGAACAGGTTATACGTAACTTTAAAAAACTCTCATCAACTTTAAGCATACCTTTTGACAGCTTCACTCTGTCCGACCAGGTTCATGGGGATAGAGTCCACATAGTGGCAAAAGCTGACAAAGGAAAAGGGTTAAGCAAAAAAAGTTATATTGAAAATGCAGACTCCCTGATAACAAATGAAAAAAACATTGCTTTGACAACATTTTATGCTGACTGCGTACCAATATATATACTCGATCCTCTTAACAAGGCTATCGGACTGGCCCATGCCGGTTGGAAAGGAACTGTAAAAAAGATAGGGGTCAAGACACTTAATAAAATGACCGATCGATTTGGGACAAATCCAGCTGATTGTCTCGTAGCTATTGGTCCTTCCATAGGTCCTTGCTGTTTTGAAGTTGGGTTTGAAGTAGCTGAGATATTCATTAAGAATTTTCCCGACTCTCTTTCCCATATGGTAAAAAAAGAAAAGGAGAAATACCTTGTGGATTTGTGGTCAATAAACAAGAAGGAGTTTGTCAAATTGGGTGTGCCAGATAAAAATATAGCAGTCAGCAGTCTTTGCACTTTATGTAATAAAGAAGTATTCTTTTCATATCGAGGAGAGCATGGAGATACAGGCAGAATGGCAGCCGTATTGATGCTGACTTAAAAAAACTCCCGTTCATGAATTGCCCCTAGTCAAGTAGACAAGGGGCAATTCATGAACGGGAGTTTTTCAATTTGCTTTATATGCACTCGGAAATATCGTCCATAACTTGGTAGTAAACTCCTGAAACGCTTTTTCCAGGCTTCATAACATTTGATTCGCTTAGCTCTACACCTATTTTTTTAGCTACATCCCCAAATATTTTAAATAGTTTTTGCTGGTCTTCTATGGGCCAGTCATTCAAAGCTCCGGGAATGTGATATGAAAGATTTGCGATCTGGTATCTTTCCTTCAAATCCTTGGATATACAAATCGTGGCACAGTCTAGAATCGAATTTATGATTCCATCCAGAATATATTTCTCCAGGATGTCTTCAGTCTTAATTAAAGCCTCTTCTATTTCTTTTCCACAGGTTATGATGTAAGGATACAGCTTTTGATTTTTCTCTGTCGCTTTTGCTAATTCGCGAGAGTTAAATACCTCTCCTTTGATTTTTACGCTGTTTTCAGTTCTGCTTTCTATTTCTGCTTCGAAATACGCTCCCTTGGGTTTTGCAATTTTCAAGGCTTTTTTCATAAGCTCATTGAGTTTTTCATTCATTCCATTTCGCTTTCTCAATTTCAATTTTTCTATCAGCATGTCTTCATCCAAATAAAAAGGCAACTTATCAACTAGTATAATCCCCATAAAAATCTCCCCTTTATGTATTTACTATATCGTTGGTTTAATTATAACAAATATTTAATCTTACCTCCAGTGCGAATGTCAATGAAAAAGTTGACCACCTGACATTGAATTAGTTTACCACCAA
>CAZOTE010000060.1:0-12469 GCA_964582705.1 uncultured Eubacteriaceae bacterium | reverse complement strand
CCGTAACCGATAATCGCTACCGTCTTTCCTTTTAAAGCATCCAAATTACAATCTTGTTCATAGTACATTTTACTCATCTTTTGTTTCCTCCTGTTTATAAATTATTAATCCTTGGATTTGGTAAAAAAAAATCTTCCGCCTCTACAAGTATGTCATACTTATAGGGACGAAAGATACTATCTCGTGGTACCACCCTAATTCACAGCCTTAGTCGCCGTCTCGTTGTCGGATCTGCAAAATCTGCCCAATCCTTATCCTTTTATCGGTGGATTCCGCTTCAACCTACTAAAATCAGCTTTTTTCAGTCAAAGTGCTCAAAAGTGAGTATTGCATACCGCCTTGACACCGGTTTTCACCAACCACCGGCTCTCTGGGTCAAAAACTATGGTATTTTTCTCTTCGTCATCGCATTTTTATTATTCCATATTAGAAACAATTATAAACCTATACTCAAGCTATGTCAATACATTTTTTATCGTCGATATGCTCTGTCCATATCTGATCAACAAGTCGTCTGGGGCTTGAGTTTATAAATCGCTTTTGTACATGTGCCTTCCTTCCAGCGTCATGCTCTTATCTGCAAAGCTTCCCTTTTCAGCATCCTTAAGGACTTTGCCCATGGCATACATCCTAGCGTCGATGAGATCGATGTAATGCAACAGCTCCGCTTCCGGAATCAGTGGTTTTTTAGGGCTTCCGTACTCCGGATGGTAGTGATGAGCTAGTATCATATGCTCCAACAACAGCTTGACCTCTTCATCTATTCCAAGTGTTGACGCCGCCTGGTCTATCTCCTTAATCCCCTGAATGATATGTCCCAGGAGCTTTCCCTCCTTGGTGTAGTCGTCAACTATGCCCAGCTCTGTAGAATCCATCTCGTCCACTTTTGATAGATCGTGAAGGATGACACTCGCATATAACAGATCCTCATTTATAAAATCATATACAGGTGAGATTTTCTGTGCAATTTTAAGCATCGTGACAATATGGTATAAAAGCCCTGACTTTATCGCATGATGATGGGTTTTTGCCGCAGGATAATATGTCAGCTTTTCTCTTTTTTTCTCTAGAAGATGTCTCGTTATTCTTTTAATGTCACTGTTTTCAAAGCTCTCTATTGCTTTTTCCAGATAAGCGAACATCTCTTCCGGAGCCTGGGGGGCAGACTCAACGAAGTCTTCAATTCTAACCTCATCGTCTTCCTTTAGTCTTCTGATTTTGTTGACTCTTAGCTGCAACCTGCCGTTGAATTTCTGTACGAGAGCATCTACTGCAACTACTTCACCACTCTTAAAAGAAGTCATCTGGGGGTCCGCATTCCAAAGCTTTGCACTGGCTTCAATTCCTTCAGTGTCTCCAAGCATCATATCAAGATACAGGGAATCGTTTTTCGCCTTCTTCAAATCAACATTTTTTATCATTAAAAAAGTAATTATGCTCTGTCCGTATTCCATGTTTTTAATAGGTATAATTTCAATCATCTAAACACTCCTTATCGGATTAGTAATCCTGCAATGCCCAATATGCTTAAAAAGCTAAGGTAAAACAATTTGCGAAACAAGGGATTTGAATTTTTGTAAAAACCCAAAGCACCCAACGCGCCGAACCAGGCAAAAGCCGGATTGTACTCCTTTAAAAAGTATAATCCGCAAAGAGGGGTTAGCCAAAGATATGGGTTCCTGAACATCAAGCTTTTTGCCTCTTTGTATTTTTCTTTCTTATACTTGTCTTGCCCGTTGTTTTTCGATGCGCTCGCATTATTTGTATTTATTCTTTGATGTGATTTTCTTTTTTTGCCCTTTGCCATGGTTACGCTCCTTCATATAAAAATTGCTCTTATAATTCTAACCTATCGCAATGCATCTTACAAGCATCCTAACGACACAAAATCCCGTTTTGTTCCACGGGATCTGAGTTTTTATAAATATCACCTATTTTCGATGCCCGATTTGAGCATGTCAATCATGCCGTCCACAAGGTTGAAGACTTGATCTTCCTCCCCTGTATCGAAAAACTCCATAAAATCATTTGATATGGAATTTCCTAGCTGAAACAAAAAATAGGCTGCCATATCAAGGTTCACATCATCCCTTATGTCTCCACGCTTCATCCCGAGTTCCAACATGGTTTTATAGATTGCCACGCCGTCTCCCTTTTTTTCGTCCAGCACTTCATTATATATTTCCTTACCCGAATCGTTAAGCATATAATATCCTATCTTTGCAAGTTGGGGATTCTCTTTGGCAAACTTCATCCCGCTGGAGTATATTTCCCGCAAAAGTTCAAAAAAATTCATTTCAAATGGATTTTTCAATGCAGGCGTTAGATAGCTGATTTTTCTTTTATAGATTTCATCTATTAGATATTTATATAAATCCTTTTTATCCTCAAAATACTGATAGAAACTGCCTTTAGCTATCCCGGATCTCTGGACGATCCTATTGACGCTTGACTGCTTATATGGATGAGAAGAAAACTCATCCAGGGCAGCTTGATATATCTTCATTCTTTTTTCTTCAGATAAGTTGTAAAAGGTTTCTTTTGGCATATGATTCCCCTACCTCATGACCACCAAGTCATTTTAATAAGTAAAGTATATTCCTGCAACCAGCCTTTGTCAAGACAAAGAGCCCCTTCGGGGGCTCCTCGTATCACGCAATATATTAATTCGCCATCTCTGCCGAGAGTTCCACTCTCACAGTATGGGTTTGTCCGTTTCGTTCATACAAAACCTCTACGAACTGCCCCGGTTGTTTGGCATAAAGTATTTCTCGGAGCTTAAGCATGGTGTTAACTTCTTGTCCGTCGACCTGGATTATGATGTCATTTTCCAAAAGCCCTGCTCTAGCGGCTCCGGAACCCTGCTGTACCTCCATGATCAGTATGCCTCTTTCCAAGGTTATGTCGCTGTTTCCAAAGTAACGTACGACTTCCCTATCCAAGCAGCTTATTCCCATCACAGTGGGATTAAACTCTCCATTTCTGACTATCTGATTGATTATAGGTTTGGCTACATTGATTGGTATCGCAAACCCCATGCCTTCTCCAGTGTCGATTTTGTACGTATTTATGCCAATTACTTCTCCTTTTCTATTTAACAGAGGGCCTCCGCTGTTGCCGCTATTTATGGAAGCATCCGTTTGAATAAGGTCCTCAGCAATGCTCGATGGACTTATCATTATGCTTCTGTTAAGAGCGCTAATTATCCCCGAGGTCACCGTCCTTTCAAAAGTAAGACCCAAGGGGTTCCCAATTGCCACCGCCAGCTCTCCAACCTTCAAATCATCTGAATCTCCCAAGGCTGCAGTGGGAAGATTGTTTGCTTCTATTTTGATTACCGCAAGATCAAGGTCAGCATCTGCCCAAATTTTCGTTCCTTCATAGGACGTTCCGTCTTTTAGCGATACAGTTATGCTTCTTGGATTGTCTGTGACCACGTGCTGGTTTGTAAGTATGTATCCATCTTGTGTCACTATTACTCCAGATCCAATTCCCGTCTGCTCGAATTGCTGATAGAACCTGTTTTGAGCAATTTCCACCGTAGTGATTCCTACCACTGTGGGAGTGACAAGTTCCGCCACAGCCTCTACGGTAGTTGGTGGATTGTCCTGGGTGTTTATTACCTGCTGTACGTTTCCCTGGTCGCCTATGAAGTTCCCTTGGTTATTTGCATTTAGATCCAAATAAGACAAGGCTATATATCCCATGATCACACTCCCTACCACGGCTCCCGCAAGTCCTGCAGCAAAGTACTTAAGGAACGATTTATCGCTTTTTTCTTTTTTCAACGGTTTTAAATGATTTTGGTATTCGTAATGGCTTTCTTCTGCTTCATTGTTGATGCCGAGTTTATCTTCTTCTCTATCCATTGCATTTCACCTCTGATTATAAATTGTAGATATTTCCTGGAGAAAATCTGCAGGCTACCTCTACACAGACGCAATCATCAAGCTTGTGCTCCCGGAGCTTGTTGTTGGTGGTTTCCATTGCCAACTGAGGAAAATTGTTCTCCTCGCTCAAATGGGCAAGAACCACCTTTTCCAAACCTTCACCGGCGAGTTTCACCACGGTATCGGCAGCACATTCATTAGACAAGTGCCCCTTGTCTCCTGCCACTCTTTTTTTAAGAAAATATGGGTATCTTCCTGCCATGAGCATGTTCACATCATGGTTTGATTCCATTACAACCAGATCGCTCCCTTTAATGCTATCGTAAATATATCCATCCATCATCCCAGTATCTGTGACTATGCTCACCTTGGTTTTGTTTGAGCTTATTGAAAAGCCCACCGGGTCGGCTGCATCGTGATGAATTGAAAAGGCTTTGATTATCAGATCTTCAATTTCAATCGGCTTTTCATTTTCAAACAACCTTATGTTGTCATCTTTGACCTTTCCTATCTGATCTTTGACTGCATTCCAAGTGCCTTCGTTCATGTAAAGGGGGATGTCGTATTTTCTTGACAGCACGCCTATTCCCTTGACATGGTCCGAATGGTCGTGGGAAACTAGGATGCCTTTGATTGTATTGATGTCGGATTCTATATGTTTTAAAGCGGTAGATATTTTTATTCCGCTTAGTCCGGCATCTATCAAAACTCTTCCGTGGCTTCCTTCAACGTAAAGGCTGTTGCCGCTGCTTCCGCTGTATAAACTGCAAAATTTCATCCTTTTGCCTCCAATATCCTCTTATGACGAATTTTCGACAGCACAGGATTCTGTCCTTTCATCATAGACAAATTTTCTTAAACAAAGCTTAAAACAGGCCCCTTAATCCGGGGCCTGCCTTCAGTCTCTTATTCTAATGATATTAGCTCCCAAATCAAGAAGCTTTCTTTCCATATTCTCATATCCTCTGTCCAAGTGCTTAAGCTCCGTCACCTCAGTTTTGCCGTCCGCAACCAGGCCTGCAATTACCATTGCCGCTCCAGCTCTGAGGTCAGTAGCGCTCAGAGTGGTCCCTGAGAGTTTTTTTCTCCCATTTATCATGGCGGCTCTTCCGTTTACAAGTATATCAGCTCCCATTTTGATAAGCTCGTCTACGTACTTGAACCTGTTTTCAAAGATACTCTCCGTAATGGTCCCTGTTCCTTCCGCCATGCACATAAGCACAGCCATCGGTTGTTGCAAGTCCGTAGGAAACCCCGGGTAGGGTAAAGTCTTTATGTTCACAGCTTTTAGCGGCTCCTTGCCTATCACTCTTACCGCATCATCATGCTCTATAATCTCAGCTCCCATTTCCATCAATTTCGCCGAAATGGACTCCAAGTGTTTGGGTATCACATTCTTGACCAAAACATCTCCCTTTGTGGCAGCTGCAGCTATCATATAAGTGCCGGCCTCAATCTGATCCGGTATTACCATGTATTCACAACCGTGCATCTTTTGTACACCGGTGATTTTTATGACATCTGTTCCAGCGCCTTTTATGTTCGCTCCCATCAAGTTCAAAAAGTTAGCAACATCGACTACATGGGGTTCCTTTGCTGCATTTTCAAGTATCGTTACCCCTTTGGCTTTAACCGCAGCCAACATGATATTTATGGTAGCTCCTACGCTGACTACATCAAGATAAATCGGAGCTCCTATCAGTTCGTCAGCCTCTGCGCTGATTATCCCGTGTTCAAGGCTAACCTTTGCCCCCAAAGCTTCGAATCCTTTGATGTGCTGATCTATAGGCCTGACCCCTATGTTGCATCCTCCCGGAAATGGAATGACAACTTTTTTAAATCTCCCCAACAATGCACCTATGAGGTAATATGACGCCCTCATTTTTTTTGTTTCATCATCCAGCATCTCGAATTTTTCTACGTTTTCCGTATCAAATATCACGGTATTCCCGTTTTCTCTTTCAACTTTGGCGCCCATTCTTCCCAATATGTCAATGAATCTGTTTACGTCCTTTATATTTGGCAGGTTTTCAAGTCTGCATACTCCCTCAGCTAAAATCACCGCCGGTATCAATCCCAACGCTGCATTTTTTGCACCTGCTATCGTAACTTCTCCTTTGAGCGGATGTCCGCCCTCTATAATCAAACGATCCATGTTTAACTTCCCTTCAATTGAAATCTTTCTCACTGGGATGCATTATATCATATTTTTATCCAACTTAAAACACAAAAAGATAGCTATGATCCTCGTTTATAACATCTCGAGATTTTTCAGTTATATGGTATAATGATTTAGATAACTTTATTTAAGAAGGTGTGTATTAATTGAACCATTTTGAGATGATTCGAAACAACGACGATCTTTCAGTAACTCTGATTGAAAATATTTTCATAAATCACTATATGCCAAAAGCTCCTGGGGACTTTGTAAAAGTCTATCTCCTTGGACTAAAGTACTGCCAAAGCAACAGCTTGTCTGCTATCAGCGACAAGGTCATCGCTAAAAGCCTCAATCTGCTTGAAAGCGACGTCATAAAAGCATGGAGATATTGGGAATCAGAGGGAATAGTACAGGTGGAATCTCCAGCTGGGGAAAATACCAAAATCAACTACTTTAACATCGCATCCTTGATGCTGGAAGGGAAAAAGCTTCCATCCAAAAATACCGAAAAAGACAAAAGCAAAAATCTTACCCGCGAGATGTTCAAGGCGGTGGAGTACATGTTTGCACGGCCGCTCAGCTCCAAGGAGCTTCAAACAATGAATAGCTGGCTGGAAGATTTGTTCTTTACCCCGGAGCTTGCAACTCTTCTTGTAGAGTACTGCATCGGAAAGCAAAAGAAGGACTTCAACTATATGAACAAGGTCGCGCTTTCATGGTACGATAAAAGCATCAGGACGTACGACGAGGCATTGGCTCACATCGACTCTACCAATGCGAAATGGGCCAATTATTACAAGATAATGCATTTTCTCGGTTTCAACCGCCAGCCTTCCAAGGCCGAAACCGAATATATGGACAAATGGCTTGACGATTACAAGATGCCTCTTGAGATGATATTTGAAGGATGCAGAAAAATGACAGGATTAAACAAGCCAAACTTTCGTTACCTCGACACGGTCTTAAAAAGCTGGCATGAAAAAGGCTACACTAGCCCCGATCAAGTTGTAGATGACAGACCGGCCACCAAGCAGTCTCCAGATCAAAAAGATTCCAAATACGATTACGATCTGATACAAAAAAAATTGCGAGAAAAAATGTGGAGTGATAAAAAATGAAAGACCCTATTTACAACGACACCCTAATAGAATTCAATGAAAGGATACTGCGTCGCAAGCGCATTCACAAGCAGCGCATCGACGACCTATACAAGGCCATGCCCCAGCTGAAGTCTCTCCATGACGGGATAAACAGAGCGGGGCTCAAGCTTGTTTTGTCCTCAATTCCCGGCGAGAGTCATAAAAATCTAGAAAATATTAAAAATGAGATAGCTTCCTTAAAAGACGACGAGCGCTCACTTCTTAAATCCAAGGGATATCCAGAGGATTATCTCCAATACAAGCCCGCATGCAAGGTCTGCATGGATGAAGGTTATGTCGAAGGGAAAAGATGCAATTGCTTCAACAGCCTGTTGATAGAAAATTACTACGACCAGTCCAACCTTAAAAACATTCTCTCCAAAGAAAATTTTGATACCTTCAAAATGGATTACTATTCGGGAGACAAAGGACCATACCCTGTTTCTCCGAAGCTTCAGATGGAAAAGATACTTCTTGAAAGCATCGACTTCGTAAAAAATTTTGGCGAGGAAAGTCTCAACCTTTACTTCTTTGGCGATCCTGGGTTGGGAAAGACATTTTTATCACACTGTATCGCCAAGGAGCTGCTTGACAAAGGTTACGTGGTTATATACCAGACCGCTTCTGAAATCATGGACATCGTAAGGAGAAGCAAATTTTCATCCAATCCTGAAGCATATCAAAATCACCCCGCAAGCTATCTTTATACCTGTGACCTTTTGATCATAGACGACTTGGGCACCGAAACCCTCACCGAATTTGCCAACAACGAGCTTTTTACCCTCATCAACAAGCGTTTAAAGGATGACAAAAAAATGATTATCTCTACGAACCTTTCAGTTAATCAGCTTGAAAAACGCTATTCAACCAGACTTGCCTCAAGAGTCATTGGAAATTTTCATTTCCTTGAATTCTTTGGAGAAGACATACGTATGAAAAAAGCCGACATTCTTTAGTCGGCTTTTTTAGGTTCAATTATTTTTTTTAATATCAATCCAGTACATAGACCTTCAAGGTCCTTCTGCCAAATTTTATGGCTTCTTCATGAGTGTTGAAGTATATGTCTATCCTGTTCCCTTTTATGGCTCCGCCCCGATCTTCAACCACGAAAATCCCTCTGTTGGAATTTCCTCTGAAATGGGGTATGTAAAACTCTGTGCCGAAGGAAAACTGCGTGGATGCTGCAATGGTATGATTTGCTCTGGTCCTTGCCCCGCTTGCCGTGACAGTTCCGTCTCCCGGACCGGTGCACTGTGAGCAGGAACAATATGCTGTTGCAACCACATACAACGCCTGGTCAAAACGGGTCTGTCCCCTGGATGTGGCAATGTATACGTTAGTTCCTACCTCCTGAATCTCTTCAACAGGCTCTCTTTCCATTTTTTCTTCAACAACGGTTCTGCTATATTCTTCTCCATCGTGATAGACGACCCTCTCCGTAATGCTTCTTAGTCCGTCTTTTCCCTTTTGGACGGTATTTACTACGCCCTTATCTAAACTTTGATTGTTTCTAGTTACTTTGCTGTATTTAACCGGTTGTTCTTCTGTTACCACTTCTTCCACTACCCGAGTGATCTTTATTTCCCCGCTGAAGTTTTCGTCAATCGCTTCCTCTGGATTTGGGTATACCATGTCCAAGTTTTCCAACCTTAGCCCAATTTGGCTTATTATCTTGTCCACTTGCCGCTGGGCGGTAAAGAATACATATTCCTTTCCATCTGCAGTTACGGTTATCTCCTTCGCTCTGCTGATTCTAATCTCCTGTCCGTTTTCCAAGGTGTCGGTCAATGGTTGAGAAATCTCATCCATCTCCCCCAAACTGATTTCATTTTCCAAAAGCGCATCTTTTACGCTTTTTTCTCCTCTGAATGTATATTCGATAGTTTTTTCTCCGTCTACTATTGTTGCCAATTTTTCAGTTGTTTGGAAGACGATAAATGCTGCTGACATTGCCAAAGTTAGCAATGCGATGATCAAAAGATTACGGCCGCCTGACCACGCCTCCTTCAATCTCTTTAAGTTAACATTCATTTTTTACCTCCTAAAAATTTGAACCTTGCCTACAAATAACAAGCATTTGACGCACACTCCCGTCAAATATGAGACATCATACCCCAAAAAAACTTTTTTGTCAAACTTGTTACTCTTTAGTTACTCATTGTTTACATTTTGTATATATTTATAAGGTTTTTGCTATTGACATTTTTGATAAGCTTTACGTTTACATCTCAAGAGAAAACGATATCTTCTGCAATTAAAAATGAGCTGAATTTTCAGCTCATCTCTTTATCTTTTCGAACACTTCAAAGGTATTTCTTTCGACATTCTCCATTAGCTTTTCGAAGGTAATCTCTTTTATATCCGCAATTTTTTCTGCAACATATCTTACGTAGCTGGGATTGTTCGTCCTGCCTCTGTATGGAACAGGCGTAAGATAAGGACTGTCCGTCTCAACCAGTATTCTGTCCAATGGGGTATTGGCGGCAACCTCCGGAAGCTTTCGAGAGTTTTTAAATGTCAATGGTCCTGAAAGGGATATATAGTATCCCAAATCCAGGTACCTCTTTGCCATCTCCCAGCTTCCTGAGTAGCTATGCATTACGCCTCTGACCTTACCCTTAAATGACTCCAACATATTGTATGTATCCTGGTGGGCATCTCTTGAGTGAATTATTACGGGCAGGTCTTTATTAACAGCAATCTCCATCTGCCTTTTAAAAACCTCTCGCTGAATCACCCTTGGTGAATTGTCGTAGTAATAATCCAACCCAATTTCACCTACCGCAACTACCTTTTCATAATCTGAGTTTTGTATTATGAAATCGTAAAACTCTTCATCCGCCATCTGGGCATCGTGGGGATGAATTCCAAGAGCTGCATACACGACTTCAAATTCCCTAGAAATCATCAATGCTTTTTCAGCGGATGTTCTATCGTAGGAAGGATTTATTATCAGCTTTCCTCCCTCTTTTTTAAAATTTTCTATTACTTCGTTTAAATTGCCTTCATATGCTTCATCATCCAGATGAGCGTGTGTATCTATCAGCATCATTCGCCTCCATAAGTGTTGCTTATTGTGTTTATGTCCCCAAAAAATCACTTCATTTTGATAATCTCTGAAGGTTTTCCTTCTATAATATAGTGTTCATCTCCGAGATAGTCTGCTTCAGCCATGTTGTGTGTTACAAATACTATCGTTCTGCCCTGCTTCCTTTGAAGTTTTTTTATGTCATCCATCATCTGCCTTTTCAGTTTTTCATCGATTCCGCTAAAAGGCTCATCCATTAAAATCAAATCGCCCGGGTAGGCAAATGCCCTGGCAATAGAAACCCTCTGCTTCATGCCGCCACTTAGTTGAGCCGGATAAAAGTCTTTTTGTTTCTTCATATCAACAGATTCAAGTACCTTAGAAATCACATCTTCGATCTCGCTTCTATTCATCTTTTTATCCAGCACAAACCTAATATTCTCAGACACCGTCAAGTGGTCAAGAAGCCTAGGCTCCTGAAATACGTACGCCACCCTGCTTTTGTCCACGCCGCAGACCAGGCCTTCGAATTCAGAGTCGATTCCTGACAAAATATTTAAAACAGTAGTCTTTCCAATTCCTGATGCTCCGGAAATCACGGTTATAAGTCCTCTTTTTATATATATGTTTATTCCGTTAAAAATCGTCTCTCCGTCATATTTCTTAACCAACCCTTTAATTTCTATATCCATATCCCACCAACTTGCTTCTTTTTTCTATAAGACCTTTGACCCCCTTCTCCATCAAAATGCTCAGTATGATAACTGTCCCAGTCCAGGCAAAGAGCTCTGTGGTCTCAAGATATATTTTTGAGTTGTAAATCATCCTTCCCATGGCATAAGGGGCAGAGGACAACAACTCCGCAGTTACCGTACTCTTCCATCCTAATCCTATTGATATGGAAAGCCCGGAGAGTATATATGGGCTTAAGTGAGGCAAATATATATTTCTTAAAATGCTCAGCATGTCCACTTGGTAAACCTTTGCCATTTCTAACTTCTTTTCGTCAACTGTGCTCATGCCTTCAAAGGTATTAGACCATATAGGCGGAAAACAAAGCAAAAAACAAACCGCCACAGGAGCAAGGTTCTCATCAAACCAAAGAAGGATTAGGATGCTGACTGACACCACAGGTATCGCCTTGACAAGACCAATCAGCGGCTCGATAAGATATAATAGCTTCCTATTAAGAGAGCTTGCGACTCCTAATAAAATGCCCATGCCCATTGACAGGCCTACCCCGGCGATTATCCTCACCACTGTCGTTCCCACAGCCAAACGAAAAACCTCCTTGGGCATAAGCTCCAACAAGGTCTTTATAGTCTCCCTCGGCGAGGGCAGAATCAAGCTGCTTGAAACCCTTGCAGCACCAAATTCCCATATTAATAAATATAATCCAATGATCAAGATAGTCCTGATTTGCTTGTTCATTTTACTCTGAATAATAGAATTCATCATCCGGCAACGCACCTCCGACTGATCCCGGGTTGAATTCAAACAAGATTTTATAATAAGCTTCCAAGCTTTCCCTCGCTTCAGTTGCCTTAATATATACTATGTTGCTTCCACCAATAGCGTTTTCTGCTATTTTTTCCTGTGGAAGTATCCCCTGCTCCACTATCAGTGCGGCAGCCTGTACAGGATTCTGATTAACATAATCAATGGATTCCTCGTATTTTTCAAGTATATAGGATAAGGCTTCGGGATATTCAAGGGCAAATTCCTTTCTTATTGAAACACAGCCCATCGGAAGGCTTGTTCCTTGGGTAGACTTCTCCCACTCTACCGTCAAGTCCAGCACTGTTTTTACCCCATCCATGTTCATAAGGGTAGATGTGACGAACGGTTCCGGTAAAACAACGACATTTCCCTTGTCTTGTGAAAACTGAGTCGCCGCCTCTGCATGCTCCTGATAAAACCTTATGTTTACATCCTCGTCTGGATTTAAGCCATTATTATCTAAAATATATCTTAATATATACTCCGGAGTAGCACCTTGACCTGATGAATAGATGGTTTTGCCTGCAAGATCCGAGATAGAATCTATCTGCGTCTCTTCACCCGACAAAACATATAGCGTTCCCAATGTATTTACAGCTCCCATCAGCACCCCACCTTCAGTCCTGTTGTATAAAACTGCTGCAAGGTTAGTAGGCATAGCCGCAATATCCAAGCTGCCATTTATGATATCGGCGCTTATTTGATCCGGAGCTGTATAGATCTTAAACTCAAGCTTTGCGTTCTCTCCAAG
>CAZOTE010000059.1:10079-12672 GCA_964582705.1 uncultured Eubacteriaceae bacterium | reverse complement strand
TTATAGTGGGATTGTGGTGATTTACACTATATCAGATTTCTTCAAATGAATCTTTCTTTATTTATTCGGTCATTTCATTTTACAACTTTGCTCATTTCCTTACTAATCACCCAAGTGTCTAATCTGCTCGTCTATGATATAATGTAATAAATTCAATTAAACGCTTTCAGGAGAGTGGTGGATCATGGAATACGGTTTGGTTTTAAGCGGCGGTGGAGCCAAGGGGTCTTTTGAGATCGGTGTGTGGAAAGCCCTTAGAGAAATGGACATTAAAATCAGCGCTGTTGCCGGAACCTCGGTCGGCGCATTAAACGGAGCGATCATAGCACAAAACGACTTTGATTTTGCACTCGAATTTTGGTCAAACTTATCTATGGACCAAGTCTTTGCCTTCAATCAAAAGATTACCGACAAATACATATCCGAATGGTCTCGCCAGGATTGGAACACCTTTGCTACTTCCTTCAAAGATTATGTTTTTGATGGAGGCCTTGACGTCACGCCGCTGAAAAACAATCTCAAAAAACACATCGATGAAGACCGTATTCGCAACTCACCAATAAAGCTAGGTCTCGTCACCGTTTCCCTTAGCGATTTAAAACCCCTTGAGCTTATGATAGATGACATACCAAAGGGCAAACTCATAGATTACCTTTTGGCCAGTGCCGCCTTTCCCGCTTTCAAAAAACACGAAATAGATGGAAAGACTTACATCGATGGGGCAGTTTACGACAATTTCCCCATAGACCTTCTTGCCGACAGGGGGTACAAAAACCTTATAGCCGTTGAATTGCCTTCTCCACCGGGGTTTAAGCTGCGAAAGAAAAGAGATGATTTGAACATCATCAACATTACAAATTCCGAGTATCTGGGATTGATTTTAGAATTTGATCCTGAACTTATGAAAAAAAACATCCAGATGGGTTATCTGGACACTCTAAAGAAATTTGAAGTTGTAAAAGGCAAAAACTACTATATCGACGTCACAAGAGACAACGAAAGTTTTTTGCGCTTCCAACAAAGGCTTGGCTTTCCCATACCAGGAGACGACGGGATGAAGCTGCCTCTGCTTTTAGGTCGGGAGCAGCTTTTGGGAAAGGAGGAAGCTTACGATGAAATCAAAAAGCTTCTTGGATATACTTCCTTCAGAAACCAGGACCCCTGCCTTAGCATGCTGGAGATAACAGCTAAAAACCTAGACATCCCAAGGCTCAAGAAGTATACAACTGATGAACTTACAAAAGAAATTTTTAAAGCCGTGAACGCCTTGATAGATGAAAACCTGTCTCTAATAAAAAATCACCGTAATATTTTGAATGTTTTCAAAGAGAGCGATGAGGATATAAGCCCTATGGACAGTCTTCGTTTTTTAACTTACTACATGTATTTCTTGAGCCTTAACGTAAACTCTAAGTTCCCTTTGGGCAAGCTCATAAACCGCTTTACCCCGGAAGTAAATCTATCTATCCTCACTCTTCTTTATTTGACAAACAGATAGCATAAAAAAAATAAGCGCCTGCATCGAATTAAATTTCGGCAGGCGCTCGCTTATGTTATCTACTTTGCTTTTCCGCAGCATTTTTTGTATTTTTTCCCGCTGCCACAAGGACATGGCTCATTTCTGCCCACCTTGTTCTCATTTACTACAGTCTTTGACCTATTATAATCCCTTTGGATACCAGCTCTTTCCTCCGCAGACAATACGCCTTCCCACTGAGGAAGCTCATACAGCCAGGGCGCAGGTACAGCCAACATGTTCCAATATAGCTTTTTAAAGTCAATGACCAAGGAAACTTCGTCTTCTTCGGTGAAATCTTCCAGGGTATTCGAACTCTCAATGCTATCGTTTATTCCATCTAAAAATCCCATGAAATACGGAAGGCTCACTTGGTATTCATTTGCCAGCTCTTTGATTGCTCCTTTTATTTCCTTTTGATTAGCGCCGAGGATCTTCTCGTAAATAGTCTGTTCCTTCTCACAAAAATCATTCCAAAACTCCTGCTGCGCTTCCTCTGATTTGCTGGATTCTTCAATAATGCTCTGCCATTTTTCGTATAAGGCCATCTCATTACCTCCTAGTTTACTAAAAGGAATTATACATTAATTTCTAGGCCATTACAATAAAATCACGTCAAAATCTTTTTCTTTTTCCACTGGTTCGATTTCCCGTGCTCTTATATTCTCCACTTTCGCAAAACGATTGGGTCCTTCATAGAGCTTTTCTATAAACTCATCTATGGCTTCATCCTCGCCTTGAGCATTTATTTCCACGGTAGAGTCGTAATTGTTTTTAACGTCTCCTGTCAAGCCGTACCTAATGGCAAGCTCCTTTGTAAACCATCTGAACCCAACCCCTTGCACTCTTCCCTCAACTATAAGTCTGACTCTTTTCATCCATTTTCACCTCAATGCTTATTATACCCAATTTTATAAGGTTTATTAATCTGTTTATTCATTATTTGTATGGGTATAATAAAAATTGTGATAAGAAAAGATAAAAGGAGTGTATACAATGTCAAATTTAACTGCAACCGTCCAAAGCGGCGACTGGAAAAGCGAAAAACACGTTCCTGTAATCAAAGCACCTGAAAGC
>CAZOTE010000059.1:0-10069 GCA_964582705.1 uncultured Eubacteriaceae bacterium | reverse complement strand
GTAAAGAAAGACGAGTCTTTTATCGTGACTGCTGTCGTCGGCGAAGAAATCGCTCATCCAAATACATTTGAACATTATATCAAATGGATAAAGGTATTTTTCAAGCCTGAGAGCGGAAAATTCCCAGTAGAAGTAGCTTCTGTCGATTTTGACGCTCACGGTGAATCCGGTATCCTTACCGACTTTTGTGCCAATGTAAGCATCAAGATACAAGAATCAGGAGAGCTCATGGCTATGAGCTACTGCAATATCCACGGTCTATGGGAAAATAGCGTGCCTGTCAAATGTGAATAAAAAATCGGGGCCTTCACTTGGCCCCGATTTTTTATTTTACTCTTTCCGGATATTTTGGGAGCCTCAAAATCATTACAAGTCCAATCCCAAACAAGACTACAAGGCTGAGCACAGCCTTTCTTATATCCCCCGTCGCCAGCGTTATCGTTCCCACAAGAATAGGACCCATTATTGCGGCAAACTTTCCCAGTATGTTGTAGAACCCAAAAAATTCATTCGAATTCTTCTTTGGAACTATTTTTGCAAAATAAGACCTGCTAAGAGCCTGTATCCCTCCTTGCGCAGATGCTATCATGAAACCCAAAAACGCAAAATCCCATATTGTTTCCATTCTATAAGCCATGATGCACACCACAAAGTATGTCAGTATTCCAAATATTATCATATTTCTAGCACTAAATCTCACAGCCAGCATACCGTAAAGCATTGCACATGGGAATGCTACAATTTGTGTCATTAATAGGGCTATCATAAGTCCAGTGGCATCTAGTCCTATCTGCTCCCCAAAAACGGCGGCATTTCTTATGATTGTATCTACTCCATCGATATAGAAAAAATACGCACCGAGGAAAATCGCTATCGTCCTGTATTTTCTGATGTTTTTTATGGTATTTACAATTCTCAAAAAACTGTTCTTTAATGGCTTTGGTTCGGGTTCGATAAAGTGGATCTGCCTGACATTTTTTATCATAGGTAATGTGAAAAGCCCCCACCACAAGCTAGTTATGGCAAAGGATATCTTCGTCATCAATAAAACGTCAAGGCCCGAAAAGTTTATCAGGAATATGCATAGTACGAAAGGAACTACACTGCTAATATACCCAAATGCAAAACCGTTGGATGATACCTTGTCCATGTTTTCATCCTCTGAAACATCCACTAAAAAAGCATCGTAAAAGATATTCGACCCTGCAAAGCCTACCACTGTCACCACGTAAAAAATCATCAGAAACTGCCAGTTCGATTCCGGTACCACCGCCAAAAATCCTGTAAAAGCAATTCCAAGCAATGAAAAAAACGCAAAAAACCGCTTTTTAAAATTCTTGTAATCCGCTATCGTACCCAAAATCGGACTTAGCACTACGATTAAAAATGTAGCAAATGCATTCCCATAATTCCACCACGCTGTGGCAGATGCTCCGCTTGCACCCGCCTGGGAAGCCATCCCGGTAAAATAAATGGGAAATATTGCAGTTGTGATAATTATGGAGTAGGCGGAGTTTCCGCAGTCGTAAAGTATCCAGCTGATTTCTTCCTTAGTCAGTTTCATGTCCTCACCTCTAGAATTTTATATCTATATTTTATCAATAATACCTTCTTTGTAAAATTAATTTTATGTTATCATTAAGAAAAGGAGGTGCAGATCATGTCTGATGCCATAAACCACTATTTATGTGGAAAAGAAATTTTAAATAAGCTTTTGAAAAAAAACACTGCCTTTGCCATAAACCGGGATGTTTTTAACTTGGGAACCCAGGGACCAGATGTATTCTTTTACTACAACGTCCTAGCAAAGCCTGAGGAAAGAATAAACTATGGCTCTCTAATCCACCAGAACAAAGTAGACGATTTTTTTTACTCTTCCATTACAAAGATTTCTTCTATGAATGACGGGCTAGACAAAACGATACTCACATCATACCTCTTGGGTCTGATTGCCCACCACGCTCTTGACGTTGCCACTCACCCATTTATATTCTACAGAAGCGGCAAGCGTTTAATCTCACGCCCAGAAACTAAGGCTTTGGAATACAATCACAAGAAATACGAGGTCTTTCTCGATATCGCTTTTTACAACAATCGCTACTCTAAAAAAGCCTGTAGATTTCCCATCGGAAATTTATTTAAAGTATCTTCTGGCGAAAAAAAAATTATCGAACTTTTTTACGATGAGGTCTTGCAGGAAGTCTTTAATATTAAGATAAAGAAAAATTCCGTTGCATCCAGTATCCATAGAACAGAGCTCCTAACCAGCATTTTAAATGATCCTACCGGCATTAAAAAGCTGTCATTTGGTTTTTTCGAAATACTCTTCGGAAGCTATGGTAAATTTTCAAATGCCTTTTACCAAGTAAATTCCCCTGACGACATAAAAATATTAAATCTTAATAATGAGATATGGCATCACCCCAGTGACAAAAACCTTTCTTTCCATTATTCGTACAACCAGCTCTTCGATGCTGCCGTCGAAGATGGGACCCGTAAGTTTTTGTTCGTGATTCCTCTATTGACGAACCCTACTTCCCCTGAACTCGACTCGATTAAGTCTTATTTTCAAAACGCCAGCTACGAGACAGGCCTCGACTGTGACGGAGACAACTCAATTCGGTATTTTGATCCTGTGATATAATTAAGGCGGCACTTCTGCGAAGTGCCGCCTTAAAAACTGTTACTTGACTTTCATATAGTTAATCAACCCGCCATTTTTAAGTATATCAATCTGTCTATCTGTTACATCGACCTTAACCGGGATTTCGATGCCTTTTTCTGCATCTTTCAGAGTAAGCTCTTTTCTTTCTACTCCTTCGATGACATTTTCGATTGTTATCTTGTCCATCAACTCTATTTTATCGTAATCTTCTTCATTTACAAATATCATCGGCAATATGCCATTGTTTATTAGGTTGTTTTTATGTATCCTTGCAAAAGATTTTGCCGCTACACCTTTTATCCCTAAGTACAGAGGCGCCAAAGCAGCGTGCTCCCTGCTTGAGCCCTGTCCATAATTGTGTCCAGCGACGATCAGTCCTCCCTGGTTGTCTTTAGCTCTCTGTGGGAAGTCAGGGTCACAGGGAGTCAAACAGTAATCTGAAAGGTAGGGAATGTTTGATCTATAGGGCAGAAGCTTAGCATTTGAAGGCATTATATGGTCAGTGGTTATATTGTCTTCCACCTTGATAAGGACGCTTTTTTCAATTTTATCCTTAAGAACTGATGTTTTAGGAAAAGGTTTGATGTTCGGTCCCTTTACTACTTCCACCTTTTCACACTCCATGGCAGGAGCAACTATCAAATTATCATTGATTTTAAACTCCGCCGGAACTTCGATATCCAGAGCTTTCTCAGTTATGTTGGAAACAGGATCGGTTATCCTTCCCGTTATAGCAGAAATTGCGGCGGTCTCAGGACTTACGATGTAAACATCAGCATCTACGGTACCACTTCTGCCTTTGAAGTTTCTGTTGAAGGTTCTCAAAGAAACCCCTTTGGTATTTGGAGATTGTCCCATCCCTATGCACGGCCCGCAGCCGCATTCTAGGATTCTAGCTCCTGAGTCTATAAGCTTTGCCAAGCCTCCATTTTCAGCAAGCATGTTAAGCACCTGCTTGGATCCTGGTGAAATCACCAATGAAACATTTTCTGCAACTGTTTTCCCCTCAAGGATGTTGGCTACCTTCATTAAATCAAGATAAGATGAATTGGTACAGCTCCCGATGGCGATTTGATCAACTTTTGTTCCTTCCAGTTCCTTAATTGCTTTAACATTGTCAGGACTGTGAGGGCAAGCTGCCATAGCGCCAAGCTTATCCAGATCTATCACTATTTCCATATCGTATTTCGCATCTGCATCAGCTGATATGGCTTTGAAGTCTTCTTCCCTTCCCTGGCTCTTTAAAAAATCAAGTGTTATTTCATCAGAGGGGAATACAGATGTCGTTGCTCCAAGTTCAGCTCCCATATTTGTTATGGTCGCCCTTTCCGGCACAGTAAGGTTTTTTACCCCTTCACCCACATATTCAAATACCCTGTTGATTCCGCCTTTTACAGTGCATCTCTTTAGCACTTCCAAAATTATATCCTTTGATGCCACTCCAGGTTTTAGTTTTCCTCTCAGGTCAACTTTTACTATTTCAGGCATGGTTATGTAATACTCTCCCCCAGCCATGGCTACGGCAACATCAAGTCCTCCGGCTCCTATAGCAAGCATCCCAAGGCCTCCCCCTGTTGGAGTATGGCTATCCGAGCCTAGAAGCGTTTGTCCCGGCACACCGAATCTTTCTATATTGACTTGGTGGCAAATTCCATTGCCTGGCTTTGAGTAGTATACTCCGTGTTTCTTTGCGACTGTTTGAATATAGATATGATCGTCCATATTCTCAGGGCCCGTCTGAAGCATGTTATGATCGATATAGGCTACAGACCTCTTCGTCTTTACCCTTGGCACTTCCATCGCCTCAAATTGCAGGTATGCCATTGTGCCTGTAGAATCCTGGGTAAGCGTCTGATCTATTCTGATTCCTATTTCGTCTCCTCTTGTCATCTCTCCCACAACCAAATGATCCTTGATGATTTTTTCAGTAATTGTATAAACCATTAACCACATCTCCTATCTAAATTTAGTTTCATTTCAACAACTTTCTATTTATGCCTCCCCAAAAATGCAGCAAGCTCCTCGTCTGATATGGAAGTTGTTCTTCCTCTTTCATATTGCTCATCCACCCAGGTTTTTATTTTCAGTACCAATGGGTCTTTTTTCCCCACCTTGTCATCTTCGACAAACGAACAATAGTTATTTATCCATGCCGCTATCCCTGCAAGACCAGAAGCCTGATTCACCTTGATGACCACTGGCCTATTCAAGATCTTCTTGGTGTCAAAGGAATTGTAGATGGCCTCGTACTTCATTATTCCATCAGCATGGACTCCCGCCTTAGTCATATTAAAGTCGTCACCGACAAAAGGTCTTTTTGCATCGATAAAATAGTTGAACTCATTTTCAAAAAAGTCCCTAAGCTCGTTTATTATGGTCAGGTTGATCTTCTTGTCATCTTTTAACTGACAGTACTCTACGAGCATCCCTTCAAGGGGACAATTTCCCGTTCTTTCACCTATACCAAATATTGTGGTGTTAACGGCTGCCGCTCCGTAAAGCCATGCAGTGGTGGCATTTGTAACTACGCTGTGATAATCGTTATGCCCATGCCATTCCAGAGCTTCAGAAGGCACGCCTCCTTGATTTTTGATTTCCTGTATCATTTCCGGTATGCTTCTCGGCAAATCCACTCCTTGATATGGCACTCCCAGGCCTAATGTATCACATAACCTTATTTTTATTTGGACTCCTGCTTCTTTACCAAGCTCCTGTATGTTTTTAATCAGAGGCAATACGAAGCCGTAGAAATCCGCCCTTGTTATATCTTCCAAGTGGCACCTTGGCAAGATGCCCTGCTCCAGCGCTTTTTTAATTATGCCTAAATACTTTTCCATGCAACTTGACCTATTTAACTTCAGTTTTTTGAAGATATGATAATCAGAACAAGACATCAATAGTCCGGTTTCTTTGATTCCCATGCTTTTTACCAACTCAAAGTCATTTGCATTTGCTCTTATCCATGAAGTGATTTTTGGAAAATCATATCCTTTCTCCATGCATTTGTAGACAGCTTGCCGGTCTTTTTCCGAATAAAGAAAAAACTCCGAAGTACGGATCAATCCTGTACCGTTGTCTATCTGATGAAGATAATCAAAAAGTCTTGATATCTGTTCTACTGTAAATGCAGACATCGACTGTTGACCGTCCCGAAAAGTAGTATCAGTTATCCATATCTCTTCAGGTATATCCATATCTATGGTTTTGCCATTAAATTTTATTTTCGGAATCTCTGTATAAGGAAAATATTTTTCATACAGGTTAGGCTCATCAACGTCAACTGCGTTGAATGGGTAAATCTTTTTTTCAATCATTTGAATGCCTCTCTTTCAAAACCGCTATGTTAATAATTATTCATTTGTTCTGTATTTATATGTGTAAACTCGTATTTAAGTGCATATATATACGTTAATATTTAATTTGAGTAAATTACATTTTATCACAACCAACGAATAGCTTCAACCGGTTTTAAAAGTTTACATTTGGCAATACAGACTAAAGGGAGTAGAGGCCTACTTTCTTTTTCACCTTGCTCAAGGTTTTGAATGCGGCTCTTTGAGTTTTTTCGGTGCTTTTTTTAATTATCTCCTCCACATAGGACTTGTCTTCGCTCAACATTTCAAAGCGCCTCTGTATAGGCTGCAGAGAATCAGCAACTGCCTCCCCAACAGCTATTTTGAAATCTCCATACCCTTTTCCTTCAAATTCTCTTTCTATCTCTGAAAAATCCTTGTCGGTTGCGCAGCTATAGATTTCCATCAAGTTTGATACTCCCGGTTTTTCAACCCTGTCGAACCTGACTTGAGAATCCGAGTCGGTAACCGCCCTTTTGAACTTTTTGATTATGATATCCTTGCTGTCTCTCAGGGTAATAAATGAGTTTGAGTTTTCATCAGATTTTGACATCTTTTTACTCGGTTCTTGCAGACTCATTATTCTAGCCCCTTTTTCCCCTATATAAGGATCCGGTACCTTGAATGTCGGGGAATACAGATTGTTGAATCTGGTTGCTATATCTCTTGTCAACTCGAGATGCTGTTTCTGGTCCTCTCCAACAGGCACTAGATCTGTCTGATAAAGCAATATATCCGAAGCCATCAGGACTGGATATCCATAGAGGCCTACTCTGATATTTTCACCCTGCTTTTGGGATTTATCCTTGAACTGAGTCATTCTTCCTAGCTCTCCCATATAGGCGTAGCAGTTTAAGATCCACGCAAGCTCTGCATGGGCGCTAACATGTGACTGGAAGTAAATAGCTACTTTTTCCGGATCCAACCCTGCTGCAAGGAGGGTTATAAATGACTCATAGCTATTTTTTCTTAAATCCTTGGGCACCTGAGGCACTGTCAAGGCATGAAGGTCCACTACACAAAAATAACAGCTGTAGTCTTCCTGGAGGTCTACCCAGTTTTTTATTGCTCCGAAGTAATTTCCTATTGTAAATGAACCCGAAGGCTGTATTCCGCTGTATAACGTCTTCTTTTGACTTTCCACATTTACGTCTCCTCTCACTTCTCTATATCTTCATCTTCATCCAGCAAGCTTATTTTTTCCAGATCATAATCGTCGATTTCAAGCCTATCCAAAGACTCTTTAAACTCATTGATTCTGGCAGTGGTGTATATCTCTATATTTTTTGCCTTGGTCGGATTTAGCAGGTCATTGGACTCGAGATAATCCTTTAGCATCTGCACCTGCTTATTCGCAGGATTTATGAGCTTAAGCCCTGGGTATAACTCTGCAATCTCATTTTCTATTATGGGGAAATGGCTGCATCCCATTATAAGCTCTTTAATATCGCCTTTTTCCAAGATTGGATCTATGCACTCATGTATGTGCTTATTAAGCAAATATTTGTGCTTTAATTGATCATTAATGACCTGTGGCAATTTTCTGCTGTCATTCGACACAAAGCTTCTTCTTCTGTCAATTTGTTTTAAAGTCCTGTCATAGACACCACTTTTCACGGTAGCCACTGTAGCTATGAGGCCTATGCTTTTCGCATCGCTGCTTTCTACAGCCGCCATGCACCCGGCTTCGATTATTCCAAATACAGGAACGTTGTGAGCAAGCTTTTCTATTTGGGAGGAAACAGTATTGCAGGCTAGCAATATCGCCTTTACTTTTTTCCCCTCCAAAAATTCTATTATCTTGTTTGCCAAAAACACTATCTCTTCTTCGCTTCTGTTTCCATAAGGCATTCTTTTTGAATCCCCAAAATAGATTACATCTTCACCGGGCAATAATTTGGTTATCTCCCTGACAACCGTCAAACCCCCTACTCCCGAATCCATTACTCCTATTGGCAAAGATTTCCCCGACAAATCAATCATCTCATTTCTGTTATCTTAAATTTAAAAACATTTCACTCAAATCATCATCATATCATTTTACCATAAAAACTGGTTCGCTTGCAGCCGTTTTGCTATTTTTTAACGGGTTTTGGGGAGGCCATAGCTGCCATAAATCCTAGCAAGGGGAAAATCATCATCAATAGAATGATTTCATTATAGCTTCCCAATAAATCGTATGCCATACCAAATGGCAGAGGTCCAAAGGCTGATCCTATTATAACCGAAGTCATGGAAAAACCTCTGATGCTGCCTAGATGCTCAATTCCATAATAGTTTGCCCATATAACATTATTGCAAACAAGCATTGTCCCATTTGAAGCTCCAGCTATTACTCCAAATAAAACTGCCATTGCAGGCGTGCCGGCAAAAAAAAGTACCACCAGGCTGATCGCTTGCAAGATAAAGACTCCCCCCACTACTTGGTTAGACTTTAATTTATCAAGAGCAACCCCCGCAAGAAACGTTGTGGGAAAACCCGTTAGGGCAAACGCGCTTAATGTTATCGCTGCAAAGGTGTTGTCCAGCCCCTTCCCCGCCATTATGGAAACTATATGAAAAGTAACGCCGGTTACTATCATGGAAGGTATCGTAGTGCAAAACATCAGCAACCAAAAGGATCTAGTGCGCATCGCCTCTCTGAGTGTCCAGGAAACTTCAGCGTCCAGTTTGATCCTTTGACTTCCTTTCATCTTTTGCCTCCGTTCAGGCTCCACATCATTTTTTTCCGGTTTGTTTTTGATGAATATCAACGCCATAGGTATGTATACTGCCCAAAGCGCCACCGCCCAAAACCTCCATGCAAAAGGCCAGTCCCATTTGTCTATTAGCCAAGTATTTGCCACCGGCAAAACAGCCGAGCCAAACACTCCCCCTAAAGACATGAGGCTGATGGCAAGGGCTCTTTTGTTAATAAACCACTTAGGCACTAGGGTGGATGCGCAAAGAGTCATGGATCCCTGTCCGAACAGCCTCAGCAGAAAGAATCCGGCAAAGAGCATCCACGGTTTAACCGCAAAGCTGTTCCACATGCATGCTGCTCCAAGCACCCCAGGAATGAATACGCTCATTATCCTGTGTCCATGTTTGTCGATGCTCTTCCCTATTAGAAAGAGCATCGTTCCCGCCGCCAATGTCGCTATAGAATACATGCTTGAAACTAGGGATCGGCTCCATCCAAAATCCCTTATGTAAGAGTCTATAAATATTGAAACCGAGTAGGTTTGTCCAGGTCCTGAAAAAAACACTGTCAGTCCTGCCATGAAGACTATAACCCAGCCATAGTAAAAGTTTTTATCCCTTGCTTTGATGTTGTTCATCTTCTCTCCTTGTCAAATGGCATTTTTATGTTTTTTCCTGCACACAGCCACCATAAGATAATATTTTTTCCCTTCTAAAGGGATCTCTATTTCAGAGTCTCTTTGGTGATACATCTCTACTTCGTCAAATATGGACAATACCTCTAGGAACTCTTCCTCTCTGTATTGATAGACATGATATGGATTCTTGCAGGGTTGATCTTTCCCCCTGCCAAAAGGCGTCGAGATAATTGCCACTCCCCCGGGCTTGAGCATGTCATAAATATTCTTAAGGAATACCTCGTCTCCTTCAAAGTGCTCTATTGTCTCAAAACTCACTATGGCGTCAAAGCTTCCAAGCTCTTCCTTAAGTTTAGGGCTAAGAGCATCCGCCACCCTGTAGGTCACATTGTCGAAGGTGTAGTTCTCCTTAGCATACTCCAGAGCTATCTCATCAATATCCGCGCCTACAATCTCTTTTATAGCCCCTCTCTTACTTCCCTCCAACAGAAGTTCGCTTCCATAGCCAGCACCACAAGCTATGTCCAATACTCTTCCACTTGCAAAGGCGGCTGCAAATTTATATCTTTCTAGATGCTCGATGAGCATCCCGTTTTTAGGGTTCATCTGCTTTGGTATTACCCTTTCCTGAGTCAATTCCATTTAAAATCACCTTCTATTTCAAAATATTTACATCTAATAGAGTAGAGAAATAATAGCCAGTATTACTTCCCTCTCATTGAACCGTACGT
>CAZOTE010000058.1:0-12782 GCA_964582705.1 uncultured Eubacteriaceae bacterium | reverse complement strand
ATGGAGTTTTATTGGGGTCTGTGGTAGGGCACAGAGACCCTACCCTACAACCACTTTCCACTTTCCACTTTCCAACTGACCAACTTCCTGCTTTCCACTTTCTACTTTCCGCTTTCCGCTTTCTACTTTCTACTTTCCGCTTTCCAACTGTCGCAAAGCTCCCTTGCTGCCTCTCCCACGTCCTTACATGCCAATATCCCAGAGATGGCTGCTATTCCGGAGGCACCTGTCGCCTTAACAGCTGCAGCATTGCCCTTGTCAATGCCGCCGATTGCCACTACAGGAATATCCACGCTGTCGCAGATTATTTCCAGGTCTTCCAGCTTCACCGCTTTTGTATCATTTTTAGAGCCTGTGGCAAACACGGCGCCTACCCCCAGATAATCCGCTCCCTCTTTTTCCGCCTTGAGCGCCTCTTCCAGATTGGATACGGAAACCCCTATTATCTTCTTTTCTCCGAGTATCTCTCTGGCTTTTCTTATCTCTTCATCTCCTTGTCCTATGTGGACTCCGTCGGCATCAAATTCGACAGCCGACCAAACGTCGTCGTTTATCACAAATGGGACATCGAATCTTTCGCAGATCTTTTTTATCTTAATTGCATCCTCTTTATATATTTCCCGGGAAATACCTTTTTCTCTCAGCTGCACGAAATCCACTCCACTTTCCAAGGCGGATTCTACACAGCCACAGAGCTGTCTTCCATCCAGCCATCTTCTGTCTGTAACTAAATAGACTCCCAGTTTATCCTTTAAATCTTTCAATCTTAATCCCTTCTTTCAACACCTGATCGTCCATAAGGCTCACCATATCCATCAAAGACACGCGGAAGCTACCTGTACCCATTCCTTTAGAATACCCTAGTTCACCGGCAAGCCCCATTGTCGCCACCGCCGCGGATACAGTCTTTGCATTTACAGGGTTTGATGCGATAAATCCTCCAGTGAGAGATGATAGCATGCATCCCGTACCTGTTATCTTTGTCATGCTTTCCACGCCATTTCTCACTACGTACGTTTCCCTGCCATCACTTACGATATCTTCTTTCCCTGTAACTGCCACCACACCTTTTATATTCAAAGCGAAATCCCTCGCTACGTTGCAAATCTCTCCAATGTCCTTACTGTCTGAAAAGCTCGCATCAACACCATTGGTCTTGGCACCCTTTATTGAAAATGCATTTTTAATCTCTGATGCATTCCCTCTCACCACTGAAATTTTCACCTCTTCAAGAAGCTTTAGAGTCATCTTCGTCCTCATATTCGAGGCTCCGCATCCTACCGGATCCAAAAGAACAGGTATCCCTGAATTATTGGCTTTTTTCCCGGCTTTCACCATAGAGCTCACCGTTCTTTGGTTCAAAGTGCCTATGTTAATCACCAAAGCTTTTGAAATGCCGGCGATCTCTTCCACTTCATCCTCATCGTCAGCCATTATGGGGGATGCTCCTATCGCCAACAATATGTTGGCACAGTCATTGACCGTGACGTAATTCGTTATGTTATGGACTATCGGGTTAGCTCTACGTATTCTTTCGATGTAATTAGCGTTATATGACATCCACGTATTCTCCATTTAAAGTTTTGTTCATGTTTCTAACAGCACAGAATTTCCCACACATAGTGCAGGTGTCCTCATTCTCAGGCATGGACTCTTCTCTATACCTTCTAGCCTTTTCTTCATCAATGGATAGCTTGAACATGCCTTCCCAATCCAAGTCCTTTCTAGCCCGGCTCATCTTTTTATCCCAATCGGACGCACCTTTTATCCCCTTGGCTATATCCGCAGCGTGGGCTGCAATCTTTGAAGCTACTATTCCCTCTTTCATATCATCTAGATCTGGCAGCCTCAAATGCTCTGCAGGGGTTACATAGCACAAGAATGAAGCACCATATGTAGCCGCTATCGCCCCGCCTATAGCTGAAGTTATGTGGTCATAGCCAGGCGCGACATCAGTAACAAGAGGGCCCAAAACGTAAAATGGAGCGCCTTTGCATATCGTCTGCTGTATCTTCATATTTGCTTCTATCTGATCGATAGGCATGTGTCCCGGACCCTCGATTATCACCTGCACGTCCTTTTCCCAAGCTCTCCTAGTTAGTTCTCCCAGTATCACAAGCTCTTCTATTTGGCTTACGTCGGAAGCATCTTCGATGCACCCGGGCCTACAGGCATCCCCCAAACTCATGGTTACATCGTGATTTCTGCAGATATCCAGTATCTCATCGTAAAATTCATAAAAAGGATTCTCGTTGCCTGTCATCTCCATCCAGGAAAATATCAAAGATCCTCCCCTTGATACGATGTTGGTCAGCCTGTCTCCACGCTTTACATGCTTGGAGCTTTCCCTTGTAAGACCGCAATGCATGGTCATGAAATCAACTCCATCTTTGGCATGAAGTCGCACAACATCGATGAATTCCTCACCAGTAATCTGGTCCAGGGGCTTGTCGTAGTGTATTATTGCATCATATACCGGCACAGTGCCTATAGCAGCCGGGCATTCCTTTACCAGCCTATGCCTGAGTGCCCCTCTTTCTCCCGCAGAGCTCAAATCCATTATCGCATCCGCTCCAAGCTCTACAGCTTTGTTTACCTTGCTCATCTCCAGATCATAATCCTCGCAATCCTTGGAAACGCCTAGATTTACATTGATCTTTGTCTTAAGTTTGTTTCCTATTCCCTTGGGGGAAAGGCTAAGGTGTTTTTTATTTGCAGGTATTGCTACCTGTCCCTTGGCTACAAGGTCCATGAGCTCTTCAACATGCATTCCTTCCTCAAGGGCCACTTTCTTGATTTGCGTGGTTATTATTCCCTTTCTTGCAGCGTCCATCTGTGTAGTATATTCCATATGCTTCCTCCTTGTACCGGTGGTCAAACAAAGAAAAAAAGACTCCATCCGCTGATACGGAAAGAGTCTTAGACTGTAAAATCCTAATGTAATCTCCCTACGACGGCATTATCCGTATCAGGTTATCGGGTCGAAATCAAGTTTCCTCTCAGCTTTTCAGCTCCCCGGATATTTATTTACTTAGATTGTATAGATTCTATTGCCAAATGTCAAATGCTATTAATTATTTTCAAATATCAGCTCATCATCTGATATGTTCACCTTGATGGCTCCACCTTTGTGCACATTGCCTTTTAGGAGCTCTTCAGAAAGCTTGTCCTCAACTTCTTTTTGAATCGTTCTTCTTAGAGGTCGTGCGCCATATTCAAGATTTGCGCCTCTTTCTGCCAGGTATCTTTTCGCATCCTGACTAAATTCAATGTCTATCTCAAGATCTTTAAGCCTATTTGCGAGCTGAACGAGGAGTATGTCTATTATCTCACCTAAGTGTTTGTCATCCAGCTGGTGGAACACTATGACCTCGTCTATACGGTTTAAGAACTCTGGCCTGAAGCTTCTTCGAAGCTCCTCCATCACATTGTCCTTCATTTTGTCGTATTCATCCTGCTGTAGGTTTTCTCCCGCCGAGAAGCCCAGCGTCTTGCCCTTTTTGATCGTGTGGGCTCCAACGTTTGATGTCATGATCACTACTGTATTCTTAAAATCTACAGTCCTTCCCTTTCCATCCGTCAACCTTCCGTCTTCCAATATCTGAAGCAGTATGTTGAAAACATCTGGGTGAGCCTTTTCGATTTCATCCAGAAGAATCACTGAATACGGCTTTCTCCTTACTTTTTCTGTCAGTTGTCCTCCTTCATCATAACCCACATATCCCGGTGGAGACCCTATAAGCCGGGAAACAGAATGTTTTTCCATGTATTCGCTCATATCTACTCTGATCATTGAGTCCTCATCCCCGAACATGATCTCTGCAAGCGCCTTGCTAAGTTCCGTTTTACCCACACCTGTGGGTCCTAGAAATATGAACGAGCCTATTGGTCTTTTGGGGTCCTTAAGACCGACTCTAGCACGCCTTATCGCCCTGGATACGGCTTTAACCGCCTCATCCTGTCCTATGACCCTTTTGTGCAGCTCCTCTTCCATATGAAGGAGCTTCTCGGATTCTTCCTGGGCCAGTTTTTTAACGGGAACCCCGGACCAGCTGGAAACTATCTGGGCAATCTCTTCAGCTCCCACTTCTCCCCCTGTTCCGGTGTTGCTCTTTTGCCTCCAGGTTTTTTTGACCTCAACAAGCTTTTCTTTGGCCTTGTTCTCAAAGTCCCTTATCTCAGCAGCTTTCTCATAATCCTGAGAAGCCACTGCTTCTTCTTTTTCCTGCTCGTACTTCTCTATTTTTGCCTCCAGATCTTTAATTTCCGGAGGTGCCGTAAGCATGTTAAGCCTTATCTTAGATGCGGCTTCATCTATAAGGTCGATGGCCTTATCCGGAAGATACCTGTCATTTATATACCTGTGGGAAAGCTCTACCGCAGCCTTTAGCGCTTCGTCAGTTATTGTGACTTTGTGGTGGGCTTCGTATCTGTCCCTCAATCCTTTTAGTATCTCATAAGCTTCTTCCTTTGAAGGCTCTCCAACCTCTACAGGCTGAAATCTTCTTTCCAGCGCAGAGTCCTTTTCTACGTACTTTCTATATTCGTCCAGCGTGGTAGCTCCAATAGCTTGAAGCTGCCCCCTGGCTAGTGCTGGTTTTAGTATGTTCGAGGCATCTATGGCCCCTTCAGCGGCTCCTGCGCCTATTATTGTATGCATCTCATCGATAAACAAAATTATGTTGCCAGCCTGATTTATCTCCTCCATGGTATTTTTGAGCCTATCCTCAAATTCTCCCCTGTATTTGGCTCCGGCAACCATAGAAGATAGGTCAAGGGAGACTACCCTTTTGTCTCTAAGGTTTTCAGGCACATTCCCTGATGTGATCTTCTGAGCAAGTCCCTCTGCAATTGCAGTCTTTCCTACACCAGGTTCACCTATCAAGCAGGGGTTATTTTTTGTTCGTCTGCTTAAGATCTGTATCACACGCTGAATTTCCAGGTCCCTTCCGATTACAGGGTCAAGTTGTCCTTCATCCGCCATCTGAGTGAGATCTCGTCCGAATTTGTCCAGATTCTTGGTGTTGGTATTCTTAGGCTGCTGCGCCTTTTGATTCTGTGTAGGGGAAGAGTTCATGAGCTTAATTATTTCTTCCCTTATTTTTTCAAAATCTAATCCAAGGTCGCTTAGGATCTTGGCACCTACGCCTTCTCCCTCCCTGGTAAGACCTAAAAGTATATGTTCAGTCCCTATATAGCTTTGATTAAGAGCTCTTGCTTCCATCAAGCTGAGCTCCAGTATTTTCTTTGTTCTTGGAGTGTATCCGATGATGTCGTTGACTGGATCTTCTCCTCTGCCCAAAAGGGTTTCAACTTGCTTTGCCGCTTTATCAAAGGCAACGCCCAGGTTTTTTAGCGCCAAAGCTGCGATTCCCTCTCCTTCTTTGATCAACCCCAAAAGCAGGTGCTCGCTTCCTATGTAATTATGGTTTAATTTCTTTGCCTCTTCCTGAGAAAGCATCAAAACCTTTTGAGCTCTCTCGGTAAATCTTCCAAATATAGCCATTAATTTTTCCTCCTATTCAGATTTTAAGAATTTTCTGATATGTTCAGCCCTTATCCTGTCCCTGTCGATTTCAGTCAAATCTCCTCCGTAAATCCCCGACAGTATCCCTGGCTGAATGTTTACCATCAAGTCGTTTATCGTTCCGATGTCCTGATCTATAAGCTCCAGGTCGGAGCCCAATCTGACGAGAGACAACAGCTTCATGCTCTCTTCTGCATTTATGGACCTTGCGTTTGACAGTACGCCAAATGCCCGGTATATTTTGTCCTCCAGATAAATCCTGTTGGTGTTTAATATCTCGTATCTGTGTTCCCTTTCCTTTTTTATTATCTCCCTGGCCACATCGTGAAGGTTTTCTATAAGCTCACGCTCCGTCATGCCCAGCGTATTTTGATTTGATATTTGGTATAAGTCTCCCAATGCCTGGGTTCCCTCACCGTAAATGCCCCTGATGGTCAAACCGAATTTAGCCAATGTAACTATCATGGTATTTATCTGATTATTAAGTGTCAATGAGGGCAGGTGCAGCATCACTGAAGCCCTCATCCCTGTGCCTACATTGGTAGGACAAGCGGTTAGATAACCGTATTTTTCATGGTATGCGAAATCGACGCACTTTTCAAGCACATCATCTACCGCGTTTGCCATTTCGTATGTCTTATGGAGCTGGAAGCCTTCCTGTATGCACTGTATCCTCACATGGTCCTCTTCATTTGCCATTATGCTGATGTCTTCATTTTTATTTATGAATACAGCCGCGCATTTATTGCTGCCAAGCTCAGGACTGGTAAGATGCTTTTCTACAAGCACTCTTCTTTCGTTATTGCCTACGCTTCCGACTTCAATTTTCATAAATTCCGTTCCGAGAGACTCGTCCTTTTCCAGACAGTTGAAAATCAAATCCACAAGAAGCCGGGCTTTGTGCTCCGGCAACAGAATCGGAAAAGGCATGCCTTTTATATTTCTTGCTAGTCTTATCCTACTGCTTATTACTATGTCTCTTTCCTTGTCTTCGTATTTCCACGAACCCATATTAAAAGCCTCCCAGTTTCAACCCTTCTTTTCTATTTCCTTTGTAAGTTCTTTAATCATGTCCCTGTAAACCGCAGCTTGCTCGTACTCTTCCTTTTCTACCGCCGCCCTGAGTTTTTGGTTGAGTTCGTCGATTTCACGCTTCTTTCTGATATCCTCTCCCCCGTTGTTTACGATTTTGCCAATGTGTACGTTTTTCCCTTGCATCCTTTTTATCATTGGGCTGATCATAGGTTCGAAGGCGTCATAGCAATGCTCACAACCAAATTTGCCGTATTTTTTAAACATTTCATAGGTCATCCCACAGTGATCGCAGGCAGGCTCGTCGTAGTCGGAAAAGCTTTTATTCGACTCGCTTCCAAAATCGGTAAAATTCGTAATGAAATTCTTGAAATTCAACACGTTTTCCCCTATTTGCTCCAAGGACGTACACTGTTCGCACAGGTGAACCTCCCTTTTCTCTCCGTTTATTATTTTTGTTATATGTATCGATGCCTGTCTTTTTTTACAATTATCGCACAACATTTTCAGCCCTCCTTTCTACTTGCCCCTTCTATGTTCAGATAAGACCTTGTATACTACGCCTCTATTAAGATTAAGAATTTCTGCCGTTTTTCTAATGGACATCCCACCTTTTTGGCTAACTGCCAATATCAGCCTGTCCCGGTGAATGTTATTTTCTTTATACCCCAGTTCATACAATTCAATACTGTTTTTTTGCAAATACAACGCTACTTCGCCTCTTATGCGCCTCTCTACGCTTTCCTCGAGATCCATATAGATATCGTTGTTCTTCTCCAGCATGTATCTAATGAAACTGTCCATCCGGTCATTTCCTGAATTTTCAAAGCTTTTTAGCACTTTGTCAAGAACCACCATTTTATTCTTCCGCTCTTGAATATACTCCATATAGCTACTCCATGGGTAGTCGCACTGTTTCTCGACAAAACCTCCTATTACCGGATTATTGTGTATGAACCGCATTACCTTTAGCAATTCCTTAAAATCTTCAATTGTCTCGCTTTTAAACCGGTCGTAAAAGACCTGTCCACTGACGCAATGCTTCTTATTGTGATAGGCAGCATATGATACGTTTATCCTCTTCATTACTGCGGATATGTCCTCATCCAATTCTTCCACTACAAAGTGGGCATGATTGTCCATTATACAGTATGCGTATAGGGTAATGAGATTATCCTTAAGAATCCTTGATACGATAGATAGTATCTTTTCCTTGTCTTCATTATCCTTGAATATATCTTTGCCACCGCTTCCCCGTACCAGTATGTGATAAAATCTGCTTTTGCTGATCTCTCTTGGATTTCTAGCCATACTCATCACCTTTCTGACATATCCTTTATTGCTTATTGACATTAGGGACGGTTCTTTTTGTCACTTCCATTCTATCACATTGAGCCAAAAAGTAAAGAAGGGAAAACTGCAATGCTTCTTTGCAGCTTTCCCTTAAATTCTAAGATTAGTTTTCTTCTTTTTTTGAAGCTTCAATCACCTTGTCAGCCAAAGCTGTCGGCAGTTCTTCGTACCTTGCGAATGACATTGCAAAATCACCTCTGGCTTGAGTCATGCTTCTAAGCTCCGTTGCGTATTTGAACATCTCCGCCAATGGAGCTTCTGCCAAGATCTTTTGCTTTCCGCCCTCAACCGGCTCCATTCCCAGTATCCTTCCACGCTTTTTGTTCAAATCCCCCATAATATCTCCCATATAGTCTTCGGGAATGGTTATATCAACACTGTAGACAGGTTCTAAAATCACCGGAGAGGCTTCCTTTAGCCCCTTCTTATACGCTATGGAAGCAGCCATCTTAAATGACATCTCATCTGAATCTACTGCATGATACGAACCGTCAAACAAAGTAGCCCTGAGTCCCACCACAGGATATTTTGCCAGGACCCCTTCTTTAATGCAATCTCTAAGACCCTTTTCCACTGCAGGTATGAAGTTTCGAGGAACTGCGCCCCCGACCACCTTGTCCACAAATTCAAAATCTATATCTGTATCTCCGAGGGGCTCAAAGTTGATGTATACGTGTCCGAACTGTCCCCTTCCTCCGGATTGCTTCTTATGCTTGCCTTCAGATGTAGCCTTGCTCTTAATCGTCTCTCTATAAGGTATCTTTGGATCCGCTAAGCTTACCTCTATCCCAAATTTGTTTTTAAGCTTCTCGCACACTATTTCTATGTGCATTTCACCTAGACCAGAAATAAGAGTCTGCTTGGTCTCTGTATTTCTTTCCACATGTAGAGTCTGATCTTCTTCCTGCAGCTTTGTAAGGCCGTTTCCAATCTTGTCTTCATCGCCCTTGGACTTTGGTTCTACCCCCAGGGCTATTACAGGGGCAGGAAATACTATGGGATGGAACGCAACCGGATCCTTTGGATCGCACAGAGTGTCTCCAGTGGTGGTATCCGCAAGCTTAGAAAAAGCCCCTATGTCCCCTGCTTGAAGATTTTCTACCTCTATTTGTTTTTTCCCTCTAAGTATATATATATGATTTATTTTTTCTTTTTTATTTTTCCCCGTATTTAAAAGCTCCATCCCTGGCCTTAAAGACCCTGATATAACTTTAAACAGAGAAAGCCTTCCTACATATGGATCTGCTATCGTCTTGAATACAAAAGCCGAAGTCAAATCCCCAGTGTCGTATTTTTTGACCCCATCATTTCCTTTTGAGTCTTTGAATGTTTCTCCTTCCGTATCCTCAGGAGATGGGAAATATTCAATGATCATGCTCATCAAAGTCTCAATCCCTGTATTTCTAGTTCCAGATGCGCACAGAACAGGTATCAATTCTCCTTCAAGGACTCCTTTTCTGAGCCCTGCGTGTATCTCAGCATTTGTCAGCTCTTCCCCGGCAAAATACTTTTCCATTAAGCTTTCGTCCGATTGTGCAACCGATTCCATTATCATTTCTCTAAATGGTTCGATTTCAGGCTTCATCCCCTCCGGAACAGCCATGTCGAAGCATCTGTCTCCCTTTCTCTCTCTGCCCTTCATATCTACGACATTTATTACCCCGTTAAAGTCAAGCCCTTCTCCGTAAGGTATTTCAAAAGGCACTATCTTATTGCCAAACTTCTCTTTGAGCTCATCCATTATTTTCTCAAAACGGACATTTTCCCTGTCCATTTTGTTTACGACCAATATTGCAGGGATATTCCGTTTGCTCACCATTTCCCATGACTTTTCCGTGCCGACTTCGATTCCCGACAAGGCATCCAATACCAAAACCGCTCCATCAGCCACCCTCAAAGAACTGACGCTCTCACCTAAAAAATCAAAATATCCCGGCACATCTATTATATTTATCTTATGGCCTCCATATTCCAATGGTACCGATGCTGCATTTATGGATATTATTCGCTTTGTTTCCTCGCTGTCATAATCTGAAATAGTGTTTCCGTCTTCAACCCTGCCCATTCTGTCGATAATTCCTGCATTATAAGCCATAGCTTCTGTCAAAGTAGTCTTTCCGCTGCCGCTGTGACCTAGAACTGCTACATTTCTGATATTGCTTGTTGGATACGTTTTCATTGTTGCTCCCCCTCGCTATTGGAATTTATTTTGTATACATATCCCTGTTACATGCAAAGAAACATCTGCTACTATTTTATTATAAATCTATCTGATTTTCTATTTAATTTGCGCAAATAATATATATTTATTTAAAAAGCAAAAGCTCGCTTGGGGCTCTTGCTTTTTATGTAGTAATTTTCTCTCTTAATTTTTTGATTATTTTTTTCTCAAGTCGGGATATGGTCATCTGAGACACGCCTAGATCCTGTGCTATCTCGCTTTGGCTCTTATTGTTATAATATCTGTCCACAATGATTTTCTTGTCGTAATCATCCATTTCCTCAAAAATGTTCTTTATCAGATCCTTATCCTCTATTTCAGTCATGTGCTGATCTTCAATGCCGAGAACTTCAAAGAGGGAAAGGTCGTTTTCATCCTTGGAATTGCTAATCCTTACATCCAGTGAGGTAGGAGAGTAAGCGTAGCTTCCTTCCATTGCCTCAATTACATCTTCTTCGGGGATATCTAAATACGATGCAATGTCTTTAATTGTGGGCATTCGCATCAGTTTGTGCTGAAGATGGTCTTTCGACATATTTATCTTTCGAGACAGTTCCTGAATCCTTCTCGGTACCTTGATGATCCACTCCTTGTCCCTAAAATATTTTTTTATTTCCCCTAGAATCGTTGGCGTCGCAAAGCTGGAAAACTCGTACCCCTTAGATGGATCGTACCTTTCTATTGCATAAATAAGACCCAAGCTTGCCACTTGATAAATATCTTCGAAATCTACGCCTTTGTTTATATATTTTTTTGATAGTATTTCAGGAATATACATGAATTCTTTAAAAATCCGGTTTCGAATCTCAATGTCTTTTGTAGCTATATATTGCTGAAAAAGCTCTTCAATGTACTTTTTTCTGTCCTGATTCTTTACATTAACTTTTCCCGAGACTTCCTTAACCATATATTACTCCTCTAATTGTTTTATCATTCGGACAATTGTTCCACTATTCTCCAGACTTTTTACTTCTACTTCGTCCATCAACGTTTTGATTATGTAGAGACCTAGCCCATTTTCTTTTGGATTATCAAAATCCGGAGCCTCTAATGCTTCAATGTCAAAGCCTATACCCTTGTCACAAACATCTATGATCAGCCTATCTCCGTTTACTATGTAGTCTACTTTATAACTGTCCTGAGCAATTTTGCATCCATGCTTCATTGCATTCGTACATGCTTCGGAAACTGCGACTTTCAGATCCTCGATGGCATCTACATTAAAGCCCATCTTGTTTGCAATACCTGACAATGTAAGACGGGCTACGCTGACAAATTCCGGTATTCCGGGAAGTGTTAATGAAATTTTAACTGCATCCTCTTTGGTTTGTACTTCCATATTATTTTTTTCCTCCATATTTATTCAGTAACAAAAATTTTACTCAGTCCAGTGATATCAAATAGTCTAGATACATTGGACTTCATATTTACAACTTTAATAACCGCATCAGGATGTTTTCCCTTTACCCCTATCAAAGCACCCAGCCCCGTACTGTCGATATAATCAAGTCTTTCCAGGTCGAACACGATCTCTTTTCCTTTTAGTTCGTTGACTTCATCCATTTTGTCCTTCAACATGTCTACCGTGTAAATATCGACTTCGCCTATCAGCGCTACTTCAAGCCTATCTTTTTCGTTGTTAATACTAATTGACAGCATCTCTTTCTATTTCCTCCCGACACAAGTTTTGAGGAAACGCAAAGTTTCCTCAAATCTTCTCTTACTTTTTACTTGATTTTCGATTCATTACCTTTACAATTGCATGTGCAAAATTCACTGTCTTAAGAAGCGGTGATAAAATGTAATTCTTTGATGTCTTGACTGTCTTTTCTACATTAATCACCGACTTTTTCAGCGACTCCACGGATTCCTGAACATCCTCCACCACCATGGAAGAGTTTTTTGTAATTGTTTCGATCTCGGCCACTATAAGCTCGATGGCTTTCCTATTGTCCTCAATTATGTAGTTTACATCCTCCATCGTCTTAGCAAGTCGCTTTAAAGTCATGGCCAGGTAAATCGCACCGATAACGAAGGCGACTCCTATCAGGAGTATTCCCGCCTCCCATAAGCTAGCTTCCTGAAACATTCATACCACCCTCATTTCGGTCGTTATAATTCTTTAAATTCATCAATCGTTTCTTCTGCCTCTTCAGTGAGCTCTTCAGCTTCATCTTCGAGTTCATCCATCGCTTCTTCAATGGATCCTTTTACTTCCTCCAGTTTTCCTTCGAGGGTTTTTTTGTAGCCGGATACCTTGTCCCCTACCTTTTCGCTTAAGTCTTCGACTTTTTTCTCAAGGTTTTCTTTGTAAGCACCTGCTTGTTCCATGGCTTCGCTGCTGAAATCCTTGACATTGTCCGCAAAATCGTCGCCCAAGTCTTTGAGTTTCTTCATAGTGTCTTTGCCGGATTCAGGAGCAAGTAATATACCTGCCAGGCCTCCGATGATAGTTCCTATCAATACTCCGCTTAAAAAATTTGTACTTTTAGACATAATGTACCCTCCTCGAATTTGCTCGTATTTATTTTATATTGATACCCACTTAGTTTTAGCCTAAACAGATTATTTGCAATACAAAACTAGGTTTCTTAATAATAATTATCCACCCGTAAAACGGGTGGTTTTTCTTTGAGCCCTATAAGGGCC
>CAZOTE010000057.1:0-12983 GCA_964582705.1 uncultured Eubacteriaceae bacterium | reverse complement strand
TTCTCAAATGTCTTGCAGACCCTAAAAAATAGCTTGTAATTTTTAGCATTATGATTTAAACTCATATTAAGGATTTGCAATTGACCGTAAGTATTTTGATGAAGTTTACAAGAAGGAGCGAAAGTATATGGACAATGACAATAATAAAGACTACACCGTGAAGTTTGATATCGAACAGGACAAATCTCAGCAGATCAAGGATTTGGTTAAAGAGGTATACTCCGCTCTGACAGAAAAGGGCTATACGCCTGTGAATCAACTTGTAGGATATATAATGTCCGGAGATCCTACATATATAACCAGTTACAAAAATGCACGTAATCTAATTAAAAAAGTCGAAAGAGACGAGCTTTTGGAAGAGTTGATCAAGGAGTACTTCAATCATCTAGATTAAATTTAAAGGCCCTTTTTTAAAGGGTCTTTCTTTTTCTAGAGGAAATCATTTCGATTATTGCTAGAAATCTCAGGAAACATGGGTAAACAATGGTTGTGCGGCAGTGAAGCTAAAGTTGTAGGGTAGGGTCTATGAGGTAGATATGATATACAATATATTAGGAAAAACAGGACTAAAGGTCTCAAAATTATGTTTCGGAAGCCTTACCCTTGGTCCCCTGCAGGCAAACCTATCTGTCGAAGAAGCCGGAGACCTTATCGCCTTGGCCAGCGAAAAGGGGATCAACTTCATTGACACTGCAGATCTTTACGAGAACTACCCACATATCAAAGAAGGCTTAAAGCGCAGCAAAAAGGACTGGATAATTGCATCAAAGTCCTATGACTACGATAAGCAGGGAATGAAGGCAAGCATCGAAAAAGCAAGAAAAGAAATGGACAGGGATGTAATAGATATCTTCATGCTCCACGAAACAGAAAGCGAGCATACCATCCGTGGACACTGGGAAGCCGTTGAATATTTGCTTGAACAAAAAATCAAGGGTAAGATAAAAGCAGTCGGAGTTTCAACCCACAGAATCGAAGGAGTCGAAGGGGCTTGCAAATACAAGGAGGTGGAGATTATCCACCCAATCTTCAATTATAGAGGCCTCGGCATAGAAGACGGTGATGCAATTCAGATGGAAAAAGCCCTAAAGTCAGCCACTTATATGGGTAAAGGCATATTTGCAATGAAGCCTTTAGGGGGTGGAAACCTTATAGGGTCACGAATAAAAGCCTTTGATTATATAAAAAGAAATGCTTATATACACTCTGTAGCAATCGGCATGCAGTCGGCAGAGGAGCTGGAGTACAACTGCTCCATGATTATTGGAGAAAACATACCCGAAAGCATATCAAAGACAACAGCAGATAGAACTAGGCACCTGCACATCGATTCATGGTGCAATGGATGTAAAAGCTGTGTAGATGTATGCGGTCAAAATGCTCTGAATATAATAGCGGGTAAAGCCGTTGTAAATAAAAGAAAATGCATTTTATGCGGATATTGCAGTGCTTCGTGTCCGCAATTTTGCATCAAGGTGGTATAACATGATAAGATATATGGGACTGGATGTAGGCGATAGAACTATAGGTGTTGCCTTATCCGATCTTCTGGGGCTCACGGCTCAAAGCCTAAAGACCATAAAAAGGGCAAGCCTGGACAAAGACCTGGAAGAACTAAAAAGCATTATTGAAGAAAAATCCGTAACCGTACTGGTTATCGGCATACCCAAGAACATGAACGGCTCCATTGGCTCCCAGGGAGAAAAGGTGATTGGATTTTCAAATTATCTTAAGAAACGCCTAAAAGTGGAAATAGTTCACTGGGATGAGAGGCTTACCAGTAAATTTGCCGATAACCTCATGCTTGAAGGGGACGTAAAAAGAAAAAAACGAAAAGAAAAGATTGATATGATGGCAGCGCAAAATATTCTGCAAAGCTACATGGATTCTAAAAATATTTAAATTACAGGAGGTAACAACTATGAGCAAACACGTACACGATGAAAACTGCAACCACGACCACGACAATTCTATTGTATTGGTGGATGACAGCGGAGAAGAGATGAAGTTTGAGATCATCATAACTTTGGAGCACGAAGGGAAAGAATATGCCCTTTTGAAAAAACCTGAGGACGATTCCGACGACATGTTCGCATTCAGAATCGAAGAAGATGAAGACGGAGAGCTTCTTATCCCAGTGGAAGAAGACAAGGAAATCGAGATGATCCAAAAAATTTATAACGAGCTGTCTGACGAAGACGAAGATTAAGGCGATACAGAAAAATATACTTTTTCACCACAAATAACACGAAGGGGCACTAAGGTAGTTGGAAAGTGAAAAAAGCCGACTCACTGAACAGTCATTTCCAGGTTGGATAATCTGTTTCTTAACTTTTCAGTGCCCTATCGTGACCTCAGAGAAATACCCTAGCGCTAACGACCAATAACTAATGGTCCTTGACAAAAGCCCTAAAAACAGGTAAAATCTTAATTGATAATTATTATTAATTGATAAGATGGTGATCAGATGCCCGTAGAAGAATTTAAAAACATATTGAAGGAGCAAGGATACAAGCTTACTCCACAAAGAAGACATATAATCGATGTGATGTTAAACAACAAAGAACATCATTTAAGTATTGACGAGATATACCGTGAGGTGAAAAATACATGCCCGGAGATAGGTATAGCCACCATTTACCGTACAGTTCAACTGTTCGAAGATGTAGGCATACTATCCAAACAGTATTTTGATGACGGATGCCACAGATACGAGATATCAGACGGCGAAAGGACCCACAATCACCACCATCTCATATGCAACACTTGCGGATCGGTAATCGAAATTCAAGATGAGTATTTCGACGCATTGGAACAACACATCGAAAAAGAAAAAAAATTTAAAATAACCAATCACAATGTAACATTTTTTGGACTATGCGAAAAATGCATTAAAAAGAGCGGAGATAATTAACGAAAGGAGCAATATTTTGGCAACGAAAAAAAACAACAAATTGAAGATTATACCTTTAGGAGGACTGGGAGAAGTCGGAAAGAACCTGACAGTATTTGAGTATAAAAAGGATATAATCATAGTGGACTGCGGTATAACGTTTCCGGACGAAACGATGTACGGCATTGATATTGTATTGCCCGATTTTACCTATCTGGTAAACAACAAGGACAGAATCAAAGGAATCGTGGTGACTCACGGACATGAGGATCATATCGGTGCGATACCTTATTTATTGAAGGAAATGAACCTTCCCATTTACGCAACAAAGCTGACTGTGGGCCTTATAGACAACAAGCTGAATGAACATGGCCTGCTTAGAAGCACTGAGAGAAATATAATCAAGCCTAAGGACCGAATTGACCTTGGAGGGTTCAATATCGAGTTTATCAGGGTAAATCACAGCATTGCAGACTCGGTTGCCCTTTGTATCAGATGTGATGCGGCAACAGTGGTACATACGGGAGACTTTAAGATTGACTACACCCCTATCGATGAAGAGGTTATAGATCTTCCGAGATTTGCCGAGATAGGCAATGAAGGGGTAGACCTTTTAATGGCTGACAGCACCAACGTGGAGCTTACAGGCTTTACCCTTTCTGAGAAATCCGTAGGAAAGCGGTTCATAGAGCTTTTCGACGGAGTTCAGAGTCGTATAGTCGTGGCGACATTCGCTTCAAACGTACATAGGGTTCAACAGATAATAGATGCTGCTGTAGTACACGGCAGAAAAGTAGCAGTGAGCGGACGAAGCATGATAAATGTGACCACTACCGCTCACGAGCTGGGTTATCTGAACATACCAAAAGGAACTCTGATAGATATCAAGGAAATAAACAAATACGACGACCATGAAGTCGTGGTAATATCCACAGGCAGCCAGGGTGAGCCCATGGCGGCCCTTAGCAGAATGGCAGTGGGTGAATACAGACAATTCTCTATTACTGCAGGAGACCTTGTAATACTTTCTGCGTCGCCCATACCGGGCAATGAAAAAATGGTCATGCAGGTAATAAACAACCTATTCAAGCTTGGAGCAGAGGTAGTCTACGAAAAGCTTGCAGAGGTTCACGTATCAGGCCATGCAAGACAGGAAGAGCTAAAGCTTATGCACACCCTTGTAAAACCAAAGTTTTTTATCCCCGTCCATGGAGAGTACAGGATGCTTAAGCATCACGCAGAGCTTGCACAGAACCTTGGCATGCCTGAAGAGAATGCCCTTATAGCAAGTACCGGTTCAATTATCGAACTTGACAAAAACAGCTGTCGAGAAATCGGCAAAGCTCCATCGGGAGTTACGCTGGTAGATGGACTTGGAGTAGGAGACGTTGGAAATATAGTTCTTAGAGACAGAAAGCATTTGTCAGAAGACGGCATTTTTATCGTAATGGTAACAATGAGCAAAGGAAAGACTGTAGCCGGTCCTGATGTAATATCAAGAGGATTCGTTTACGTAAGAGAATCCGAGGAGCTTATAAATGAAGCCAGAAACGTGGTCAAAACGGCTCTTCAAAAATGCGAAGAAAAGAAAATCACCGATTGGAACAAGATTAAAGGAGCTGTAAGAGACGCTCTTGACCAGTTCCTGTATGAAAAGACAAAGAGAAGACCGATGATCCTTCCCATACTTATGGAAGTAAAGCAATAAAATATAATTTGACCTACAGTCGCTTTGCGACTTATGCGACTGTTTACCAACTGCCCAACGATTTCTTAACTTTTCAGTAAAGTTGCAGGGTAGGGTCAAAGAATTTGTATTTTATTTTTTGAACAGTCATTTCCAGTATGGCGCAAAGGAGGCTCATTAAATAGGACTATGAGTAAAATCAATCATGAATATATAGAAACCTACATTAGAGGGTTGCTCAACAACAAGGACAAGCTCCTTTTGGAACTTGAGGAATATGCAGAAAAGAATAATGTACCCATAATTCACCCTGAGGTAAGGCAGCTGATCGGCATATTGCTTGAAACGGGAGGATATGAAAAAATACTTGAGATCGGAACAGCCATAGGCTATTCCGCTCTTTCATTTGTCAAAAAAAATGAAAACATAACCGTGGATACTATAGAACTTAACGAAGATATGGTAAAATTGGCGGGAGAAAATATTGAAAAATCCGGGTATGACGACCGAATTAAAATTATTTACGGTGACGCTTCCAAGGTGGTGCCGGAGCTTGAGAAAAAATACGATGTGATTTTTTTAGACGGAGCAAAGGGGCACTACATCCATATGCTTGAGGACTGTTTGAGGCTTTTAAATCCCAGAGGCATGATAATATCCGACAATGTCCTATTCAGAGGAATGGTAGCCAGCGACGAGCTGGTTAAGCGCAGAAAGATTACAATCGTAAAGCGGATGCGAAAATATCTTGAAGCCTTAAGCGATCACCCAAGGCTTGATACGAGCATCATCCCCATAGGGGATGGATTGGCTATAAGCAGGCTTGTTAAGTGATTTAGAAGTAGAAAGTGGAAAGTGGAAAGTGGAAAGCAACTTATAACATATAACTGATAACATATAATGAGGAATAAACTATGAAAAAACCCGAACTGCTGGCACCTGCCGGTAATCTCGAAAAACTAAAATATGCAATTTCATACGGTGCCGATGCTGTTTACCTTGCAGGACAAGCCTACGGACTACGTGCAAAGGCAGGTAACTTCACTCCTGAGGAAATGAAAAAGGGCATAGAATTCGCCCATTCCAACGGGAAAAAGGTATATGCCACCCTTAACATATTTGCCCACAATCAAGACTTTGCAGGTCTAGAAGAATATATAAAAACCTTGGTGGATTTAAATATCGACGGCGTAATCGCCGCTGATCCGGGCATCATAAGCGTAACTAGAGCTACTGCGCCAGACCTAAGGATATCTTTAAGCACCCAGGCAAACAACACTAACTATCATAGCGCAAATTTCTGGCATCAAAACGGCGTAAAAAGAATCGTGCTCGCGAGAGAGATGAGCATCGAAGAGATAAGCCAGATAAGGGCAAATACTCCCTCGGATTTGGAGCTTGAAGCCTTCGTCCACGGAGCAATGTGCATGTCTTACTCAGGCAGATGCTTATTAAGCAACTACATGGCAAACAGAGATGCAAACAGGGGAGACTGCGCCCAGCCTTGCAGGTGGAACTACACCCTTATGGAGGAGAAGCGACAGGGAGAGCATTTCCCTGTATACGAGGATGCCAGGGGAACCTATATATTTAATTCCAAGGATCTTTGCATGATAAAAAGAATACCCGAGCTTGTAGGGGCAGGGATCGACAGCTTTAAAATCGAAGGCCGGATGAAGAGCCTTTATTACGTGGCTACAGTGGTGGGAGTATACAGAAGGGCAATAGACGCCTACTTCAACGATCCTGAGGGCTACAGCTTCGACCCGGAGTGGTTCAAGGAGGTTCAAAAGGTTAGCCACAGAGGCTACACAGAGGGATTCGCCTTTGAAAAGCCGGGGCAGGAGGAGCACAACTACTCCACCAGCTCATACACCAGAAATTATGACTTTACAGGCTCTGTCCTTGATTACGACAAGGAAAAAAAGCTGGCAAAAATAGAAGTCCGCAACAAGATATTTTCCGGCGAGACCATGGAGATCATGTCACCGGGTAAAGAGCCTAGAGAATTTATTATCAGTCAAATTATTGGTGAAGAGGGCGACACCTTAGAAGACGCCCCCCATCCAAAGCAGATAATATATGTGCCTTGTGAAGAAGAAACGACTAAATGGGATCTGCTGAGAAGAGAAATAGTTTGAAGCAAAAGCACATGCTAATTTCTGTCATCCAGAGGACCGGCTTAGCCGGGACGTAGGGATCTCAGTAATTACTATGATCAATAATTGCATGTGCGTCAAATACCATTGCAAATTTTAGAATCACCTAAGATTTCTCATTGCATTCGAAATGACGGATTTAGGTATTTGTTTTTGACCCCAAGGAATCCTTGCATACTTACAACTTATAACCTACATCTTACAACTTGTTTCCCGTAGGGCGAAGCCCTGCATTTCACAGTCGCTCAGCGACTAAACAACTGCCCCACGACCTTTAACTGATAACTAAAAAAGGAGCTGAAAATATGATTTCACCCACAAAGAAACGTATCGCACTAATTGCCCACGACAACAGAAAAAAAGACCTGTTGGACTGGGTGAGGGAAAATGCCGAATCTCTTATTGACCACGAGCTATGCGGCACGGGAACGACATCATCTATCATAGCAAAAAACACCGGACTTAAGGTCAAGGCATACAAAAGCGGACCACTTGGGGGAGACCAGGAAATTGGAGCCCTTATTTCCGACAACGGAATAGACCTATTAATCTTCTTTTGGGATCCTCTTACTTCACAGCCCCACGACCCGGATGTAAAGGCGCTTTTAAGAATCGCTGTCCTTTATGATATTCCAACTGCAATGAATAAAACAGGAGCGGACTATCTTCTTCAAAGCGGGCTTATAGACAAAGAATACGAAAGACATGATATGCAGAAATGAAAAATGCAGACATGTGGGCTTTATAGTCTACAAAATGTCTGCATTTTTTAAAACAATTATTGACCTGTATTCTCCGACTCATGCAAACATCTGTCATTTCGAGCATCGCGAGAAATCTCATTGCATTCGAAATGAGAGATTTAGGTATTTGTTATGACTTCAGAGGGAGCCACACACTTACAGCTTACAACTTTTAACCTACAACTTACAACTTGTTTCCTTTTTCTTAATTTCTTTTCTTTTCCAAAAAAAATGCTATAATAAATATAAATTAATAATTCGTTCAAAATTTCAAATTAATTTTCAAATTCAAGGGTATACATACCATATACATTTTATTCACAAAATAAACGATTGCAGGTGATAACATGAGGCATGCAAAACGAATCGGCGATCTGCTGGTTGCCAGCGGCAAGATAACCCAGGAGCAATTGACAGAAGCCATACAGCTTCAACAGGTTAAAAAGAAAAAGTTAGGAGAGCTTCTCGTAACCGAAGGGATAGTAGACGAAGAGGACATAATAAACGTTCTTAAGTTTCAGCTCGGCATCCAGAGGGTTGATTTTGAAAACACATATGTCGACAAGGACGCGGTTAAATCCATACCCTACGTACTCGCCAAGAAACACATAACGGTTCCCTTGTTTTACGATAACAGCGACAACTTAATCGTTGCTATAAACGATCCTCTTGATATAATCGCTCTTGACAACCTTAAGCTGGTTACCAAGAAGAACATAATACCCTTTATCGCCACAAAAAAAGAAATCATAGACCTTATCGAAAGGTTCTACAATACGGATGATGCTGCCAGAGCCGTTGAAGAGTTCAACAAATCTCAAAGCCTGGACGAAGTAGAGCAGACTTCCCAGGACAACATGGAGCAGATAAACAACGCCCCTGTGGTAAGGCTGGTTAACAACATCATCGAGACCGGCGTAAGAAGCCAGGCGAGCGATATCCACATCGAGCCCTACGAGGACAGGATACGTGTTCGCATGAGGGTTGACGGCGTGCTGATTGAAATGATGAAGCTTGATATCAGAACCCACAATGCAATCGTAAGTCGCATCAAGATCCTAAGTGATTTAAATATAGCCGAAAGAAGGCTCCCCCAGGACGGGGCCATAGTCTTAAAGATTGACAACAGGGACATAGATTTCCGTGTATCCATACTTCCTACGATATACGGTGAAAAGGTAGTTATACGTATCCTTGACCAGGCCCAATTTCAGATGCGCATGGAGGATCTTGGCTTTACAGACTTTGAAATGAAGCATATACAGGACTTTTTAGCCGCCCCACACGGGATAATCCTTGCTACGGGACCTACGGGAAGCGGAAAGTCTACCACCCTTTATACCTTGCTTAGGAACTTAAACACCGCATCGGACAATATAATCACCGTAGAAGACCCTGTAGAGTACAAGCTTGACGGAATAAACCAGGTGCAGGTAAATACAAAGGCAGGCCTTACCTTTGTTGCCGGTCTAAGGTCCATACTTAGACAGGACCCCGACATAATAATGATCGGTGAGATACGTGACGTAGAGACTGCTGAAATTGCCATTAGGTCATCTATAACGGGTCATTTGGTATTTAGCACCATCCATACAAACGATGCGGTATCCACGATTTCCCGTCTTATAGACATGGGCATACCGCCCTATCTAGTGTCTTCATCCATATACGGCATAATATCTCAAAGGCTTATCAGAAAATTATGTCCAAGATGTAAAGAAAAATACCAAGCTTCTGTTCCTGAGAAGGAACTGTTGGGTATAAATCCAGATGAGGAGCTTATTTTATACAGTGCCAAAGGCTGCATAAGCTGTAACAATACGGGATACAAGGGCAGGATGGGCATTCACGAGGTGCTTAAAATTAACAGGCACATGCGTGAAAAGATATCCGCCGGGGCCACCTACGACGAGCTTTCCGACCAGGCAAAGCTTGACGGAATGGTACCTCTTATGCAAAACGCCAAGGACCTTATACTGGAGGGCATCACGACAATAGAAGAGACACTGGAAATAACTTTCTTTACAAGCGAATAGATATTAATTTGGGGGGATGCATTATGAAAAATGACATTTTTGAAATGTTGAAAGCAACATCGGAAAAAAAGGCTTCAGACCTTCACATTACAGTGGGTCTGCCTCCTATGATTAGAGTAGACGGAGCACTTCGTCCACTGATCATGGAGGACCCTTACACGCCTGAGGAGTCACAGAAGCTTATCTTTTCTCTTATGGACAAGCATCAGATATCTGTTTTAGAGGAAAAGGGCCAGGTGGACTACTCATATTCCATTCCCGGATGGGGACGCTTTAGGGTAAACGCCTATATGCAGCGAAACAGCTACTCCATGGCCTGCAGGGTGGTTGCAGCTAAAATTCCTACCTTGGAGGATCTTAGCCTGCCGGAGACCTTAAGAGACCTTACCAGGCTTAACAAGGGGCTCATCCTGGTTACCGGACCTACGGGAAGCGGAAAGTCCACCACACTGGCATCGATGATCGACATAATCAATGAGGAGAGAAAGAGCCATATACTCACCTTGGAGGACCCAATAGAGTATCTTCACAGGCATAAAAACTCAATGGTAAACCAGCGTGAGGTAGGCCACGATACAGACAGCTATACTGCCGGGCTGAGGGCTGCGCTAAGGGAAGATCCGGACGTTATCCTGGTAGGTGAGATGCGTGATTTGGATTCCATATCAATTGCTCTTACTGCTGCAGAAACCGGTCACTTGGTTTTATCCACCCTGCATACCGTGGGCTCTGCAAAGACCATTGACAGGGTAATAGACGTGTTTCCGCCACATCAGCAGCAGCAGGTGAAGGTACAGCTTTCTACAGTGTTACAGGGAGTAATAAGTCAGCAGCTTATTTCAAAGAAGGACCAGCCCGGGCGTATAGTAGCCCTTGAGATAATGCTTGCGAACCCTGCAATCAGAAACCTTATAAGGGAAGGAAAGACCCACCAGGTAAACTCCATCATACAGATGAGCGCCAAGACAGGCATGGTCACCATGGACAACTACCTGTTTGACCTTTACAACAAGGGACTGATAACCATGGACAACGCGCTGTTTTATAGTCTGGACCAGGAAAACATGAAGAAAAAATTCATGTAGCAAAGGGGGATCATTATGGCTACATATTCATACACAGCAAAGGATTTAAGCGGCAACACTATAAAAGGCTCCTTCGATGCGGCAAGCCGGGACGAGGTAGTGACACTTATACGTGAAAAGAAATACATACCCATAAGCATAGAGGAAGAAAGAAGCTACAAGTTAAACAAAAACTTAGAGTTAATAAGACAAAAGGTTAAACTTCGGGACCTGGCATTGTTTTGCAGGCAGTTTGCAACCACCCTTCGTTCAGGCATTACAGTAGTGGACAGCCTGGATATACTAAAAAAGCAGTCCACCAACAAAAAGCTTAAAGAGGTGGTAGAAAAGATCCACGAGGACGTGCAAAAGGGTAATGCCCTGTCCTACGCCTTTTCCAAGGAGCCAAAAATATTTCCACCTCTGCTAATAAACATGGTGGAGACCGGGGAGGTTAGCGGTACCTTAGATGACGTAATGGACAAGATGGCAACCCATTTTGAGAAGGAGTATAAGATTACTCAAAAGGTTAAAAGCGCATTGACTTATCCCATAGTAATATCTGTCGTAGCAATTGGAGTTGTGGTAATGCTTCTGACCTTTGTAATACCTACATTTGTAGATATGTTTGCTTCTTTTAATGCAGAGCTTCCATTGCCGACTAGGATGCTCCTAGCTATGAGCAATAGCTTGCAAAGCTTTTGGTTCGTATATATTGCTGTAATAACCCTTATAATATATGGACTTAAGAAATATGCATCGACTCCTGACGGAAGGTTAAGGGTGGACCAGTTTAAGCTTAAGATGCCAGTATTTGGGGACCTTAATACCAAAATTGCAATGAGTAGGTTTTCAAGCAATTTATCCGTGATGCTAAACTCCGGTGTGGATATAATCCAGGCTGTGGAGGTGGTGCAAAGGGTGGTAGGCAATGAGTTCTTAAAGACCAGACTGGAAGACGTAAAAGATGCAATAAGAAAGGGTTACGGCCTTGGGATGAGCATGGAGCAAAACGGGGCATTCCCTCCACTAGTCTACCAAATGGTTGACGTTGGCGAAAATTCAGGTACTTTGGATTATGTTTTGGACAAGGTATCAGAGTTTTACGAATCCGAGGTGGATACTGCAATAAACCAGCTTACTACTATAATAGAGCCTCTGATAATAGTAATTTTGGGCTTTGTAGTTGGCTTCATTGTTATCAGCATGCTTCTACCGATATTCGACCTTTATGCAGTAATGTCATAGAATCTTTAAAAATTCTTAAAATATTTTACATACTGTGATTGAACTATGTAAAAAAAGGATATATAATTAGCAATGAGGTACAAATAAAATTTTAACGAGGGGGATTCATTATGTTAAAACTAAGAAAGATGTTGAAAAGAAACAGCAAAGGCTTCACTTTGATTGAACTGATTGTGGTAATTGCGATTTTGGGTATTTTGGCTGCTATAGCGATTCCAAGGTTAACAGGGTTTACTACAACTGCCAATGACCAGACCAATGAATCAAATGCTCGGTTGCTCACCAATGTAGCCGGTGCCATTAATGCTGAAACTGGTTCTTTCCCTGCGTGGGCGGCTAATGCTACAGGAAGTACAACTACGGTAACAGCAGATGATACATATTTAGCCGAAGATGTCGAATGGCAAACTCCAACTAACTATACCGGTTGGGATATTGTTGACGGTGTATTCACAGCAAACTAACAAGGAGAACGGTAGATGCGAAGGATGTCTGATTATACAGTGGAGGATATTCGGAGACGGAGGTGTTATAACCTTTTTCCCATCTCAACAACACGATTACAGGAGTCAGCCTTTCGAGGCTGGCTCTTTTATATTTCGCAGAACTAACATTTAAGATATGTTTATATTTCTCAAATGGAGGTACAAGTGTAACGAGGTGATTTCCATGACAAGAAACCAGGAAAAGCTTCTCTGGATTTTACTAATCGGCATCGCTGCATTTAATAAAGCTGATTATATTCTTACCCTAGATGCTATAGATAGAGGCTTTATTGAAGCTAATCCCATCCTTGCTCCTATGATAGGTACCTATGAGTTTCCCCTTGTAAAGCTAGTGCTTGTACCGTTGCTTCTTGTATTTTTTTGGATGATGCGTTTTAGGATGGATGAAAAGCTGATTCAGCTCATTTGGTTGCCTTTTTTCGGGTATTTTATGCTAATGTTATATTTTCATTTTTTTGTCTTATAGAAAGGGTCGGCTTAAACGCTGACTCTTTTTAATATTTAGTGTTATTTGTATTTTAATGAGGGTATAATATACATGAAGATGTACAATGCTTTGGGGGAGGTATTACGAATGATTAAATATTTAAACATAGGTAATTGCGAAACTAATAATTGAAAAAAGTGCAGATTGGTACTGAAGTGGG
>CAZOTE010000056.1:0-13356 GCA_964582705.1 uncultured Eubacteriaceae bacterium | reverse complement strand
TTGGATAAAAACAAAATCCTCTTGGATGAAGAACTTCAAAAGGTAAAACACGACCCTTGGGAAAACGTAAATATCGCCAGGTCAAACGAAAGGCCTACTTCCAAGGATTATATCGACACTATTTTCGATCATTTCATAGAGTTTCATGGAGACAGGGCATACGGCGACGACGCTTCCACCATCGGGGGAATCGCAATGCTAAACGATATCCCAGTCACTGTAATAGGTCAGCAAAAAGGCCGTGACCTGGATGAAAACCTGAAGAGAAATTTTGCCATGCCTTATCCTGAAGGCTACAGAAAGGCATTAAGGCTCATGAAACAGGCAGAAAAGTTTAATAGACCTGTCATATGTTTTGTTGACACTCCGGGGGCATACTGCGGACTTGGAGCGGAAGAGCGGGGTCAGGGGCATGCAATTGCCAACAATCTCTTTGAAATCTCCGAGCTCAAGGTTCCCGTCATAAGCGTGGTAATCGGAGAAGGAGGAAGCGGTGGAGCTTTGGCCCTTAGCGTAGGAGACCAAATATGGATGATGGAATATGCCATCTATTCCATACTCTCTCCGGAAGGCTTTGCCAGCATACTCTGGAAAGACAGCACCAAAGCAAAGGAAGCGGCGGAGCTCATGAAGCTGACATCATTTGATCTTTTCAACCTTAATATAGCTGACAAGATAGTTCCGGAGCCTTCCGGTGGCGTTACTATGAAGGGACCCTACCTTGAGTGCATGCAATATCTTAAAGATCTTCTTGTTGGCGAGGTTCGCTCGCTGAAGGCCATGCCGGTAAAAAATCTCTTGAAGAAACGTTATCAAAAGTATAGAAATATCGGTATATAACTTCTGAAAGGAGACACACTTGAAAACTTCAAAAATAATTGCCGTGGGAAAGGCTTTAGCCCAAAAGACCGTAACAAATGATGATTTGTCAGCTTTGGTGGATACCAACGATCAGTGGATCAAAAGCAGAACCGGCATTGAACAAAGACGCATCTCCGTTGATGAATCTACAACGGATTTAGCATACAGAGCATCTTTGGATGCAATGAAAAACGGCAACATAGATCCAAACACGATAGACATGATCATCGTAGCGACAATTTCACCGGACAGCTTTATGCCTTCGACGGCATCAATGCTCCAATACAAGCTGGGCATAAACGACAGGCATGTTATGGCATTTGACCTTAACGCAGCTTGTACAGGGCTTATTTACGGAATTCAGACAGCACACAAGTTCATCCAGACGAAAACGGCCAAAAGAGCTCTTGTTGTAGGTGCAGAAACCCTATCCCGAACGCTTAACTGGGAGGATCGAAGCACCTGCGTTCTCTTCGGAGACGGAGCCGGAGCTGTAGTCTTGGAAACATCCGATACGGGAATAATTTCAGATTACACAAATTCCCGAGGAGATGTGGACATGAACCTTGCCCTGCCCGCATTGCCCCTTAGAAGCCCATTCACCGGGGAAAACACTTGCCTTCCTTCCTGGATGAGCATGAACGGTGCTGAAATATTCAAGTTTGCTACCTTCGCGGTAAAAGACAGCGTTGATTATGTGCTCAATCAGGCAGACCTTGATATTTCAGACATTAAGTACATCGTTCCCCACCAGGCTAACGAAAGAATAATCGCGAAAGTGGCCAAAGTAATGGGACTTCCCAAAGATAAGTTCTTTATAAACTTGATGGAGCACGGCAACACATCATCGGCAAGCATAGGCATAGCTTTAGCAGAAATGATGGAAAGAGGACTTGTGGCCGCCGGAGACAAAGTGATACTTACCGGCTTTGGGGGCGGATTAACATGGGGGGCCATCTTGCATGAATTCTGATAGTTAGGCTATAATATAGACAACAGAGGATAATTCCTTTGAAATAAAAAAATAAATACTAAATTACGGAGGTAAGAATAATGATTAAAGAAAAAGTAATTGCAATTCTTGTAGATGAACTGGGAGTAGACGCTGAAGAAGTAGTGGAAAGCGCGAATATTCAAGACGACTTAGGAGCTGATTCTTTGGCTATAGTTGAGATCGTAATGGCATTCGAAGACGAATTCGACATCAAGATACCTGAAGAAGATGCTGCAAAAATGATCACAGTAAAAGACATCATCGACTACCTGGAAAAAGAAGTAGGCTAAGAATATGAACAATAGGGAAATCGCTCTGATCTTTCCCGGCCAAGGTGCACAAAGCATCGGCATGGGAAAAGAACTATACGATAATTTCAGTGAAGCCAAGGCTGTTTTTGAAGCAGCCGAAGCTTCACTTCCCTTTAATTTAAGGGAATTATGTTTTGAAGGTCCAAAAGAAAAGCTGGATGTCACGATTTATACCCAGCCATGCCTTTTGACAGCGAGCATCGCTGTACTTGAAGTCTTGAAAGGGCAAGGATTAAAAACTCCAAGATTCCACGCAGGACTCTCCCTTGGAGAATACTCCGCTGTCGTAGCTTCTGAAATCATGCCATTTGAGGATGCGGTCAAGCTGGTCTACAACAGAGGCACATTCATGGAAAATGTGGTTCCAGACGGGAAAGGCACCATGGCTGCCATTATCGGCCTTGATACAAAGCTAGTCGAAGAAGCCTGTGTTCAGGCATCCTCTGAGGGCATAGCCCAAATCGCAAACTACAATTACTCAGGCCAGATTGTAATAGGCGGCTCTATAAAAGCAGTTAACATCGCTATGGAAATCTGCAAGGAAAAAGGTGCCAAACGGGTAGTGCCATTAAGCGTATCCGGACCTTTTCACACATCCATGCTTAAAAATGCCGCAGACAACCTGGATTCTTACTTGGAAAACATTGTTTTTAGCCCATGGACCGTTCCGGTGGTTTCCAATTATACAGCGAAACCTTATGACGAAATCGTCAATATCAAAAATTTGTTGGTCAAGCAGGTCATTTCACCGGTGCAATGGGAAAAAAGCGTTGAATATATGATAAGCCAGGGCGTGGACACTTTCATCGAAGTGGGTCCGGGCAAGACCCTGTCCAATTTTGTAAAAAGAATAGACAAAAAAGTGACGATTCTTAACGTTGAGGATGTTAAATCCCTTGAAAAAACTCTGAAAACATTGGAGGAATAATTATGTTATCAAATAAAACAGCGATCGTGACCGGCGGTACCAGAGGCATCGGCCGAGCAATCGTCATGAAGCTTTCCCAAATGGGAGCTAACGTGGTCATAAGCTACCGCTCAAACGAGAAGATGGCACAAGAGCTTGTTGAAGAAATAACTTCACAAGGCAAAAAGGCAATCGCCGTCAAAGGAGACGTGCAGGACTTTCAAGATGCCAAGGTATTGATGGATAAGGCATTGGATGAATTCGGTTCTATAGACATACTTGTCAATAATGCCGGAATCACAAAGGATACTCTTATCCTCCGCATGACCGAAGATGACTTCGACTCCGTCATAGGGACCAACCTTAAAGGTACCTTCAACTGCATCAAGCATGCGGCAAAGCCAATGCTCAAGGCAAAAAAAGGACGAATAATCAATATGGCATCGGTAATAGGACTTATCGGTAATCCGGGGCAGGCTAACTACGCAGCTTCTAAAGCAGGAATCATCGGACTAACAAAATCCGTTGCCAAGGAATTCGCTTCAAGGGGCATTACCGTAAATGCTGTAGCTCCTGGATTTATAGCATCTGACATGACCGACAAGCTAAGCGAAGAACAAAAATCGGCAATACAAAAGAATATCCCTGCCGGCAATCTTGGCAGCGTGGAAGACGTGGCAAGCCTGGTGGGATACCTTGCATCGGATGAATCAAAATACATAACCGGACAGGTCATCAACGTGGATGGCGGAATGGTGGTTTAGGAGGCTTATATGAACAGAGTCGTTATTACAGGAATGGGTGCCATAACCCCATTGGGACAGGATGTAAATGAGTTTTGGGAAAACGTTAAAGCGGGAAAATGTGGAATCGACAAGATAACACGGTTCGATACTACTGACTACGAGGTTACTCTTGCTGCCGAAATCAAGGAATTCAATCCAGAAAAGTACATGCATAAAAGAGAGCTTAAAAGGCTTGATAAATACTCTCAGTACGCCATTTACGCTTCATGCCAGGCATATGAAGATGCAGGTCTTAAGGATGCTGAAATAGACCGGGAAAAATTCGGGGTCATCGTTTCTAGCGGAATTGGCGGCATCGAGACTTTCTATGACCAGACCAAAAGACAGATCGAAAAAGGTCATGACAGGGTCTCCCCTTACTTCATCCCAATGATGATTCCAAACATGGGTGCAGGAAACGTGGCAATAGCCCTCGAAGCTAAAGGACCATGCCTTTCAATAGTTACAGCCTGTGCATCTGCTACAAATGCCATAGGCGAAGCATTCCACAAAATCAGGGCAGGAGTGATGGATCTTGCAGTTGCAGGAGGAAGCGAAGCTTCAATCTGTGAAACAGGAATTGCAGGCTTTATGTCAATGAAGGCCCTAAGCACTTCTAAGGATCCTTCGAGAGCCTCAATCCCCTTTGACAAGGAACGTGACGGTTTTGTAATGGGTGAAGGTGCAGGGGTTTTAGTCCTTGAGTCCTTGGATCATGCAAAAAAAAGAAATGCAAAAATTTACGGCGAGATCGTGGGGTACGGAACCACTTGTGATGCTTATCACATAACATCTCCCGCTCCGGAAGGTGAAGGCGGTGGAAGAGCCATGAATACAGCCGTATTAGATGCCGGACTTAAACTTAATGATGTAGACTACATAAATGCTCACGGCACCAGCACATACTACAATGATGTCAATGAATCTGCCGCAATAAAGAACCTCTTCGGAGAACACGCATCAAATCTTTGCGTAAGTTCTACAAAGTCTATGATAGGTCACCTATTAGGCGCTTCAGGTGGTGCTGAAGCCATAGTCTGCGTAAAATCGCTAGAAGAAGGGTTCGTGCCACCAACAGCTGGCTACACTGTAGAAGATCCAGAGTGCACCCTTGATTATGTTCCAAATACCGGCAGGGAAGCTGACATAAAAGTCGTCCTCTCTAACTCACTTGGCTTTGGAGGGCATAACGCTACCATCGCTTTTAAAAAATGGTCTGAATAAGGAGTTTTACGATGATACTTAACAGCAATCAAATTCAGGAAATAATCCCACACAGATATCCCTTCCTTCTTGTGGACAAGATAACAGAGCTCGAAGCAGGGATAAAGGCTACAGGCATCAAGAACGTGACGGCAAACGAGTACTTCTTTTTGGGACACTTTCCCCAGGAGCACGTTATGCCCGGAGTATTGATAATCGAAGCTCTAGCCCAAGTGGGAGCTGTCGCTCTGCTTAGCCTTGAGGAAAACAAGGGAAAGATCGCTTACTTTGGCGGAATTAAAAAAGCCAAGTTCAAGAGAAAGGTAATCCCTGGCGATACCCTTACCCTTGAAACCGAGATAATAAGAAGCATGGCAGGAGTAGGAATCGGCAAGGCAGTTGCATATTGCGACGGACAAGTCTGCGCAGAAGCCGAGCTTACATTTGCAGTGAATTAAAAAAGCCCTAATGGGCTTTTTTTATTCGGATTGTTTGCTGAAAGGTTTTTCCTGACCAACTTTACTTATATCTCTTCCGCTTCCCTTTTCAATATCTCAGCCTTATCTGTTTTTTCCCAGGGGAGATCGATATCGGTTCTTCCGAAGTGGCCATAAGCTGCCGTCTTTTTATAAATGGGCTTTCTAAGGCCCAGGTCTCTTATCATCGCTGCAGGCCTTAAGTCAAAATTTCTTTTTATCAGCTCTATTAGCTTGTCTTCACTTATCTTTCCGGTTCCAAAGGTATCTACATAAATAGATACTGGCCTTGCTACGCCTATTGCATAGGCAATTTCAACTTCACACTTGTCCGCAAGCCCTGCCGCTACAATGTTTTTAGCTACATGCCTTGCCGCATATGCGCCGGATCTATCTACCTTTGTTGGGTCCTTTCCGGAGAATGCTCCTCCTCCGTGTCTTCCGTATCCTCCGTAGGTATCGACTATTATCTTCCTGCCCGTGAGGCCTGCATCTCCCTGGGGTCCACCGATTACGAATCTTCCCGTAGGATTTATAAGTATCTTCGTCTTGTCGTCGATAAAACTCTCATCTATTATAGGCTTTATCACATACTTGATAAGATCCCTTCTAATGGTATCTAAGTCCACATCCGGGCTGTGCTGGGTGCTTATTACTACAGTATCCACCCTTTTAGGCTTATCGTCTTCATATTCGACGGTAACCTGGGTTTTCCCATCAGGTCTCAAGTACTCCAGCGTGCCTGTTTTCCTCACCTCTGAGAGCTTTTTAGAGAGCCTGTGGGCTAATGATATAGGCAGCGGCATAAGTTCAGGAGTCTCATTGCATGCAAAACCAAACATCATGCCCTGATCTCCAGCTCCGGTTTCCTCAACATCTCCGTTTGAATCCTCTCCTGATCTTGATTCCAGAGACTTGTCTACCCCTTGAGCTATGTCAGGAGATTGTTCATGTATGGATGTAACCACTGCGCAGGTATCGCAATCGAAACCATATTTTGCTCTTGTATATCCAATTTCCCTCACCGTTTCTCTTACTATGCTTTGGATATCTACGTAGCAATCAGTGGATATTTCTCCTGCCACCATAACAAGCCCTGTAGTAACCAGCGTCTCGCAAGCCACTCTGCCCTCTGGATCTTCTGTAAGTATGGCATCTAAAATAGCATCTGATATCTGGTCGCACATTTTATCCGGATGTCCTTCGGTAACAGACTCCGAAGTAAATAATTTCTTAGTCATCTTTGATTCCTCCAATCAATTTATAGTTATAAAAAAACCCCGTCAAAGGACGAGGCTCTATAGTCAAGCTGTCCTTATCATTCAGATTTTCTGTAGGTATTGGCACCACGCATATAGCCGGTTGCCGGGTTTCATAGGGCCTAGTCCCTCCACCACTCTGGATAAGGTAAGTATCTTATTCAATTGGAAATATCATAACACAGTTTTCCTATCTAGTCAATAGGTGATAACTATGACTATAGCTTAAACTCCTTGTTAAGCTTTGTATGCTTGTAGGTCTTTTTTCCGGTCTCATAGTCATCTACGATGTTGCCGTTGCCTATCATCTTGTACTTATATATCAACAGCCCGTCAAGCCCTACAGGCCCTCTAGCGTGTATCTTATTAGTACTTATCCCAACTTCTGCACCGAATCCGTATCTAAATCCGTCACTGAATCTTGTAGAGCAGTTCCAAAACACATTGCCTGAATCTACTAGGTTCATAAAAGTCTCAACCTTGTTTTTATCCGAAGTCACTATGGCATCAGTATGCCCTGACCCGTATTTGTTGATATGCACTATTGCTTCATCCAGGCTATCCACCATTTTTATAGCGAGCTTATAATCCAGATATTCTGTCTTCCAATCCTCTTCTGTGGCCGTTCCCACGTCAATGATCTCTCTTACCCTTTCGTCCCCCACGATTTCTACGCTTTTAGCTTCGAGAGATTCTTTAAGGGCAGGCAGAAACCTGGATGCAACCTTTTCGTTGACCAACAAGGTCTCAGTGGCATTGCATACGGCAACATACTGGGTCTTTGAATCGGTAACTATCCTCACCGCCATGTCTATATCCGCTTTGTCATCTACGTAACAATGGCAGATTCCATCCGCATGGCCCATAACAGGTATGTTTGAATTTTCCATTATGTATTTCACGAAGTCGTTTGATCCTCTGGGTATTATCAAGTCGATGTAATCGTCAAGCTTAAGCATGCCACCCACGTCTTCTCTGGTCTCTATAATCTGTACCCAGCCGTCTGGGATTCCCGCTCTATTAGATGCGGTCTTTATAATCTCCCAAAGGATTCTGTTTGTCTCCTTAGCTTCGGAGCCTCCTTTTAGGATGACGCTGTTTCCGCTTTTAAGGCAAAGAGTGGATATCTGAACCAATGCATCCGGTCTTGATTCGAATATTACGCCAATTACCCCTATCGGGCAGCTGACTTTATAAAGCAATAGGTCATCGTCAAGAGCCGTAGTCGAAAGTGTCTTCCCAACTGGTTCTTCCAATTTTCTGAGGCTTTCAATTCCAGCTACCACGTCTAAGACTTTCGCCGAATCAAACTTTAGCCTTTTTAAAAGAGGCTCAGCCAGATTTTCTTCTTTGCTTCTGCTTAGATCTGCCGCGTTTGCTTTTTCAATATCTTTTATTCTATCCTTAAGCTCTTTGGCTATTTCTGCCAAAGCTTTGTCCTTTATTTTAGATTCTACTGCTGACAAATGTACCGATGCAGCTTTTGCAGCTTTTGCAGCCTCATTTATGTTCATGTTTTTCCCTCCAGTTATCATTAAATATTAATAATAATGATACTATAGGGATGATAAATATGCAACAACCGACTTGTACCTTAAATATTGAGTTTTGGCTTCGAAATGTCAACAGGCTCTGCGGTTTTAAATATTCCAAAAGGTTTCCCCACCGGAATGAATTCTTTGCCGAAGTGCTTGTTGAGCACAGAGGCACCTGCTCCATAAAATGATAGCATGGCTATTGCGAGCTCAGACACCGCAGCTAGATTGTGTGTAATCTCCGGCATTACTCCGAATGAATTTAAAAACAAGCCGATAAAAAGCAGGTCTATTAAAAAGAATATGCTGAACAGAACCTTATTGGTTTCCATTGCGCCTATTGTCATCATTATAGTAAATATCAAATATCCAAGGAAGGCAAACCCCAGTTGACGAGGATCCGCATCAGAAGCCAACGTAGCTCCGAAAACTCCCAGTTTTATGAGCCAGCTCGATGCTACTCCGAACCAAAAGAATGCATAAGCCCCAAAAGCCGTCATTCCGAAGGTATTACCTAGTTTACCATCTACGATGCTAGCGTACAATTGGGCAAAAGCGCCTAAAAAAACAGCCCACGGGATTACAAACGACAATCCATCTGTCAGGCCGAGTTTCTGAGACGAAGCCACCAGTGTCACCATTCCTAGACCAAATAGTCCCAATGCCGACGGATCCGCCCAAATAGTTTTAATGTTTTTTGTTTCTTCTTTCAAAAATGTTTCCTCCCTTGAATTCACAATTCAAATTTGTTAATTGTTGTTTATTTAATAACACAACTAAAATAATAAATAAAAAGCATCATGCTGTCAATGGTTATGTCAACATAATGCTCGTATTTGGGTAAAAATTAACGCTTTTGCTCAATTATTCCCACTTACAGGGCCATTGCTCCTATTGATGTCAGCACGGCTACTGCAATTCCTGCCAGGGATGATCCTGCAATAGCTGCCAACACGCTCTTTTTGAATTTCAGGCCTAGAAGCGATGCCGCAAGACACCCCGTCCACACCCCGGTGCCGGGCAATGGCACGCTTACGAATAAGGCCAACCCCAAGTATCCGTACTTTTCAATGGTCACTGACTTGTTCATACCTCTGTTATAAATCCAGTCTCCAAGCCTTTTAAAAATTCTTGTACCTCTCATCCATTCCAAAATCGAAGGGATCAACCATAAAATAAATGGTGCAGGAATCAAGGATCCAATCACGCTGATGATATATGTTTCCAGATAGGGCATTCTCAAAAGCAGAATACCAAAGGGAATTGAAAATCTAAGCTCAAAAACCGGAACCATTGCCGATACGAAAACTTTCATCCAGTCGGGTAGCCCCGATAACAATTCAATCATTTTATATCATGCTCCTAATATTGTTTTTTCCGGGATAAGCTTTATCCCAGTTCTTGCTGAACTCTTCAACGCTGAAATCTGTCAAGTGGTTAGATGCTAGCTTGTCCAATAAATCCCCAGGGATCGTCACTGCATGAACTCTGTTTACAGCGCAACCGTGCACCTGCTGAATGTTTTTAAAGCTCGCTGCTACTACTTCGCAGTCAAGGCCGTAAATTTCTATGAAGTCCACCAGCTCTCCTACTGCATTTACTCCGTCTGCAAGGATGTTGTCTGCCCTGTTTACGTAAGGTATCAAATACTTAGCCCCGGCACGAGCTGCCAACATCCCTTGCTGTGAGTTGATGATCGAAGTCGCTGCTGTCTTGATTCCCTTTTCCTCTAGGATCTTGATTGCTTTAAGGCCTTCCGACGTAACGGGTATCTTTACGTAAATGTCTGCATCTACAACCTCGTTAAGAAGAAGTGCATCGTCCACTATCCCATCTGCATCTGTAGCTATTACCTGAATAAAAAGTTTTTTATCCTTGCCCAGTAGCTCCGCCAATGCCTTCATGTGATCGATGAAATCCACATTTTCCTTTGCTATTATTGAAGGGTTGGTGGTAACCCCCTCTATAGAGTAGTATTCCATGCCTCTTTTTATTTCATCCAGATTTGCTGTGTCCAGTAAAATTCTCATTTAGAACTTCCTCTCCTTGCTAATGTGCAAACTCTATTATACAAATTTAACAACTATGTTGCAATAGCTTGATAAAGGGACAGCTCCTTAGCTTTAATTTAAGCTTAAAGTCTGTCCCCTTTGTGTTGTTATGTTTTCAACAACACCATCACAGCATAAAATTACCATTCTTGTAGAAAAGCTCACCATCTGCGTATATCTCTCCGCCGTCCTTCATGTCGCAAAGCATGTCCCAATGGATTGCCGAGATATTCTTCCCGCCACTTTTCCCATAGGATTTTCCAAGAGCCATATGGACGGTTCCGCCCATCTTTTCGTCATAGAGCATGTTCTTGGTGAATCTGTCTATCCCGTAATTAGTCCCGATGGCAACTTCTCCTACCATGGAGGCTCCCTCATCAGTATTGATAAGCTCTCGCAGAAGCTCTTCTCCTTTTGATGCACTTGCCTCTATTACTTTGCCTTTCTTGAAAAGAAGCTTAATGTCTTCAATTTCCTGACCCGCATATATGCCGGGAAAAGAAAATCTGATCTTTCCCTCAACGCTATCTTCTACAGGTCCGGTGAATACCTCCCCGCTTGGAAAATTGGTTCGGCCATCTGAGTTTATCCATACCCGGCCACCCACCTTCATTCTCACATCCGTGTCCCTTGAAACTATCCTGATGGTCTCCTTGTCCTTGAGGTACTCTATTGCCTTCTCTTGGTTTTTGCTTACTTCTTTCCAAGCCAAAATTGGATCTTCATTCTTTAGGAGACAGGCTCCTGCCACAAAATCCTCGTAATCCCTAAGGCTCATCCCCGCTTCCTGAGCAAGAGAATCTGTGGGAAACATGCACAGAGTCCAATCGAGCTCATTATTATCCACCCTGTTCATGTACAGCTCGCTGAGCCTTTTTCCGCTTTTACGGTAATAAGCGATCTTTTTGGGCTCAACTCCGCTTAAATACTTGGTGTTTGAAGACCCACCGATGTTCAAAATCTTGTCAGCATTCATTATCACGGCTTCTGATATCGGGTTTTCAAAAGATAGCTGATCGCCACTTCCTACTTTTAAGAGGATCTCATCCAGCTGGTGCCGCATCAAAACGTGAGGATGTGCTCCGGCATTTAGGACTTCCCTGTAGCAAAGTTCAATCAAGGGCATAGCTTCCTTATACCCTTGGATAACTACCAAATCTCCCTTTTTTACCGAAAGCGAGTACTGAATCAAGGTTCTTGAATACTTTTCTAACAGGTTGCTGTCCATCAGACCATTACTCCGTCAACTTGCTGCCTTATTTCTTTAACCAGCTCCTCAAGGCTTATCTTCGCTTCTTCCCTGCTATTGCCCCTTACTGAAAAATATATCTTGATTTTTGGTTCTGTGCCGGAAGGTCTGATGCAAAACCAAGTGCCGTCCTCCAAATAAGCTTTTATCACGTTGGATTTTGGTAGCGTGATGTCTTCCGCTCCTTCTCCCACTATGTTTCTTTTTGCCAGCTGGTAATCTTCTATAACCGTCACTTTTTTATCGTTCCACTTCATCGGCATGCTTCTTCTGAAATAATCCACTATTTTTTGAATCTTTCCGGCGCCTTCCTTGCCCGCCATTTCAAATGATATTATATGGTCGATGCAATATCCGTACTCCTTGTAAATATCGTCCAATACTTCCCCAAGATCCTTGTCATGCTCCTTATAGTATAATACCATCTCCGAAAGTACCAGGGCAGTCATTATGGCATCCTTGTCCCTGCAATGGGTTCCTAAAAGATATCCGTAACTTTCCTCAAAGCCCATGATAAAATCCTTGACTTTTGTCTTTGAATATTCTTCAATCAGCTCGCCGATATATTTAAAACCTGTCAAAGTATTGATCAGCTTCACACCGTAGCTTTTTGCTATATCCTCTACCAGCTCGGTGGAAACAATGCTCTTGATGATCACTCCCTTGTCAGTGAGTCTGTTTTGTTCCTTCATGGTAGTTAACATGTATTTTACGAGTAAAATCCCTATCTCGTTTCCGGTAAGGTTAGTGTAACCCCCTTCCCGATTTTTATATGCAACCCCCAGTCTGTCAGCATCAGGGTCGGTGCCCATAAGTATGTCTCCGCCTTTTTCATTGGCAAGCTCTATAGCCAGCTTGAATACATCAGGCTTTTCAGGGTTTGGCTCTTTGACAGTAGGAAAGTTCCCGTCGGGAAGCTCCTGTTCCTTAACTACATGAACGTTTTTGAATCCTGCTTCTTTTAGCGCTCTTCTAAGAGGCACATTGCCGGATCCATGAAGTGGCGTGTAGACGATATTTATATCCTCACCGTATTTGTCGATAAGCTCCTTTCTTGTGATGCCTTTTAATATTTCATTTATGTAAGGTCCATCTATCTCTTCGGAGATTATCTTTAAAAGTCCTTTGTCTAAAGCTGCTGTTTTATCTGTCTTTCTAATGGCGCTGAAATCCATGATCTTGTTAATTTCTTCGCTGATTTCATCCGCTGCCTGTGGGGGAAGTTGATATCCCTCTTCCCAGTAAACCTTGTAACCGTTGTATGCAGGTGGATTGTGGCTTGCCGTAATGACTATCCCGCTGACACAGCCCAGCTTTCTGATAGCGTAGGAGAGCTGTGGTACCGAACGCAAGGAATCAAACAGATATGCATTGATATTGTTGCCTGCCAGGACCAACGCTGCTGTTTCGGCAAATAACTCCGAATTGTTTCTAGAGTCATAGGCAATTACCACGCCTCTTTCCATTGCCTTTTGTCCCCACTTTGAGATATAGTTTGCCAGCCCTTGAGTAGTTATGTCAACGATATATGTATTCATCCTGTTGGTGCCCATTCCCATTATGCCCCTTAGGCCTGCAGTACCAAACTCGAGGCTTCTATAAAATCTGTCTTCAAGCTCCTTTGGGTCATTAAGGACTTTTTTAAGCTCCTCTTTATCCTCTTCTTTTACATAGGCGTTTGCAAAACGCCACAACCCGCATAAATGCAGGGTTTTTTCTTGCATA
>CAZOTE010000055.1:13210-13451 GCA_964582705.1 uncultured Eubacteriaceae bacterium | reverse complement strand
AATTGGTGCTGTTTCACCGGCAGGGGGAGATTTCTCTGAACCGGTCACTGAAAACACTAAGAGGTACGTAAATGTATTCCTGGCATTGGATAAAGAACTGGCATATGCCAGACATTATCCTGCGATAAACTGGCTTGACAGCTACAGCGGATATCTTAAGGTGTTGGAGGGTTGGTACGAAGAGAACCTTTCAGATGAGGCGATACCGCTAAGGAATAAGATGCTGGAGCTTTTATACTTG
>CAZOTE010000055.1:0-13200 GCA_964582705.1 uncultured Eubacteriaceae bacterium | reverse complement strand
GCTGGTTGGTGAGGATGTACTTCCGGATGATCAAAGGATAATATTAGAGATCTCAAAAATAATTAAAGCGGGATTTTTGCAGCAAAATGCTTTTAACAAAGAGGACACATTTGTGCCACTGGGAAAACAGTACAAGATGCTTAAGGCAATAGACCATCTGTATGAAAAATGCAAAAGTTCATTAGCTCTCAGCATACCCATATCCCAGATAAAAAATAGAGAAATATTTGACGAGCTTATCAAAATGAAGTATACAGTGCCCAATAAAGATCTGACTAAGATAGATGAGATAAATTCTATGATAGACACTTACTATGACGAATTAAACCAAAAATATCTTGAATAGAGGGGATAGAATTGAAAAAAGAATATCTAAAAATAGATAAAGTCGTAGGTCCTCTTGTTGAGATGTCAAACGTAGAAGGTGTGGCTTACGGTGAGGTCGTAGATATTAAAAGCAAAGACGGCGAGATAAAAAAAGGGAAAGTGATTCGTCTCGAAAAAGACAAGGTAACCATACAGGTTTTTGAAAACACATCAGGACTTTCCACAGATAATTCCTCGATAAGATTTAAGAACGAAGCGTTTGAGCTGCCTTTATCCAAAGATATACTGGGCAGAGTTTTCGATGGTCTGGGAAGACCAGATGACATCGGAGGGGAGGTTTATAGCAGAAAAAGATACAATATAAATGGTAGACCGATTAACCCCGTAGCCAGAAAATATCCTCGGGATTTCATACAGACAGGGATCTCGAGCATAGACGCATTAATAACTCTAATCAGAGGGCAAAAACTGCCTATATTCTCGGGAAACGGTATGCCCCACAACGAATTGGCAGCCCAGATTGTTAGGCAAGCAAGGTTGAGTGAAGGCTCAAATGAGGATTTTGCTATAGTATTTGCTGCGATAGGAGTAAAGCACGATGATGCAGATTTTTTCAGAAGAAGCTTCATTGAGGCAAATGCAATGGACAGGGTGGTAATGTTTATTAATTATGCTGATGACCCGGTAGCAGAGAGAATCAACACCCCAAGGTGTGCTTTGGCTGCTGCTGAGTATTTGGCTTTTGAAGAAGGTATGCAGATCCTCGTGGTAATGAGCGATATCACTAGCTATTGTGAGGCTTTGCGGGAGGTTTCTTCTGCAAGGGAGGAAGTGCCCAGCAGAAAAGGGTATCCAGGATATCTATATTCAGATTTGGCGTCCTTGTATGAACGGGCAGGAATGTTGAAAGACAATCCAGGGTCCATAACATATTTGCCTATACTCACTATGCCCAATGACGATATCACCCATCCCATTCCGGATTTGACAGGTTTTATTACGGAAGGACAGATTGTTTTGGGCAGAGAGCTTTTTCAAAACAACTTTTATCCTCCTGTAAACATACTCCCGTCATTGTCAAGATTAATGAAGGACGGTATAGGAGAAGGTTATACCAGAAAGGATCATCCTGACCTTGCAAATCAATTGTTTGCCTGTTATTCAAAAGTCCAGGAAGTTAGAGCATTGTCTCAAATAATCGGCGAAGATGATCTTACTGAAATAGATAAAAAGTATATGGAGTTTGGCAGGCAATTTGAAGAGAGATTTATATCTCAAGGATTCGAAGAAAATAGGACAATGAATGAGACGTTGGATCTGGGATGGGATATTTTAAGAACTCTTCCTGTAACTGAGCTTAACAGGCTTAATCCAGCTTTGGTTGAAGAGTACTATTAATAAATAGGATTGAAGGTGAGAGGATGCCGGGTAAAATAACACCGACAAAGGCAAATCTGCTCAAAAGTAAAGGAGCGTTGGATTTTTCTCAAAAAGGATTTGAGCTGCTGGACAAAAAGAGGACCGTCTTGATTCAAGAAATGATGAGCCTTATAGAAGCCGCAAAAAAAATCGAAGTCGAAATCGAAAAAAAATTCAATCAAGCCTATGAGGCGGTTAAGCATACAAGCATCACCATGGGACTTACAAACCTCGAAGAAGTCACTTTGGGAATCAACAAAGAAGAGGATTATCAAATACGCTTTAAAAGTGTAATGGGAGTCGAGATTCCCGAGGTGATTTATAATAAAACTGAAAAAATAAAGCCCCAGTACGGTTTTTACAGAAGTAATCCATCATTGGATATCGCTATCTTTGCCCTTAATGAAGTAAAATACCTATCCTATGAACTGGCAAGGGTTGAGACTGCGGCATACAAACTTTCTGTGGAAATCAGAAAGACTCAGAAAAGAGCCAATGCGCTGGAAAAGATTCATTTGCCTCGACTGAAAGGTCAAATTAAATTTATTACTGATACCATAGACGAAAAAGAGCGAGAAGATTTTTTCAGGCTTAAGATAATCAAAAAAAAGCAGAATGACGGAATCTGACTATAAAGTTTATTTGCCATAGAAAAGTGATTTTAACGCTTCTATGGCAAATTTTTTATCGCCAAAGATGATTTTTTGTAATACGATATACTATATAGAACTGCTGTAACTATAAAATTACGGAGGATAACGTGGAAAATCTTTTGCCCCTTTTTTCTTATATGAGAGGATATAAAAAAACTTATTTGATAGCTGCAATCCTAATGGGCTTGTCAGTAGGATTTTCATTGGTAAATCCGCTGATTCTTCAAATAGCAGTGGATAATTCTATTGGGGACCTTAATGTCGAAAATCCTATAGTGGCGGGAATCATGGAACTGCTTAAGATAGAGTCGCTTTCTGGCTATCTTTGGTTTTTTGCCATGTTATATGTGATTTTCACTGCGCTGAGAGGCTTTTTGCTCTACTTTGTAGGAAAATTATCCGCAAGTGCTTCTGAGGGAACTATAAAAAATCTCAGAGACAGGTTATTTAATCATATCCAAAGGCTGCCGTTTTCGTATCACAAGAATGCAAATACAGGTGATTTGATCCAAAGAGCTACCTCCGATATGGAGACATTAAAAAAATTTTTAGCGCTTCAACTTGTGGAAACGGGAAAAGTGGCGCTAATGGTTTTATTCTCGGTATATGTGATGTGGAGGTTAAGTCCTAGGATGACGATCTCAGCTATATCTCTCACGCCAGTGATCTTCTTGTTTGCATGGTTTTTCTTCAGGAAGATTCAAAGTGGATTTGAGATTTCAGATGAGGCTGAAGCTGAATTATCAACTGTAATACAGGAAAATCTAAGCGGCATAAGAGTCGTAAAGGCATTTGGTGCTGAAGGCGCTCAAATCAAGGTTTTTGAAGAGAAAAATTCGGAATACAGGGATAAATCCTACAAACTGCTTTCAGATTTGGCGTGGTACTGGTCTATTTCTGACTTTTTGTGTTTTTCCCAAATAGGGCTGGTACTCGTATATGGAGTTTACCTGAATCTATCAGGAGAGATTACGCTGGGCGTCTTGGTAGCATTCACATCTTATGTCACGATGTTAGTTTGGCCAATCAGGCAAATGGGAAACATTATAGCAGACTTTGGCAAAGCCCTCGTTTCGGTAGAAAGGATACAAATGATACTGCTTGAAGAGGAAGAGGATTATGTCGAAACCGGAATGAAGCCTCAAATAGCAGGCAATGTAAAATTTGAAGATGTAGCTTTCTCATACTCGGACGATCCTAAAAGAAAGATCCTAGACGGCATCAATTTTGATATCAAGCATGGAGAAGTGCTTGCGGTATTGGGAAAAACCGGGTCGGGAAAGTCCACCTTGGCACATTTGCTGGCAGGATTTTATCAACCGGTAAAGGGTAAGATATTGATAGATGGCATTGATTTGAGAAGCATTGAAAAAACGTGGCTGAGAAAAAGTGTGAGGTTGGTGCTTCAAGAGCCATTTTTGTTTTCAGGAACTATAACTGAAAATATAGATATCTACGGGAAAAGTGAGCAGGAACAAATTTTTAAAGCGGCTAAAACGGCATCAATCGACAAGGATATAAGAAGATTTGAAAAGGGTTATGAAACCTATGTAGGTGAAGAGGGGGTGACTTTGTCCGGAGGGCAGCGTCAAAGGATAGCGATAGCTAGAACCATCATCGACAAAGCTTCCGTACTCATCTTTGACGACTCATTAAGCGCCTTGGATGCCAAGACCGAAAGACAGGTCAGAAAAGAGCTCAGGGCGGAAAACGAAGAAGCGTCCACCCTGATAATCACCCACAAGATTTCAACAGCCATGGAAGCCGACAAAATCATCGTAATAGATGGAGGCAGGATAGTACAGCAGGGAAAACACGATGAATTGGCCGTTTCCGATGGTTTGTACAAAGAAATTTGGGATCATCAAAATACTTTTAATGGAAACATTATGACCGGGCATAGAGGGGACTAATGGAAAAAATAACAAATAAAACTGATGAGAGTCAACTGGATAAGCGGATTTGGCTTAAAATTATAAAAGATCTGACTGAATATAAAAAAGAAATGATAGCAGTGATGACGCTTATGATAAGCGTTTCCTTGGCAGATAGCATCTTTCCCCAGATGACAAGAGTTGCGATAGACAGATTCATAGTACCTGAAAGCTCTGAAGGGTTGGGTGTTTTTGTATTGCTGTACGCCTGTCTCGTTGCGTGGCAAGCGGTGAATATACTCTTGTTCATCAAGGCTGCGGGCAAGGTCGAGGTTAGATTTGCATACGGAATCAGAAAAAAAGCATTCGAGAAGTTGCAAGGGCTTTCCTTCTCTTATTTTGACGAAACACCTAAAGGATGGATAATGGCCAGAATGACATCGGACATAAGAAAAATCGGTGAAATCATATCCTGGGGAGTTGTGGATCTGGTCTGGGGATTGTCCATGATGGTTATAATAGCAGGATTTATGCTTTACTATAATTGGAGATTGGCATTGGTAGCCCTGTCCGTGGTGCCCGTTCTTGCCGTCATGAGCAGATATTTTCAGCTGAAAATACTCAAAGAGTACAGAAGGGTGAGGAAAATCAATTCCCAGATAACTTCATTATTTAGCGAAGGAATAAGCGGAGCTACAACGACAAAATCCCTGGCCTTGGAAGAAAACAGTTTCAAAGAGTTCAAGTCCGCTACTGATAATATGAGGATAAAATCAATCAGAGCTGCAATTTTTACCTCGATGTTTATGCCCTTGGCTATAAGTATCGGTTCTATTGGTTCGGCCTTGGTTCTGTTAAAGGGCGGTTCAGGAGTTGCACAGGGGAGCGTATCGTTAGGAGTCTTGATTCTTTTCATCACATATACGGCGCAATTTTTTGAGCCCATAAGGGAGCTCGCAAGGGTAATATCAGAGTTCCAACAGGCTCAGGCTTCAGCAGAGCGAGTATACGCTTTATTGGAAACAAAAGAGACGGTAGGTGATTTTGAAGCGCTCATAGATATTGATAATGAAAAAGAAGTGGAATTAAATGGAAGGATAGAGTTTAAAAATGTTAATTTCAGCTATTTGGAGGGAGAACCTGTATTGGTTGATTTTAACCTTTGTGTAAAACCTGGAGAAAAGATAGCGTTGGTTGGAGAGACGGGATCAGGAAAAAGCACCATAGTAAATCTTCTATGCAGATTTTACGAACCTACGTCAGGAGAGATTACCCTTGACGGAGTTGATTATAAGAAAAGATCTTTGGGATGGCTTCATTCAAAAATCGGATATGTACTACAAAGTCCTCACCTTTTCAGTGGGTCAATAAAAGAAAATATACTCTTTGGCAAGCCAGGAGGCACCATGGAAGAAGTGATAAATGCGGCTAAGGTGGTAAACGCCCACGAATTCATAGTGAAGCTGGATAGAGGTTATGACAGCAAGGTTGGAGAAGGTGGAGGTAAACTATCCACTGGAGAAAAGCAGCTGATATCATTTGCCAGGACCGTGATAAGAAATCCAAGAATATTTATTTTAGACGAAGCAACATCCTCTGTGGATACGCAGACGGAGGTCTATATACAAAAGGCCATCAACCAGGTGATGAAGGGAAGGACTGCGTTTATAGTTGCTCACCGTCTATCCACTGTATTGTCATCAGACAGGATTTTATTGATAGAAAAGGGTATAATAAAAGAGATGGGAAGCCATGATGAGCTTATGAGCAAAAGAGGAGATTATTACTCTTTGGTTCAAAGCCAGTTTTTTCATAAACCGTCTGATGCGATTTAAGGGGGACTTTACATATGCTTGAAACTAAAAGACTTATGCTAAAAATGCCTAACCCTAGGCAAGCAGCTAAAGTAGCAGATTACTATAAGCGAAATGCCGAATTTTTGGAAAAATGGGAACCGAAAAGAAATGAGGAGTTTTATAGCCTCAAGTATCATTTCTTTGACTTGAAAAATCAAAAGGACCGATTTTGCAATGATGAGGAATACAGGTTTTGGATATTTAAAAAAGACACGTGGGATTTAATAGGATCTGTTACCATCAATTGCATCATATGGGGCAATTTCAAGAGCTGTTTCATGTCATACAAGCTCGATGCGGCTGAAGTCAACAAAGGATATGTAACCGAAGCATGTGAAAAAGTGCTAAATTTTGTCTTTGAGATTGCTGGCTTGCACAGAGTGGAAATCAATATGGTGACAGGCAACTACGCATCAATCAGAGTGGCTGAAAAATTGGGATTTGCCAAAGAAGGGATGTCGCCTAAATTCTTGGAAATTAACGGGGAATGGATGGATCACTATAGATATGCAAAAATCAATGAGGAGGACTGACACATGATAAAAACCAACTACCATGCACACTGTACGTATTGTGACGGCAAAAACACTATAGAAGATATGGTGTTAAAAGCTGTTGAGTCCGGTTTTGAACACATCGGGATAAGCTCTCACGCGCCGATAGAGGAAGAGCACTGGACTATGGATGAGAAAATACTCGATGAATATTTTGACGAGATAGAAGAGATTAAGTTAAAACACAAAGACAAGATTAAGGTCTATACAGGAATGGAAATTGACTACTTTTTTGACCGTGGACTAAACCCTGTAATGAAAAATCATATGGAAAGGCTCGACTATTTCATAGGATCTGTCCATGCACTGGGGAAAACAGATGAGGATAGATACTGGTTCGTCGATGATGCATTCGAAGGGGTTAAAGAGGGAATAAAGACTACCTTCAATGGAGATGGCAGAAGAGCCGTGGAAGCATATTACGAAATAATGTCCAAAATGGTAAAAGAGAGCAATCCGGATATAGTAGGTCATATGGACATCATAAAGAAAAACAATAAAAACAGTATTTTATTCAATGAAGAAGATCAGTGGTACGTAGATGCTGTTAAAGAGTTTTTATCAATAGCTAAAGAATACGGGTCTGTAATTGAAATAAATACAGGAGGAATAAGAAGATATGGAGCAGACTGCTTCTATCCAAGTCATTGGATACTAGATTTAATAAAGGATATGGATGTGAAGATTACAGTAAATGGAGACAGCCACGATTTAGAAGGAATTGATTTCTATTATGGCGAAACAAGAGACTTGCTGATTTCAAAAGGGATTGATCATATATATGCGTTTGATGGAAAAGAGTGGATAAAAACAAAATTCTGACCCAAGGTCAGAATTTTGAATATTCATTCTTTATTTTTTTTAGCTTTTTTCTTCTTCTGATCTTTCTGTTTTGCCTGGACACATATACTCTAATCACTGCATATGATGCTAGCAGTATTGCAAATGCCGCGCCTGCAACTGACTTTACAAGGTCAATTAGGTTAAATGGCTTTGAAATTGCTTGAGCTGACAGCAAAGCCACCTTCCCGATTTCGATTCCTTTGAGGGTGTAGACCACCTCTCCTACGACTTCGCCTTTGTCCAAAGGAAGGTCTAGATTTTCACTTACCAATACCTTTGCGTCGATTAGGCTCGCTTGATCCTTAGGAATCGTGCACACCAGTCTGTTATCTGCAAGTAGGTCCAAATTTTCGCCAGCTAAGGGAATCGATTTTACCAGCTGATTTGGCTCAGAAAGCACAGCAGTGGTAAAATTATCGAATCCGTAATCCAGCATGTTGCATGTGTCGATATAGGTCATTACTCCCCTTGATTTCAGCACCACCGTTATCAGGCTCAATGAATCTCTAGCAGCAGACGTGACCAGAGTATTTCCGGCCATTGATGTAAATCCGGTTTTTGTAGCAGTTACGTCTTCGTAGTAGTATTCGTTAGATGGGGACCTTATGAGCCTATTTTTAGTCCAGAGATATCTTTTTTCCTGGTGTTGGGTTTCAGGGATGTTGTAATTGATTGTTGTCATTACATCCCTAAGCTCTGGGTAAGTTATGACCTCTTTCATGATCATCGCCATGTCATAGGCTGTAGTATAGTGATTGTCGTCGTGTAGTCCGTTGGGATTTGTGAAATTGGTATCAGTCGCTCCCAATTCTTTAGCTCGTCTATTCATCAAAGCAGAAAATTCTTCTATGGATCCGCTGATGTGCTGGGCAATGGCCACTGCAGCGTCATTTGCAGATTCAATCATCAATGCATTTAGCATTTGTTCGGCAGTTAGGACTTCTCCGGGTATTAGATAAACCTGACTGCTGCCTCTCTCTATGAGAAAAGGAACATCCTCTCCAACGATTATGTTGTCAGACGGATCGGTGTTTTCCACTAAAATGAGCGCTGTGAGAATCTTCGTTATGCTGGCAGGATAGTGGATATCATGGCTGTTTTTTTCAAATAGAATTTTACCTGTATTTCCATCCATCAAAATTGCAGCCTCTGATTCTACTAAAGGCTGTGAGTTGACGGTATTTAATCCTGAAAAAAGAAATAATGCTGCAAGTGTTATAAGAGTTTTTCTAAACATCTGCATCCTCCATAGTTTTATCTCTTAACAGTATAATAAATTTATCTCTTAAAATCAAAATAAAATTAAAAAAAGGTAAATGTAAATATATGTAGAAAAAGATAGAAGGAGGTGGTTTTGTGATCAAAGGCAAGCTTGACAGGCAAAGCGTATGGATCATTGGGATTAGCCTACTGATTCTCAGTGCTTTTGTTTTATTCTATACAGGATTCGCCAGAGGAAACATATCTTTGTCGTCGGATTATGAAATTGAAGAAAATATGGAAGAAGACGCAGCACAAGAAAAAATGTCAGATACTGATATTATCAGTGGAGATGAGGATATGGCTGAAGAGGAGCTTGAAATATATGTACACGTTTCCGGTGAAGTAAAAAGTCCCGGGGTGGTCAAGCTTAAAAGTGGAGCAAGACTGTACGAAGCCGTAGAAAAAGCAGGGGGAATAACAAAGGAGGGTGATTATGACAGCGTAAACCTGGCATCTCTCTTGACAGACCAGCAAAAAGTGGTGATTGGCAACATTAATGAGCCCAAAATACCGAATAGCGTTTATGCAGGGGGCAGTGATGCTGAAATCACGACAAGCAACAAAATCAATATCAATTCGGCTGGAAAAACAGAGCTGGAAACGCTTCCGGGAATTGGTTCGACCATTGCTCAGAGCATAATAGACTACAGAGAGTCTAATAACGGATTTGCTTCAATAGACGATATAAAAAATGTTAATCGAATCGGGGATAAGACTTTCGATAAGATAAAGGATATGATAACTGCGAATTGACGATTAAGAAAGTGCATAAAAAATGAAAGCGGTGATGTTTTGAGACGTCTGTTTATTTTCTTGTTTGCCGGTTCAATAGCAATATCAGCCTCGATTTATTACGATAAGATGATTCTTTTGACTTTTCTAGTACCCCTTGTTTCACTAGCCATAGGATCATGCAGGAAGATTAGCGAAAAATATTTGGCAGGGGTGCTGGTCGTATTGTTTTTAGCGATTGTATTTGGCAGGTCGACATACTTTATTAAAAGCCAATCCAGCATGGAATTTGGTCAAAATTCTTCAATTGAAGGCAGGGTGGCAAGCTTCCCATCAACTAAAAATGAAAATACAGGTTTCATTCTGCACGTCAAAAATCTAGGGGAGAAAGTTCAGTGCTATATAAACATAAGCGAATATGATGTGCAGATAAAAAAAGGCGATGTAATAAAAGTGACAGGGACAGGGTATGCTCCAGACAGAAAGAGAAATCCGGGAGGATTTGATTATAATCTCTATCTGAGGTCAAAAGGCGTTTATTCTGTTTTCTACGCAGACTCCCAATCTCTCAAACTTATAAGAAGGGATATAAGTCCTTTGCTCAAGCCCGTAGTCGACTTTCGAGAAAGAATCATAAATGAGATTGAAGATAAAATGGATAAAAGAAATGGGGATTTTCTAAAGGGCTTGGTGTTTGGCATCAAAAGCATGGATGAAGATGATTCAAGGGTATTTACCAAAGGTGGAATATCCCACGTATTGGCTGTTTCCGGACTTCACGTGGGGTTCATATACGGTTTTTTGTTGATTTTGGCATCCATATTAAAGATGTCCGGAAAAACAAGTTTCATTTTTGTGTGTATCCTATTGCTGCTATATGCTTTTTTATGCGATTTTAGCATATCCGTGGCCAGGGCTTCATCGATGGCAGCCTTGCACCAGTTGGCGAAGGCTTATAAGCTTTCTTACGATACTCTTAACGCTCTTTTTTTTATAGGATGCGTCAATGCGGCTGTGAATCCGCTGATTGTTTACACATCTTCTTTTCTTCTTTCTTACTCTGCGGTTTTTGCCATATCCGTTTTTTATCCTTTTCTCAAGGAGGTTTTTTCTAACCTTTTAAAAGAGAATTGGAAAAAGCCTATGGATGCACTGGCCATTACATTCGTTGTTCAGTCATTTACATTTCCCATTATCTCTTACATCTTCAATGGGATCTCCCTGGTTTCATTTATTCTAAACCTTATTGTAGTTCCAATGGCAGGCTTTATCTTGCTGACTTTTATGACGGCTATGCCTCTAATAGCAATGTTTGATGTGGCATCAGGTGCAGTGATGTCATTATTTGATAGGTTGGCAGGCTTGTGTTTTGCCATTACTGAATCTTTTATTGGTCACGGATTTTCATATGTTACAGTACCTACAATGTCCACATCATTTATATTGCTTTACTACACTTTTTTATTTAGCCTTGCGGGTTATTTTTATTTGGATATTCGAGGTCGAAAGGCGGCATTAACCATATGGATATGTCTTCTGTGGCTGTTAATAGTCCCCGTACATTTTTTCAGCAATAATCTTATAGTCACAGCACTGGATGTTGGACAAGGAGACAGCATACTCATAGAGGCCCCAGGAGGAGAAAACATATTGATAGATGGAGGAGGATCATATAACAGACGCATCGGCGAGGATGTGGTTTTAAAAGCACTGTTAAGCAAAAACATCAGGAAGTTGGATCTTGTAATATGCACCCATTCCCATTATGATCATATAGGTGGGATTATAGAGATAATAGATGCTGTCAATATTAAACACATAATGATAAATCCATTGGAAGATGAGGGGTTTGAAATTTTGGCTGAAAGAGGAGCAAAAGCCGGATCCAAAATAGTTTATTCAAAAGAAGAGCAAAAGATAGGACTGTCAAAGGATATAAATATGACAGTTTATTACCCAGGTGACAATACTATTTATTTGGATGCAAACAACAGTTCAGTGGTTCTCAAATTAATATATGACGAAGTTTCGTTTTTATTTACCGGAGATATCGAAGAAGAGGGGGAAAGAGAGCTGGTAGCAATGAACAAAGATTTAGACAGCACAATCTTAAAAATCCCACATCATGGGAGCAATACGTCAACGACAGAAGAATTCTTGGCTTTGGTAAATCCTGAATATGCAATAATAAGCGTGGGTAGAAACAACAGCTATGCACATCCTTCGGATAAAACACTTGAAAGATTAGCCGGGGAAGGTATAAAATACTTACGTACAGATATAAATGGAGCAGTTGAGTTTGTAACCGATGGAGAGAAAGTAAATATCAAAACTTATATAGAGGAGCATCCATGAATTATAAAGAGCTTTTAAAGAATATAAAAGATAACAACATAGGGGAATTATATCTTGTGTATGGGGAAGAATATCTCCTGTCATCGATGATGGTGAAAAATCTAAAGAAAGCATTAATAGATGAGAGCTTTGAACAATTCAATTACCACAAGATAGATGACAAAAACACTACAGCTGATGACATAATAAGTCAATGTGAAACGATGCCTTTTATGAGCGAAAAGAGGATGGTTCTGATAGTTGATTATCCCTTGCTTGCAAATACCGGAGGAAACGAAAAGGATGGAGACAAGCTTATAGAGTATTTGAATTCTCCAAATAAAAGTACATGTCTGGTTTTCGTAAGCAAGACAATAGACAAAAAGAGAAGATTGTATAAAAACATAGCAAAAAATGGAGGCTTGGTGGAATGCGCCAAGCTTGAGAGAAAAGATCTTGAAAGATGGATTACAAAGCGTATAAGGATATCCGGCAAAACAATAGATAAAAAGGCTATGGATTTATTTATTGAAGGGACGGACTACCTTGGGAAAGACAGTAAAATGACCTTGGGAGATATTGAAAACGAAACTGAAAAGCTTATATCCCTGGGAGGAAATGATAGGATTATTTCTCAGGAAGAAGTAGAAAAAATAATGGTTAAAAGCATGGAGTCGAATATCTTTAAAATGTTGGATCACATAGGAACAGGCAATTTGAAGGATGGACTTGAGATATTGGATTACTTATTTGACAGTGGAGAGCCGGCTATAAAGATTCTTTCCATGATAGTTAGACAGTTCAGAATAATGTATCAATGCAAAATTCTTAAAATGAAAGGGTATTCAACGGAGAATATTGCCTCTTCGACGGGCTTGAGAACTTTTATGGTCAATAATGCGTTGAGGCAATCGAGGAGATTCGATTTTTATAAACTTAAAAAAGCCTACAACAGATGTGCCAGAATCGATATCCTGCTAAAAAGCTCAAGAGCGGATCCGAAAGTACTGCTGGAGCTTCTGTTGTACGATTTTAGATGATAGCAGGCAAAAAAAACAGACTACTTTGAGTAGTCTTTTTTTTAGACACGTTGTGGGAAATATAGAACGGGGTTTTTACATCGCATTAAGTTTTCTTGCAAGGCTGCTTTTCTTTCTTGCAGCTGAGTTTCTATGAAGCACTCCTTTTGCAACACCTTTATCAAGTTTTTGAACAGCAACTTTAAAAGCGGCAAGAGCAGTTTCCGGATCTTTAGAATCAAGAGCCACCTCGAACTTTTTGATGCTAGTTTTTATACCGGTTTTAACGCTTCTGTTTCTTACAGTTCTTAGCTCTGCGATTTGAG
>CAZOTE010000054.1:0-13712 GCA_964582705.1 uncultured Eubacteriaceae bacterium | reverse complement strand
TTTTGATACCTCCAAATATGAAACCAGAAAAGTTAACAAGTACGGGCTTATTGAATTTTCCGGATGCAGGTATTCTGCAAGCCCTAAATATGTGGGTCAGTCAGTTACCCTTAAAGTAATGGCAAATGACATAAAGATATTTTCAAAAGATCTTTATGAAGAAATCTCACATCATCCCAGACTATTTGAGAAAGGGCAGGAATCCATCAATTACATTGATTTTATTGATATTATCAAGGTCAGGCCAAATGCTTTAAAATATTCCGGCATCTACAGCCTGTTGCCAGAATCATGGCAAGATTATCTTCATTCGTTGGATAAAGAATCCTTTAAGCAGGCATTCAGCGTCCTAAAGATTATACTTATTGAAGAAGACCTAGCGTATGCAGACAAGGTGCTAAAAGAAACCATTAAGCATGGCTCTTTATCTCCGGAAGCTACTCTTATAACATACAGAAGGCTAAAAGAGAATATGCATATTTATGAAAGTACCATAGATATTCCCTACGATCTGCCACCATATGAGATTAACACCTCTCAGTACGACACATTAATGCGGGGTGAGTATCAGTGAAGGAACAGATCAGCATTTACCAAAAGAAGCTTAAGCTTTCAAATAATCTTATTGAAATATATCCCAAGATAGATGCTAATACCAATGAAGAGTTCCTCTTTGAGCTACTAAAAGAACTTCATGAAGACAGGGAAGAAAAAAGGCGCATCAGAAATCTGAATAACGCAGGTTTCCTGGTAGTAAAATCTTTGGAAGACTATGATTATTCCCAGATTAAATTCCCTGATAACATTCAGCTTGCAGAGCTTGAGTCATTATCATTTTTGGACAAGAAAGAAAATTTAATCCTTTACGGAGCAGTGGGAACAGGCAAAACACATCTTTCAGTTGCTTTAAGAGTCAAGGCTATAAGCCTTGGAAAGAAAGCTGTGTTTTACAGAGTGCATGATCTTATCAATCAGCTTGAATCTGATGATGAAAGAAAGGTTGCCAGAGTGCATAAAAGGATCAATCAGGCTGATTTGCTCCTTCTTGATGAATGGGGGTATCTCCCCCTTCACCAAGAAGGAGCCAGATTGTTGTTTGATATCATTTCTACATGTTATGAGACTAAAAGCGTCATCATAACGACCAATATTGAGTTTGGTAGATGGAAAGGTTTCCTGTTTGATGAAAAGCTAACTGTGGCTCTCGTTGATAGACTAGTGCACCATTCTCATATGCTCATATTTACAGGCAAAAGCTACCGCATGATTAATTCATTAATCAAGTAATAAGGTTAGTACTGGCTATTGTATTTTTGATTGCCAAAAGTTGTACTTTTCTATTGCCAAACACAAGGCACACAAACAAGGGACTGATTCTTTAAATTGAATCAGTCCCTGAAATTCATATATTCATATTATTTTGACAAATCGCTTCCTTGTTGACCACTAGCTCTCAGAGCGGATTGTGCTGCCGCAAGTCTGGCTATTGGAACCCTGAATGGAGAACAGGATATATAGTCTAAACCTATTTTGTGGAAGAATTCAATGGATTTCGGATCTCCTCCATGCTCTCCACAGATACCCATTTTCAACTCAGGCTTAGTTTCTCTTCCAAGCTTGACTGCCATATCTACTAGTTTGCCAACACCTTCCACATCCACGCTTTGGAAAGGATCTTCTGTAAGGACTTCCTTTTCTCTATATTCTGATATGAATTTGCCTGCATCATCTCTGGAAAAACCAAATGTCATCTGTGTAAGGTCATTTGTTCCAAATGAGAAGAAATCAGCATCTTTTGCTATCTCATCTGCAATGACAGCTGCCCTTGGCACCTCTATCATTGTTCCCACGAGATAATCGATCTTCTTTCCCTTTTCAGCCATAACCTTCTCAACTGTATCGACCACGATCTTTTTAACGTAATCCAGCTCGGCCTTTATGCCTACCAGTGGAATCATGATCTCTGGTATAATGGTTGTATTTTCTTCCTCAATTACTTCTATAGCCGCTTCAATTATTGCCTGCGCCTGCATCTGGGCAATCTCAGGATAAGTAATCGCCAGCCTGCAACCCCTGTGCCCAAGCATCGGGTTAAATTCCTGCAAACTATGGATAACTTCTTTAATGTCATTTACTGCCATCTGCATTTCATTTGCAAGCTCCACAATGTCCTGTTCATCCGTTGGCAAGAATTCGTGTAAAGGAGGATCTAGAAGCCTTATGGTTACCGGCTTGCCTTTCATAACACTAAAGAGTCCCTTGAAATCAGATTTTTGCATCGGCAACAATTTATCCAATGCCTTTTGCCTTTGGTTTTTATTGTCTGAAAGGATCATTTCTCTAACTACCGGGATTCTGTTTTCTTCGAAGAACATATGCTCAGTCCTACAAAGACCTATGCCTTCTGCACCAAATGAAATAGCCGTCTTAGCATCTTTCGGGGTATCCGCATTAGTTCTGACACCTAGCACTCTTTTAGAATCTGCCCATATCATCAATTTGGCAAAATCACCGGATAGGGTAGGCTCTACAGTCTTAATGCTGCCTTTGTATATCTTACCTGTGCTGCCATCTAGGGATATGTATTCCCCTTCCTGAATTCTGATATCGCCAACAGCAAAAATCTTGAGTTCTTCATCTACTTTCACCGTTTCACATCCAGCAACACAGCATTTTCCCATGCCTCTTGCTACAACCGCTGCGTGAGAGGTCATTCCTCCTCTGGATGTCAATATACCTTGGGATATATTCATTCCTTCGATATCTTCTGGAGAAGTTTCCTTCCTTACCAGTATGACCTTTTCACCTGATGCTGCAGCTTTTACAGCATCATCGGCAGTAAAATACACCTTGCCTGTAGCTGCTCCAGGCGAAGCCGGAAGTCCCTTGGCAATGGGGGTGGCCATTTCCATTGTCGCCGCATCAAAAGTAGGATGGAGAAGTTGGTCCAGCTGTTTTGGATCGATTCTAAGAACAGCTTCATCTTCGGTCAAGAGACCCTCCAGAGCCATATCTACCGCTACTTTTAATGATGCATTTATTGTCCGTTTCCCGTTTCTTGTCTGAAGTATATAGAGTTTCCCTTGCTCGATAGTGAACTCGATGTCCTGCATATCCTTGTAGTGAGTTTCTAAATTTTTTGTAATGGTATCAAACTGCTCGTAAATTTCTGGCATGATTTCCTTAAGTTCATCTATGGATTTCGGAGTCCTGATGCCAGCCACCACGTCTTCTCCTTGGGCATTCATCAAAAATTCTCCATAGAGTTTTTTCTCTCCGGTTGCGGGGTTTCTGGTGAAGGCTACTCCAGTACCGGAGTCTTCGCCCATATTACCGAAAACCATTGATTGAACGTTAACAGCAGTTCCTAGATTGTGTGGAATATCGTAAAGATTCCTATACGCAATCGCTCTTGCATTGTTCCAAGACCTGAAAACTGCATTGATAGACTCAATAAGCTGCTCATTAGGATCTTGTGCAAATTCCTTGCCTGTTTCTTTTTTTACTATGCTCTTATATTCGTCTACTATATCTTTCAAGTCCACAACTGTCAGTTGAGTATCATTTTCGTATCCATTCCTGTCTTTGTACTTGTCAAGCACCGCTTCGAACCTGAATTTTGGAATGTCCAAAACAACATCTGAAAACATCTGGATAAATCTTCTGTAACTGTCATAGGCAAATCTCAAATTTTCAGTTTTTTCTCCTACAGCCATTACCGTTTGATCGTTAAGCCCTAGGTTAAGAATCGTATCCATCATACCCGGCATGGAAAACGCAGCACCGGATCTTACTGATACCAACAAAGGATTTGTCCTGTCGCCGAATTTTTTTCCGGTCTTTTCTTCAATTACATTTAAGCCCTCATGGATTTGCTGGATAATTTCATCATTGATCCGTTTTCCGTTTTCATAATATGTTCTGCAGGCATCTGTTGAAACCGTCAGCCCGGGAGGTACAGGAAGTCCAATGTTGGTCATCTCCGCCAAGTTGGCTCCCTTTCCGCCCAATAAAGCTTTCATTTTTGCATTTCCTTCTTCAAAAAGATAAACATATTTTTTACTCATAATTGCTCCCCCTCACGAATGATAGATAATACTATGCTGGCGGTCTCCTCTATTGCTTTAGTAGATACATTGATGACCGGACACCGCAATTTATGAAAAAGTTTCTCAGCATAATCAAGTTCATTTAAAATTCGTTCCATATTGGCGTAGTTGGCAGTATAATCAAGCCCTAGAGCTTTTAATCTTTCTATACGTATGTGATTCAGCTTATCCGGATCGTTCGTCAAGCCTATTATTTTCCCCTTTATAGGTTCAAACAATTCCTTGGGAGGATCCACTTCCGGAACCAATGGTATATTTGCAACTTTTACGTTTTTGTGAGCTAAATACATGCTAAGAGGCGTCTTTGAAGTTCTGGAAATACCAAGCAATATTACATCTGCTTTCTTTATGCCTCTAGAATCCTTGCCGTCGTCATATTTTACTGCAAATTCTATAGCTTCTACTTTTTTAAAATAGTCGGCATCAAGTCTTCTGTTTAGGCCTGCTTCATACAGTGGTTCTTTTTTTGTCATTATCCGAAGGGCATCGATCACCGGCCCGATTACATCTATAGCCGGAATTCCGTACTCATCGCACTTATTTCTCATATACTCTTTCATTTCAGGAACTACCAAAGTATATACTACTATGGAATTGTCCTCTTTTGCTTCGTATAGAATTTCGTCGATCTGTTCCTTTTCCAGAACAAATGGAAACCTTTTTATGTCACTGATGCTGGTATTAAACTGTATTTTTCCAGCTTTGGCTACCAACTCTCCCGTTTCTCCAAGAGAATCGGATATCACATATATAACTCCTCGTTTATTTGCCAGCATAATATGTCCCCCTCTAATCATTTCCAATCTTAACCATCATTCTGGTTATAGTCGTCTTAGATATTTTTCCTATGACTTTCAATTTTTCAGAACCATCATTGTCATTTACCTTTTCTACAACGGGTAGTGAGTCAACCTGATGATCTATAATCTTAACCGCTGCATCAAATATAGACTCGTCAGACTCACAGTATACTATATTTGGCATCCTTGTCATTATCATAGCTACAGGCAGTGTTTTTATGTCATGGTTTCCAAGGGTGATCTTAATGAAGTCTTTTCTTGAAACAACTCCGGATAGATAACCTTTGTTTTGAACATAAATGTTTCCTGTATCTTCCAGAAACATCGTGACTATCGCATCATAAACAGTTGTATCTTCTGATACCACAACAGGTATGCTTTTAACGTCCATAACGCTAATATTCTTTATGAAACTTCCCATTACGCTGATTAAAGACTTGCCTGAGTAATAGTACCCAACCTTGGGCCTGGCTTCCAAGATTCCCATCATCGTCAATATTGTTAAATCTGGTCTCAGGGTTGCCCGGGTCAAATTAATTCTATCAGCAATGTGCTCACTAGTAATTGGCTGATTTTCTTTAACAATGTCCAAAATTTCCATTTGCCTCTTTGATAATTGTATGATGGCCACCTCCCAAGGTTATATGTGTTCTATTAATGCACTCCATTATGAATAAAGTATAACATATTATCCGTATAACATTAATACTTTTTTTGCATATTTTTTGTACTTAGTATACAATGTTGTCGTTAATATGTTTGACAAGCTCATCAACACTAATCCTGACCTGCTCCATCGTATCTCTATCTCTTACTGTAACAGTACCATCTTCAAGGGTATCAAAATCGATTGTGATACAGTATGGGGTTCCTATCTCGTCTTGTCTTCTGTAGCGCTTGCCTATGCTTCCCGCTTCATCGTAGTCTACCATAAAATTCTTAGCCAAAATGCCGTAAACTTCAAGAGCTTTGTCTTTGAGCTTCTTTGTAAGAGGCAAAACGGCGCATTTGAAAGGTGCCAATGCAGGATGCAATTTCAGTACCGTCCTCGAATCCTTTTCGTCTATTTGCTCTGTTTCAAATCCATTGCACAAGAAAGCCAGGAGAACCCTATCTACTCCTAAGGAAGGCTCTATGCAGTAAGGAACATATTTTTCATTCGTAACCGGATCAGTATATTTGAGATCTTTTCCACTGTGGTTTTGATGCTGTTTGAGGTCAAAATCAGTTCTGTCGGCTATTCCCCAAAGCTCTCCCCATCCAAAGGGAAACTTGAATTCAAAGTCTGTCGTAGCGTTGCTGTAGTGTGAAAGCTCATCATCCGAGTGATCCCGCAGTCTCAAATTCTCTTCTTTGATTCCTAGGTCAAGGATCCAATTTTTACAGAATTCCTTCCAGTATCCGAACCATTCCAAATCTTCTCCAGGCTTGCAGAAAAACTCAAGTTCCATTTGCTCGAATTCTCTGGTTCTAAATATAAAGTTGCCCGGTGTTATCTCGTTTCTAAAAGACTTGCCTATCTGGGCAATTCCAAAAGGTATCTTTTTTCTTGAAGATCTTTGAATATTGGCAAAGTTGACAAAAATGCCTTGAGCTGTTTCCGGTCTTAAGAAGATTTCATTAGCGCTGTCTTCCGTCACTCCCTGGAATGTCTTGAACATAAGGTTGAACTGTCTTATATCCGTGTAGTCGAATGATCCGCAGTTCGGACATTTGATTTCATGCTCATTGATGAAATCCAGCATCTTTTGATTGTCCCATCCATCTACGACGATATCTTCGTTTTTGTTGAAAGAGTAGTCTTCGATGAGTTTGTCTGCCCTATACCTTGTTTTGCACTTTTTACAATCCATCAACGGATCGTTAAATCCACCCACATGGCCTGAAGCTTCCCATGTCTTAGGATTCATTAGAATAGCAGAATCTATGCCTACGTTGTATGGGGACTCCTGCACAAATTTTTTCCACCAAACTTTCTTTATGTTGTTTTTAAGCTCTACTCCTATCGGCCCGTAATCCCAGCTGTTTGCAAGACCTCCGTAGATTTCCGAGCCTGGATAGATTATTCCCCTCATTTTGCAAATACTTACGATTTCATTCATGTTAAGTTCCTTATTCATTTTTATCCTCCATATAAATTATTTTTATAAAATAAAAATCCCCTGCTTAAAATAAGCAAGGGACGATATTTACCGCGGTTCCACCCTAATTGGCACATGCTAAATGCCCTTCTTTTTCAAAAATGTGCTCAAAAGTTCCATTCAAAAACCCATATGGGAAAGCTTGCACCGTCCTTTCCTCGCTTTGCATATGTCGGCATCCTACTATTCTTCATCATTGCACAAATATAGATATTCAATAAATAACTTAACAAATTTAACTTGCCTTTGTCAATTGTTATTTAATAGAAATTCAAAAGATCTGTTGCGTTTTCCTGTATGGCATTCCAAAGTCTTGTTCAGTATCACCGCAAGGTGCATCAATTCCTTGGGGTATAAACCTGTTTTTTTCAGTCCGGATATAGGCGTGTCTTGAAGATAGCGAAGAAACTCCGCATCTTGATCTGCAATTTTGCTATTCTGTCTATTGTTTTTTGAGCAGTCTTTACATACCAATCCTCCCAGATCCCAAGAAAACCACCACCCACTGTCGCATTTGGAACATATCTGACATTTTTTTAAATTAGGCGCAAATCCCAAATATCCCAGAAGCTTAATCTGAAACGCAAGCAGGATAACCTCATCGCTTTGGACCAAGCCTTCATTCATGAAATACAGTAAGTTTAGTATCAACCTTAATGCGCTTTCATCCGATTCGTACTCTTCGTATGCCTGATTCAAAGCCTCTGCCATATATGCACCCTTTGAAAGCTTATCTAGATCGTTTCTTAGTTTGTGAAAGGATTCAATAAGCTCTGCTTGGTTTAAGTATGCAAAGCTTCTCCCCGTATAATAGACAAAATTGCAGTAGCTAAAAAGCTGAGTTACCCCCACGTAGGCACTTTTGGGATTCCTAGCTCCCTTTGCTATGGCGGTTATTTTCCCTGATTCTTTTGTAAACAAGGTTATGATCTTGTCGTTTTCCCCATAGTTTACCGACTTAATGACCAATCCGGCCGCCTTTTCCATAGACATGTAGCTTACCTGTTTTTATCCTGACCGTATCCAAAGCTTTTTAAATCAAAATCTTTGTCTCGCCAGTCCTTTTTCACCTTAACCCATAACTGAAGATTTACCCTAATCCCCAGAAGATTTTCTATATCACGTCTGGCCATTGTTCCGATCTTTTTAAGCATCGCTCCGCCCTTGCCTATAATTATCCCTTTGTGCGACTTTTTCTCTGTGTATATAGTAGCCTCTATATCCATAATATCAGATTTTTTTCTTTCCTTCATGGACATGATTTCTACCGCGATACCATGAGGTATCTCCTCATCTAGAGATATCAGGGCCTTTTCTCTTATCATTTCTGCCACTATTACTTTTTCCGGCTGTTCTGTTATGGTGTCTTCAGGAAAATACATCGGTCCTTCAGGAAGATATCTCTCCATGATTTCCACCAGCCTGTCCACATTTTCTCCAGTGGATGCGCTGATGGGAACAATTTCTTCAAAAAATTCGTATTCCTTCATGATGTCTATCTTCTCTAGAATATCTTCTTTTTTTACGGTGTCTATTTTGTTTATTACCAATATTCTGGGAATATTTACGTCCTTTAGCGCGTCAAGAATGAATCTGTCACCTGGTCCCGGTGATTTCATGTCATCCATCAAAAACAATATCACATCCACGTCCTTCATTGCAGATGCGGCTCCATCCACCATGATGTTTCCCAGCCTGTTCTTAGGCTTGTGAATTCCAGGCGTGTCTAAAAAAATCATTTGATATTTCTCTGTGGTATGAACGCATCTTATTACATTTCTGGTAGTCTGAGGCTTTGATGAGATAATCACCATTTTCTCTCCTAAGATATTGTTCAAAAGAGTGGATTTGCCTACATTTGGCCTTCCCACTATGCTTATAAAACCCGATTTAAAGCTCATTTTTCATTCCTCCAAAAAGTCTTGTTTTGAAAAGCCATGAGGCAGCAATTCTTCTAACGTAAAGACTTCTATTTCCTTATTTGAATTTGTCAATATTATTTTTGCATCCTTGCTGAATTCGCTTATTACCTGTCTGCATATCCCGCAGGGAAATGTTTTTTGGCCATTTGATCCTACTATGGCAATCGCTTCTATCTTCCTGTTACCTTCTGAAACACCCTTAAATATGGCAGTCCTTTCCGCACAGTTGGAAGCACCGAAGGATGCATTTTCTACGTTGCAGCCACCATAGATCTTCCCGTCTTCCATGATTACCGCTGCCCCTACTTTATAATCTGAATAGGGGGCATATGCTTCCTTCAGGCTCTCATGCGCGACGCTTATCAGCTTTTGATATTTTGTTAGTTCATCCATCTTATGACCTCTTCCCATAGCCTACCCCAAAACACGAAGACCCCTACTAAAACCGCCACCACTGCATTTAGGAGCACTGCCCCTGCAGCGACATCTTTTGCGACCTTAGCCCTTTCATCGTATTCCATGGTTGACAGATCCACAGCCTTTTCGATAGCTGTGTTGAACATCTCGCTTGTTATTACCAAGCTAAATGTTATGAACAGCGCTAACCACTCTGTCATCTCAATTTTAAAATATACCCCTGCCAAGGTTGCCCCCGCAGCAAAAATAAAATGTATGCGCATGTTTCTCTGGGTTTTCAAACAGTAGAATATCCCCTCAAAAGCATACTTGAAGCTTCTAATCAATGCCTTCATATGATCACCTTTGCAGATTAAGTTTTTCCATAATTATTTTTTCTTTGATTCTCATCTCGGTCTTTTCTTCAGATCCCATATGATCGTAGCCCAGCAGATGAAGCATTCCGTGAGCAGCAAGGTAGCACATCTCACGTTCCAAGCCATGGCCATAGCTATCAGCCTGTTCCGCCGCTCTTTGCATGCATATTATGATATCTCCCAGCAACACAGGCTCCAGATCATCATCTTCATACATGGGAAATGACAGGACGTCAGTTATGCTGTCCTTGTTTCTATAAGTATTGTTTAGGTTTTTTATTTCCTCTTCATCTACTATGGATATGCTCACTTCAAAATCCAATTTAAACCCTTCAACTTCGATGGCTTTATTTACGGTTTCTTCTATCATACCGATCATTTCGTCGCTCAAGTCCCCTTTTGATCGGTTATCAATATAAATTTCCATCAGCTTTCCTCCACCCCTTTGGAATCCGATTCCATATCAGGATATTCTATTCTTTCATGATACACGCTGTTGAGTATCTTTACAAAAACCTCTTTAATCAGGCTTATTTCCTTTAAGCTTAAATCACACTCGTCAAGCATGCCATCAGAGAGCTTCTTTTGAAAAATCTTGTCTACCCTTTCGGCAATTTTATTGTCGTTTATGCCTTTTATGCTTCTTACAGCAGCCTCCACGGAATCAGCTAAAGCCAATATTCCTTCCTCCTTGGTAGAAGGCTTCCTCGACTCATATTTGAATTTTTCAATATCCGGGTTTTCGTTGAGCTCATTTGCCTTATGGTAAAAAAACTCAATAGTGCTTTCACCATGATGTGTAATTATGAAGTTTCTGACTTCCTCTGGAATCTTGTATTCCTTTGCCATCTCAAATCCCTTAATCACATGGTTTTTAATAATCTGCACACTTTTTAAGGGTGATATAAAGTCATGAGGATTTATCTCCCCAAATTGATTTTCTGTAAAATACACAGGGGACAAGCTCTTTCCGATATCGTGATAATACGCTCCTACTCTAACTAGCAATGAATTAGCCCCTATCCTTTCAGCAGCGCTTTCCGCCAGGTTGCCAACTACGATGCTGTGATGGTATGTTCCCGGGGCATTAGTCATGAGCTTTTTAAGCAATGGATTATTGGGATTTGCCAACTCAACCAACATTATTGGGGTAGTTATATCAAAGGTCCATTCCCAAATGACCAACGTTCCCAATGTGAATATCCCTGATAGCAATCCGTTTGAAAAGCCTAACATCATATCCATTATTCCGGACAAACCAAAGTTATGGCCAATTAGGTTGTAAGATCCTATCAGAAGCAGGTTGACCAATCCAACAGCTAAACCGGTGCGCATTATATCCGCCCGCTTGTTGATTTTTATCATCCCCATGGCACCGATATATCCGTTTACCATGTAGATTATAATCTGTATCATATTGAAATTGGAACTAAAACCCGCTATCAGCACGAAAAAAACCGTGCTGGTTATGGCCAGCCTTTTGTCAGTCAGCAAGGCAATGGTCATCGTCATCATACTAACAGGCACTATGTATGGAGAAATGCTCACAAGAGGAATCGTCAACAAAACCATGAAGGTGAAAATGATGACAATAATTAAAAATCTCTTATTGTCTTTCAGTATAAACTCTCTATAGAAATTCCTTAAATACACGTAGTAAACAGAAAATATCCCCAACAAAAGAAGGGCAACACCGATTATTAAGTAAGGATCGTCGAAATATGATCCTCTCATCATATTGTTGTCAAACAGTAGATTTATCTTTTCAGCCGTGAGCACTTCTCCTCTTTCAACAATCAGCTCTCCGGCCTCATATGTTATTGTAGGAACAGACTGCCTAGCCTCTTCAACCGCCTGTTGAGTGCTCTCCACATCAAGAATCATGTTGGGCTGGATGGATTTAGACAGTATCTCAGCTCCTGTCTGTGCATATTCTTCTCCTGGATTGTCTTCAGCGAATGCTTCAGCAGCTTCTTCCTGTACCTGGGCAAGGTTTTGCATGCTTATTTCGTTTTGGTATATCCTCCCTAATTCGGAAACTAAACTTGCTTCCAAAGCACTTTTAACCTCATCTTCCATTTCGAGGAGGCTAATGAGGGCTGTATCTGTGATGTTTATAGATCTCAATCGCAAATCAGAGATCTCATTATTCGTCAATTCATCCTTCCCGTCAAGAGCCCTAAAAAGTTCATCTGTTTTTTCCAACGCATTGTCTTGTGCATTGTCGATTCTCGTATATATCTGCTCTACTCCTGCAGCTGCTTGGTCTCTGCGTTTTTCAGTGGTCTTTTCATCTATTATCCTGTGCGGCGCGGCGATATTTTCTTGAGCTACATCTCCTTGATTGTAATTGTAATTAGGAGGCAGGGCTGTTATAACCATCATGGAAAATATCGCGATGAAGCCTAAAAGCGCTACCAATGTCAGGGTGTTTAGATTTTTTTTGTTCAGTTTGATAATTCTACTTTTTATTTTTATCACCACTTGTCTTTATTGACTTCTTATTTTCATAAGATTCATAAGCATTTATGATCTTTTGCACTAATCTGTGCCTTACAACATCACGCTGAGTAAAGTTGATAAAAGCAATGCCTTCGATGTCATTTAATATTTGAGTGACCTTCACAAGCCCTGAGCTTCTTCCACCCGGGAGATCGATTTGGGTAATATCTCCCGTGACAACCGCTTTTGATCCGAAACCCAGCCTAGTCAGGAACATCTTCATTTGCTCCGGAGTTGTATTCTGGGCTTCATCTAGTATTATAAATGAATCATCCAGAGTCCTGCCTCTCATATATGCTAATGGTGCCACTTCAATAAGTCCTTTTTCCCTATATTTCAGATAGGTTTCAGGACCCAGTATGTCGTATAGCGCATCGTATAGAGGCCTTAAATAAGGATCAACCTTTTCCTGTAAATCTCCTGGCAGAAAACCAAGGCTTTCTCCTGCCTCCACTGCAGGTCTGGTAAGTATTATTCTGTTTACTTCTTCCCTTTTAAAGGCCTTTATAGCCATAGCCATGGCTAAATACGTCTTTCCCGTACCTGCAGGACCTATACCAAAAACAATCTCGTTTTTTTCTATGGCTTTTATATATTTTTTTTGCCCCAAGGTTTTAGGCATGATCTTTTTGCCCCTGGCAGTATAGCAAACTATCTCCTTAAGGCTTTCCAAATCCTCTTTTTCACCCTTTTCCACGATGTCGATCAGATATGAGAGGCTCTGCTGGTCAATTACCATATTGTCATTTATCATGCCGTTTAGTTTTGTCAAGACATCTAACGCCTTGTCGATGTTTTTTTCTTCTCCGATCAGCTTTAAGCTGTTTTCTCTTGATAGGATTCTTACGTTGAATTTTTTTTCGATTTCCTTAACGTTTTCGTCAAATCTACCGTATATTTTCATAATCGAATCTGCGTTATCCAGCTCGAGTATTTTTTCAGCAATTAGTTCCAATAATTATCCTCCTTGAAAAATCAAATATAATAAATCCATGATACCATATTACCAATGAATATTCCACTTTGTTGGGCTTTAGATGGTTTTAGGTTTGAATCCATGAATCGTTGTCCAGCCGTGCTTAAGAGTTTAACCTATACAAATATCAAGAGGCTACCGTTACCGGTAGCCTCTTTTATCTTATTGCTCGTTTAGTATCTCTTTTACGATTTTGTTGATCATTCCTCCGTCTGCCCTACCTTTAACCTTTGGCATTACAGCCGACATGACTTTACCCATATCTTTAAGGGAAGTTGCAACCACTTCATTAATCGCATTAGATACGATTACTTTTAATTCTTCTTCCGTCAATTGCTTAGGGAGGTATTCCATCAAAATATCCAGCTCTTTTTCGGTTTGTTCCATAAGATCTTCCCGCTGAGCTTTTTTAAATTCTTCCAAAGCGTCTTTTCTCTGTTTTACCTGCTTGGCAATTACAGCCAAGATGTCTTCATCATCCAGTACAAC
>CAZOTE010000053.1:0-13956 GCA_964582705.1 uncultured Eubacteriaceae bacterium | reverse complement strand
AAAATAGTGGCCTAGTTCGTGGCGAAAAATGGCCTAGTTTACTTGACTGATTACAAACAGCTTCTTCAAGATCATTTACCTTGCTGATATGAACAATGTAATTACATAATATATTACCCTCAATACTGATAGCAAATGAAAAGATATTCGCTCTTCAATACAACTCGTATTCCAATACTTAAAGATATGTCTTGTTTAATAATTTCAAGTTAATGTATAATTAAATCGATAGGCGGGTGAAATCAAGTGATTGTCGATATCATATTTTCGCTAATGAATAAACTTGGAATCATTATTATTTTAGCGGTCATTATCTCAAAAATCGGAATATTTAAGCGGTTAATATCTAAAAAAGACGCTTCAGCTAGCGATAAAATAATTTTGGCCGTTGTATTTGGCTTGATAGGAGTTCTTGGAACTTATTCTAGCGTGCCCGTTAATGGCGCTCTTGCCAATACTAGGGTAGTTGGCGTCATGGTAGGTGCACTTCTAGGCGGTCCTCTCGTAGGATTTATAGCTGCTGTTATAGCAGGCGGTCACAGATTTCTTATAGATGTAGGAGGGTTCACTGCTGTAGCTTGTGCAGTGTCTACTATCGCCGAAGGCCTCATTGGAGGATACTTTCATTATTATCTGAAGCACAAGGCCCATAAATGGAAGTATGCGCTTGGCATCGGTATTCTTGCAGAGGTTGTCCAGATGATAATTATACTGATGATTGCAAGGCCGTTTATCGATGCCTTAGAGCTTGTACGGATAATATCCCTTCCTATGGTATTTGTAAATTCCATTGGCATCGCGCTTTTTATAGGGGTTCTTGACAACATTTATAACGAGCAAGAAAGAATAGCAGCTGCCTTGCAGGCTCACAAAGCTCTGGATATAGCTAATCAGACTCTCCCATACTTCAGACAGGGACTAAACAAGCATGTCGCTGAAAATGTGGTTAGAATAATACATAACTCAATAGATGTATCGGCCGTTTCTATCACGGACACAAAGGAAATTCTAGCTCATATTGGCTCAGGAGAAGATCATCATATATCTGGAGAGCTCATAAGGACAAATTCAACCAAGGTCGCATTAAAAAGCGGAAATCACCAAATTATCAACGAAAGTGACGCCATATACTGTGAACATTCCGACTGCCCATTAAAGTCTGCGATTATAATTCCCTTAAAAGAACGGGAAGAAACTGTTGGAACCCTAAAGCTATACAAGAATATGGAACATAGTATTACTAATTTAGACGAAGAATTGGCATTGGGGCTGGCTCAGTTATTTTCTACTCAGATTGAAGTCAGCAGAGTTCAATCTCAGGAGAAGCTGTTAGTTGATGCAGAATTAAAAAACCTACAAGCACAAATCAAACCCCACTTTCTGTTCAATGCTCTCAACACTATACAGTCATTTATGCTGATAGATGGAACTCGTGCCAAAAGCCTTTTAACCTCACTGGCAATCATGTTTAGAAAAAGCCTCAGCTCTTCCAACGATTTTATAAGCTTAAATCAGGAACTGGACTATATAAAGTCATATGTAGAAATAGAACAAGCACGTTTTGGAGATCGCCTAACCTTCAATTTTGACGTACCCGAAAATGTCATCATTAAAATACCACCTTTAATCTTACAGCCTATTGTTGAAAACGCTGTAATCCACGGGATACTCCCACAAAAAAACGGCGGAAGCGTAACTATAAGTTCAAAACCCACCGCAGACGAAATTACTATAGAGATCGCCGATACAGGAAAAGGCATGTCAAAGGATCAACTTGATCACTTGATGATTAAAATCAATTCTAATGATGAAAACAAGTACATTGATTCGATTGGACTTTTCAACGTCAATAAACGATTGATCAACTTGTACGGAGAAGGATATGCCCTTGATATTCACAGTACGGAAGGAATAGGAACCAGCGTTCAAATCCGCATACCCATAGGTGCATAGGAGGAAACACAATGAAAGTATTAATCGTTGATGATGAAATGCCCGCAAGAAAACAGGTTCGGCATTTGCTGGAAAAGAACTTTTCGCCTGAAAACATAGTTTGCGAAGCAGACAATGGAGAAGAAGCAATCAAAATAATTTCATCTGAAGTTCCTGATGTAGTTTTTTTAGATATTCATCTCCATGATATGAGCGGCTTAGACATTGCTAGTTTTATGGTTGAAAACGGAATCAACTCAAAAGTCGTCTTTATAACAGCCTATGACAAATATGCGCTAAAGGCTTTTGAGTATTACGCAGTGGATTACCTTCTTAAACCCATTGAAGAGGATAGGTTTATTAAAACGATAGCCAAAGTTGAAGAATCCTTTAAATCAAAAGCACTAGATAGCCACTCACCTAATTCCATATCTATTGAACGTTTATTGCGTGAACATTTGCAAAAAGAGCATACCCAAAGCAAAATAACCTTAGAACGTGATGACAGGTTTTATGTCCTGAGTGTTTTGGATATAATCTACATAGAAACTGAAGATAGAAATACTAAATTGGCAACGAAAAAAGGCGTTTTCCGTTCCAATCTAAATCTCTGTCAATGGCTAGACAAATTGCCGAATGAAAAGTTTTTTAGAACTCATAGAAGCTTTATTGTCAATACGGACGAAATTGAAGAAGTGGTGTTGTGGTTCAATAATTCCCTTCAGCTTAAGATGCGTGGTATTAAAGATACAAATATCCCAATCAGCAGAGGGAATCTAAAATCATTTAAAGAGCTTATGGGTATTCAACCATAAACCACTCATGCATAGATTGCAGCCATTTAATACGGATTTTTAACAAGTCACTCAAAACATGTAATTGTTTTCAAACCTTTGTTTATAATTAAAACATAAAAGTTATTAATTATGAAGGAGGTTTTTTTCTTGTCTTTGTTGTTTATTTCAATTGCAGTGTTGATAGCCGGTTATTTTATTTATGGCAAATTTGTAGAAAGGGTTTTTGGTATAGAAAGGGAACGCAAAACACCTGCTGTATCCATGGCTGATGGTGTAGACTATATCGAGATGCCTTGGTACAAATTATTTCTAATCCAATTTTTAAACATCGCCGGACTTGGCCCAATTTATGGCGCTATTGCTGGTGCATTGTGGGGTCCACAGGCTTTTATCTGGATCGTGTTTGGCAGTATTTTTGCGGGTGGAGTACATGACTATTTTTCAGGCATGCTCTCAATCAGAAATGGTGGAGCCACCATCGCTGAGATCGTCGGAAAATACCTTGGAAATAATGCAAGACAGTTTATGAGAGCATTTTCAGTAATTCTTCTTATTCTGGTGGGAACAGTCTTTATGACCGGTCCTGCTTTGTTGCTTGGCAACTTGGGTTTTCTTAATATAGATTCATATCAAATTTGGCTGGCTATAATTTTAGTTTATTATTTCCTTGCTACTATACTTCCTGTGGATAAAATCATTGGAAAAATTTATCCTTTGTTTGGCGCAGTTCTCATAATAATGGCAGTAGGTATTGCTGCTATGCTTTTGATAAATGGTCATCAACTACCGGCACTTACTCTTGAAAATATCCACCCCAACAATTTATCTGTTTGGCCTCTACTATTTATAACTATCGCCTGTGGTGCCATTAGTGGTTTCCATGCGACCCAGTCTCCACTAATGGCAAGGTGCGTAGGCAATGAAACTCAGGGTAGAAGAGTATTCTACGGATCTATGATCGCTGAAGGAATAATCGCCCTTGTATGGGCCGCTGCGGCAATGAGCTTCTTTCATGGAACAGATGGACTGATGGGAGCGACATCTGCCGGGGGGCCGGGGGGAGTAGTTTACCAAGTTTCAACGTCTTTGCTCGGAGTCGTGGGCGGATTACTTGCTATGCTAGGGGTGATTGCATGCCCTATAACATCAGGAGACACCGCTTTTAGGAGTGCTAGACTTGTCATCGCAGACTTTACAAAAACCAATCAAAGCCGTTTGAATAAAAGGCTTATAATTGCTATCCCTTTGTTTTTAGTAGGTTTTGGGTTAAGCTTGATAGACTTCAACATCATTTGGCGATATTTTGCTTGGTCTAATCAGACGCTTGCCACTATGGTTTTATGGGCATCTGCTGTTTATCTTGTAGAAAACAACAAGCTTCACTGGATAGCTACAGTGCCTGCAACTTTTATGACAGCAGTTATTACGACCTATATATTGCAAGCTCCGGAAGGCTTCCAATTATCTACTGCTATCTCTTATCCTATAGGCATAGTGTCAGCAATTGTAGCTTTCATGCTATTTCTTGGAAAAGCAAAAAAAATCAGACAAAAAGCACTACTGGAAATATGATCTATACCTTAATACAGACGCATTCTTTATCCATTTAAGAATGCGTCTGTTAAAATAAATCTTATATTATTTGACCTTATCATATGTATGCATAACTGCCATAACCGGGTGATAAAGAATCATCCTAGGCCCGCTGTATCTCATTACTCTTTTGATTTTTTCTCTCATAACCGGATTATAGCAGTGAGTTTTGCATTTGCTGCAGACTGGCTTTTTATTTCCATAAGTGCACTTTCTGAGCTTGCTTAAAGCATAAGCCTCAAGCTCATCACATTCATCGCATAGATTAATGGGGCTATGATTTTTCTTGCAGTACATCCGAATCATTACCACCAAAGTTTCTTCTTCTCTTTTAATTCTATATTTATTCATGGCTTTACCTCATAAGCATTTTCTTTAGTGTTTGTACCCGATTGGAGGCTTCTAAAACAGAAACAAACTTCACTTGCTTTTGGAAAATGTATTTTTTATATCTAAATATGTTTAAAATCCTTGCTCCCTTGATATAAATACATTAAAGTATTATTAATTACATCATTTGAAGGAGGCAACATGGAAAGTTTAATTTATAGTTTTTTTGCTGGCAGTTCCACAGCTTTAGGAGCAATTATTTTAATGTTATTTGGTAAGCCCGGAAGGAAAACGATGGCAACTCTGCTTGGCTTTGCCGGCGGAATCATGATAGCTATTTCCCTGTTTGAGCTTATGCCAGAGGCTTACGAGCTTGGCGAATCGCTCCTTGTGGTCGTCACAGGTTTTATTCTCGGATGTGGCATGATGTATCTTCTGGATGTATTTTTACCTCATGCCCATATGTCAACAAGCGATGAACTGGTCGTGGAAAACGAGTCGCATATACATGAAGAAAGAAAAATTTTGCGCACAGGATACTTGATTTTTTTAGGTATCGCTCTCCATAACGTTCCGGAAGGTCTAGCCATAGGTGCTGGACTTGAAGCTAGCCCTGAGCTTGGCATGTCCATAGCACTTGCCATAGGGCTGCATAATATACCTGAAGGTTTAGCCGTTGCAGGTCCTTTAAAGGCTGGCGGTTTATCTAGTTTAAAGGTCCTCATATTTACTTTAGGTGCTGGTTTAATGACCGTCGTAGGAACTACCATAGGTCTGGTAGTATTCGGTATATCAACCGCAATGATAGGTGGTTCTCTTGCCTTTGCAGCGGGAGCGATGATTTACATCGTAAATGACGAGTTGGTTCCCCAGGCAAATGGCCTTCACAGCCATCTAGCCAACGCAGGAATAATTGCAGGCACCCTAATAGGGTTTGCAATGCTCTTATAAAATCCTAGATAGGCGCAGTTATCGTGTTTTGTGTTAACTGCGTCTATTGATTTTTCTCTATTTTTTCAAGCCTTTCCTCTAATCTCTCTATTCTCTCTTCTTGATTAATAAATATGCTTATGAAAACAGCCATCAAAAACGAGAAGAACATTAATGCTCCCCAGATGCTTTCAAGAATTATTCCACCTAAGAAAAATAACAAAACCGCACTAATTGTAAAGCAGATCATAAAAACTGATAAAAAATTCCTCAAAACACAACCTCCATCAACCTTCTATTTGCTTATATATCCAAATCAGTTTACCATAATACATAGAGACTCAATGGCTTTCATCTTTCGCATCCAAATCTCTCCACACTTTCATTTCTTCATACTGCCACTGGTCAGGTGAATTTATACCATAGATTACCTTGCTATGTCCTACGGCATAACCTATGATGCTTCCCAATGTAGCCGGAACACCTAGGCGCAATCCCACCATCTCAACTAGCATGATAGCCGCCGCAACTGGAACGTTGGCAATACTGGCAAGGCTGGCCGCCATTCCTGTTATTACCAAAGATGAGGAAAGACCTAAATTGCCATTAGCCACTAACGTAGATATTCCATTTCCGGCTAGCGCTCCAACAAACAACGCAGGTATGACAAGACCTGCACTCCCTCCAGAGGCTACTGTAAATGAAGTGGCCAGTATCTTCCCAATAAAAAGCAAAATCAAAATCATAATAGGAAAATCCATGTCTATCATTTCCTGTATAACAAAATTACCTTTTCCTCCCACGTTAGGTAGTACCAATAAAATCAAACCGGTCAATGCCCCACCCAGAACCGGGTGAATCTTTGAATACGGTATCCGGCTAAATATTTGTCTGCTATATGAAAAAACACTCATAAATACTAAAGATGCTATCCCTGCTAAAATCCCAGCCAAGATTAAAAAAGGAACATTGTACACATCCGGTAGATAATCCGGAATCAGAAACAAAGGTGTAGGTTTAGATATCATGCTATATACTACAAAACCCATAGTAGAAGAGAGCATTGCTGGAAATAAGTCTCCGTAATGAAGCGACGATCGGTATAATATCTCTACGACAAATATTCCCCCTCCTAAGGGTGATCTGAAAATAGCCCCAATTGCCCCTGCTGCACCACATATTGTTAATATCCTTCTATCTTCTTTATTGAATTTATTTTTTATAAAGGGTATTTTTAAGACTACATCTGCCATGCTTCCACCCATAACCAACATAGGACCTTCCACCCCGCCACTGCCATTAAAGCCCAAAGTCACTGCAGTGGCCGCTAATTTACTGAACAATGTCTTCACTTTTAAATACCCACCATGGCGATTGACTTCATTCATGTAGTGATCAGTTCCAAATCCGGAGGCATTTCTATCCCAAATATAAATCATCGAAACTAAAACTCCTCCAATCAATGGCGTCAAGCCTATGTGAAAGTTATTGCTTAACCTTGAAACCAAATCGATTGACTTATTTAATGCAACTGCAGAAAAACCACCTCCAACACCCACTACAGTTGCAACTGTCAACCACTTGACCATGTATTTCCCTACGTACTCAGATATTTTTTTCATATTTTCTCCTCAAAAGCAAAACACCTTAATGTAGGTCTTTTCATCTTAATTGTTTTGCACTTTAGTTCTTTAAATATATTATATGGTACCATAACAATAATCCTAATACAATCGTCATAAGTTTACATTGTTTTAATTATTGGGCAAACTATGTTAATATAAAATTATAAAATATAAGGAGCCGTGATGGGTATGTTGTTAGAAAACCGTATAGCATTGATTACCGGCGCAGCACGTGGAATTGGCAAATCTATAGCTAAAGATTTTGCTCAAGAAGGTGCTCAAGTAGTGGTACTGGATATTTTGGAATTCGAGGGAAAACAGACAGTAAGTGAAATTCGGGCTGAGGGTGGCAGAGCCCAATTCATCCATTGCGATGTAACCGATTCCCACTGTTTGAAATCAGCGACTTTGGAAGTAGAAAAAAACATGGGCAAAGTAGATATCTTGGTTTTAAATGCTGGAATTTCGATAAAACAACCCCTTGATGATATCGACGAAGCCACTTGGCACCAAGTACTGGATGTAAATCTAAATGGAGCATTCTTTACCCTCAAGGCATTTATCGATCACATTAGGTCAAGCAAATATGGAAAAATAATATTTATTTCTTCCGGTTCTGCTTACACAGGAACAGGGGGCGGACTTAATTACGTAGCATCCAAGGCGGGACTTAACGCAATGGTTTTAAATCTTGCCAAGGAGCTAGGTCCCTTAGGTATAAACGTAAATGCAATAGCACCTAGAGTCATACAGACCGAAATGCTGGAAAATCTCTATCCTGATGAAGAGAGTAAAAATAAAATACGAAATTTGATTCCTATAAGAAAGATAGGTCAACCGGAAGATGTAGCCTATCTAGCCAGCTTTTTGGCGTCGGATAAGTCTGAATACATCCATGGCCAGGTGATCCTGCTGGATGGAGGCAGGACATTTCAGTAAAAAACAGCATATTAATACCTCTCGTTATTAGAAACAATCCAATATTCGAGAGGTGTTTTATTTAATTGTATGTTTTCTTTATCAACATCTTTTTTTTGGAGCCTAAAAAGAAACTTAACCAATCTCCCTCGCTAGCGTATAAATTGAAGATTACATAAGCACTTCCTGCAAAAAAACCTAGAATCATCATCGCTGCTATCCACAGTATGGTTACAACCAATTTCTCTTCGCGAAATGCTATCCAGCAGGAAAACAACGCGAATCCCACATACAAATCCACCAATGAAACTATTCCCCACGGATTTGAAATGATCTCCCCACCATCTGCAAAGAAATCACCTTTAATAAATCCTTGAGCCAAGGCAAGCGTCATGGCCAATAATCCAATCCACCCAATTATTTTAGCAAGCTTCACTATTACACCTCCCAGATTTTACGATGCAACCTAACTATCTTATGATAATATTACCCTGGGCAGTTTAATTCAATCAAACTCAAGCGCAAATAGATATCTGCACAATCCTGACAGCTGCTCAATTTCATTTGGTTGTTTTTTATTTGTTCTATGAAGCTAGCTCTATTATCTTTTGAGGCTTTATACCCTTTTCGAGTGAATCCACAATATTTGATCTAGCTTTATCATACACACCAAATATCTTTTTTGCTCTGTCAGCGTTAGAATAAACTCTCCAGTATCCAGTGCAGATGCTGCAATGTTTGTCAGTAGATGAAAATGCAATCACATCTGCTAAAGGATAGCCTAAGAATACTCCAATCTCATCAGGACATCCATTAGAATAACGGTTGCTTAATATCTCCAAAGCATGATCAACTGATTTTACCCCTTGGTATCCATTGCCTTGCAGGTACTGGTAAACTTTGTTGCTATTGATTATTCTACTGAGCCAGTCACGTCTGTAGAACAAGACGTTAACCCCATCCCTGCATGTTTTCAGCTCTTTATAATCAAAAGGTACCGTTTCTTTAACTTCATATTTGTATTTTTCCCAAATATCTTTCAATTTGAAGGATGAACTGTTTTTTAAACAAATCAAAAACGACGGTTTCACTCTATTGATGGTAGCCGCGCCATGAAAACATATTTTATGCATTAAAAGATCAAAATCATCATATTCGTACATTCTATTTATGTAATCTGCGATCTCCATCTTGGTTTTTAATTTCATCATTTCTATATCACCTAATTTTCAAGCAATCTCTTTTGCCAACATCAAACCCAGTTCCTTGCAGTTGTTTATGCCTTCATCGTCAGGCATTTCATTTATAATCAAACCTTCTTTTAACAAGTTTGCAGCTTGCTTTTTAATTCTTTCTTCCCAGTCAGCCATCCATTCACCGTCACCCCATCCATATGATCCAAACAAAACCATTGGCTTGCCACTGATCTTGCCAGATAGGCTCTCAACAAAGGGTTCCATCTCGTATTCCTCTAAAACTTCCGCACCCATAGAAGGGCACCCCAAGGCAACTGCATCTGCTTTTTCTATATCATCAATGTTAGCCTGGCTTACATTCAGAAGATCTACCTCTACATCTTTAGATTTTGCTCCTTCTGCAACCGCTTCTGCCATTGCTTGAGTGTTTCCTGTACCTGACCAATATATTACGACAATTTTTTTCATGCCATACTCCCTCCCAATCTGTTTATGTGATAATGATAATCATTATCACATAAACAACGATATCATATCTAAATGGTCTTGTCAATAATGCAACTTCACTTTGTGTTGTTAACTTGTGATGATGTCACCTTTAGATTCACTTGATAACTTTGATAAAAAAAAGGATGCTGCTTGCATCCAAAACAATCGATTTTCCTTATTTATTAAAATGAAAAAGCTGATATTGCCCAAATGATGAAAAAGCTCAGTATAATAGTCATATTGTTTGCCGTACCTACCAGGTTCACATCATAATTAAATTGCACCGAGTAAGGTAGCGAGCTCATGCTTATAGGCAGCACAAACATAATTAAAAACATGGGAGACAACACCGGATTATACGGAAGCACCAAATACAATAATACTCCAAACAAAGCCCCAACGGTATACCTTGTCAAAATAACCTTTCCTACTGTGCGCAAATCCTTTGATTCAATTCTTAACTGAATGACAATGCCAAGCAGCAACAGTGCCAGCGGCATATTCGCTCCTGCCAATACATCTATGACACTCGTTGCCATCGACGGAAAACGAAGTCCGGACAGGCTCATTGCAACTCCTATCATGTAAGACATGAACGGAACTGATTTTCCCAAGATTTTAGCAAGAAACCCTATGCTGAACTTAGCATCCTCATCCTTATAATATTTCGCAAGAAAATAGCTGCTGCCAAAAACTATGAATGCATTTCCTACATCAAACATAATAATGTATATCATGCCGCTTAGTCCCCAAATTGCTTGGACCAGAGGATAGGCAAAAAGTCCTATATTAAATCCCGGTATCGTGATAGCATATATGCCTTTTTCTTCTCGACCTTTGTTTTTCCCTAGTATTATTGCTATTATAGTCATCATCGCACCAAATCCAAAGCCTAAAAACGTCATAAACAATATGGTCAGGTCCATATTGACACTCATGGATTTAAGTACTATTGCCGGAAGCGTTATGTTAAACACGATTCTTGATAGAGTCTCTTTATCTTTTTCTTTTAATAATCCAATCTGCTTCATTCCATACCCTAGAATTATAATAAGCATGGACAAAATAAATTGGCTGTTGACAGTTTCTATTTCAATCACCTTCCTTTATTGTCATTTGAATGCATTTGTTTAAGGGACAAACTGTATTATAACATTAAAACCACCTAAAAGCCTGGCATATCACAACTTTTAGGTGGTATATTTCGGTACATATAATAATCATATTTGTGCTAATGCCTGGCCAATATCCTCAATTATGTCATTCACATTTTCTAAACCAACAGAAAGTCGAATAAGATCTGGCGCAACGCCTGCTTCTTCAAGCTGTCTGTCAGTCAACTGTCGGTGGGTATGACTTGCTGGATGCAAAATGCATGTCTTGCTGTCTGCCACATGAGTAACTATGGAGGCAAAGTTAAGATTATCCATAAAATCTATGGACTTTTTTCTTCCCCCTTTTATTCCAAATGCCAATACTCCACAAGAACCATTTGATAGATACTTATTAGCCAGTGCATTATCCGCGCTGTCTTTCAACCCAGGATAATTTACCCATGCGATTTTATCGTTTTTATTTAAAAACCTTGCCACAGCCAGCGCATTTTCGCAGTGCTGTCTCATTCTTAGATGTAGCGTTTCCAAGCCCAGATTAATATAAAAAGCATTCTGTGGAGACTGTGATGAACCAAAGTCTCTCATCAATTGAGCTGTAGCTTTGGTTATATACGCCCCCTTTCCAAACTTATTTGTATAAGTTATGCCATGATAGGAGTCATCTGGAGACGTCAGACCAGGAAACTTATCTCCATGTGCATTCCAGTCAAAATTTCCACTATCTACGATGCACCCTCCAACGCTTGCTCCATGTCCATCCATGTACTTCGTTGTTGAGTGAGTAACAATGTCAGCACCCCATTCGAACGGCCTGCAGTTAATAGGAGTAGCAAATGTGTTGTCTACTATAAGAGGCACTCCGTGAAAATGAGCTAGTCCAGCAAACTTTTCAAAATCAAACACGGTAACCGTAGGGTTTGTTATCGTTTCTCCAAAAACTGCTTTAGTATTTGGTTTAAAGTATTTTGCCAGTTCTCTTTCAGGTAAATTTTGATCTACAAAAGTGCATTCTATGCCCATCTTTTTCATAGTCACCGCAAAAAGATTATAGGTACCTCCATATATTGCAGATGAAGATATAAAGTGATCTCCTGCTTCACAGATATTGAAGATTGCATAAAAATTTGCAGCTTGACCTGAAGAAGTAAGCATAGCCGCCACTCCACCTTCCAATTCACAAATTTTTGCCGCCACCGCATCGTTTGTAGGATTTTGAAGCCTGGTATAAAAGTATCCTTCTGTCTCTAGGTCAAATAGCTTTCCCATTTGCTCGCTTGTATCGTATTTAAATGTGGTGCTCTGATAAATAGGAAGCTGCCTTGCTTCTCCTTTTTTTGGCTTCCAACCTTCGTGGATGCACTTAGTTTCTATTCTATGTTTCATTGAACTTCCCCCTGACATTTCAACATTAAGAGTTATTTGATTATTAGTATAAAGCAAACTCGTAACCATTAATAATACAAAAAAACACCCATTAGCCATAGTTTTAAGCTATGGCTAATGGGTCGTCAACTTTCATCTACATTCAATTCAATGCCCCTTAAGTTCATCCACATATGCTTTAGCATATCTGCTAAGGAGAATATTCTTTTCCATGGCGCATGTATTCATCTCCCTCAATACTCATCGAGACCCTGTATTCACCGTTTGGCTTTTTCATATTATTCCCGTGCTAACCGGATAACAATTACTGACTATCACCAAGTTGAAAAGGGTAGCACGATATCTTGCTTTTATTGTTCATAATAGATATTTAAAACCACCTAAACGTTTTAAACAACAACTTTTAGGTGGTTGGGTTGATTTTATATGTTTTTTGCTTAAATTCTTAGAGATCCACGGAACCCTCTAGCTCCATAATAAGACTCAGCTCCATTGTGGTAGACAAATACAGTATCGTACCTACGATCACAAAACAGCGCTCCTCCTAGCTTTCGGATTTTATCAGGAGTTTTTACCCAGCTGGAAGTCTTGGTATCGAAGCTTCCCAGCCTTTGCAAGCTTCTATACTCTTCTTCTGTTAATATCTCGATTCCCATGTCTTTTGCCATTCCTACTGCACTATTTTTAGGCTTATTTTCTTTTCTTGACTCCACAGCCTCTGGGTCGTAGCAAATGCTTCGTCTTCCTTTTGGGCTTTCCTTAGAGCAATCGACAAAAACATGTTTCCCTGTCGATTTATCATACCCTATAACATCAGGTTCTCCTCCGGTTAATTCCATCTCTTTTAAGGACGCGAGCTTTTCTGGATTTTCTTCAATCTTTTTTTGGATTTCATCCCATTTAACTTCCTTATGACGATTCATGTTTTTTTCGAACCGCTCTTTCAAGACTTCAATCAATTCATTTTCAGTCATGATCATACCTCCCATTACAACTATGATACGTTTAATTTACCATTATTTTATACCGTTCAAACAAAATCAACTAATAACTTATCCTACTCTCAATTAAAAATTCTCTTACTCTTTCAGCAGGAATAGTCATGCCGGATACATATCTTCTGAAAATATATCTACCTGCTCAGTTTTTATGTTTTTATTTACCTGTTTTTTCTAAATAACATCAACTGTTTTATTGTTTTATCAGCTTGCCAAACAACTTTCTTTATATTTAAAAAGGCACTCCCTTTCGGAATGCCTTTTAATCAATTGTTTAGTTTTTCTCTACTGTCTCCAGCTTGTCTTTGCTGAAGATTGCATGTACAAACGGTATCGCGAAAAGCGCAGTTATTACGGCTCCAACCAACCATGCTCTTTTGAATGTCGCTACCCATCCTATAAGGATTCCAACTCCTATGAAGTCAGCATCTGAGAAGGTCGTGTTTGCATATCCCAAGTCCCCAAGTACCGGAAGTAGTAACAATGGTAAGAAAGTAATAACCAATCCATTAACAAATGAGCCAAAGATTGCACCTCGTCTACCACCTGTTGCATTTCCAAAAACCCCTGCTGTTGCGCCAACAAAGAAATGTGGCACTACGCCCGGTAAGATCACCATGGGACTCAACGCTGTGTCTCTCAGAAGCACA
>CAZOTE010000052.1:0-14233 GCA_964582705.1 uncultured Eubacteriaceae bacterium | reverse complement strand
ATGGAAAGATTTCCTCTGAGTTTATCATCTTTTTTTTCTGCAGTAGTTACAAGTGACATATAATAGCTTAAAGCTAAATAATCCGCAGGATGCTTTTTCAAAATTTCCAAATCATCTTTTTCCATATTTAGATTAATATTATTCTCTTCAAACCATCTTTTTGCATACTTTGGATAATAACCTCTCATCATTACATCTGTGAAAAAATATATCCCTTTTCTTTCAGCTTCAATGTTATACCATACGTCTTTTGGATTGCACGTCTTATGATATGAAGGTACGCCGCCTAGCATCATTCCTATTTGTGCATCTGGTATTATCTCGTGGCATGCTTTAACCACCAAGCTGCTGGCAACAAACTGGTGATGGGCTGCCTGAAACATCTGTGGCAAAAAATCTGGATCTTGTCTTTTCAATAACATTCCAGCGCCTAAATATGGTAACATTTTTATTACATTAATTTCATTGAAAGTCATCCAATATTTAACCTTATTTTTATATCTTTCAAAAACTACTCTTGCATATTTTTCAAAAAATCCAACCAGCTTCCTATTAGCCCATGCACCATACTCATGTAAAAGATTAAGTGGCATCTCGTAATGTGACAAAGTTATAACCGGCTGTATTCCATATCTTAGCAGTTCATCAAATAAATCATCATAAAATTGAAGTCCCTTTTCATTAGGATCATTATCATCTCCATTTGGAAAAATTCTTGACCATGCAATGCTTGTTCTAAGCGCCTTAAATCCCATTTCTGCAAACAACTTAACGTCCTCTTTATATCTATGGTAAAAACCTATAGCTTCATGACTTGGATAATAAATACCTTCCTTTAATTCAGGTACTATATTAAATCTTTCTTGTAATGATCCACACACCATTACATCTGCGGTGCTTAACCCTTTTCCATCTTCATTGTAAGCGCCTTCACATTGGTGAGCCGATAGCGCTCCACCCCACAGAAAATCTTTTGGGAACCCTTTAATTTTAACCATCTCCTATAAAATAAATTTTTTAAAATCAATCCCTTATCATGATTAGTTTTCTAAAATTGCATTCTCACTTTCTTTGGTATTTTCAGCATTAATTTCTTCATTGTATGCTTCTACATCAATTTTCTTAAAGAATGGATAGTAGATTGCAAAGCTTATTAAGACAAGTATTACTTGAAAAACAGCTACTCTCCAACCACCTTCAATAAAACCAGTAATAAACATCGGTGTTCCAAAAGGAGACCCTATACCTGCCAATCTAGGCAATATACCTACAGCCGTTAGGCCTAAAGCCAAACTAACATTAATTAATGGTACTGCTATCAAAGGAATTAATAATCTTGGATTTAATACTACAGGAAATCCGAACATAATTGGCTCGTTTATCCCTAAAAAACTAGGCAAAATAGCCAGTTTTCCTAAAGTTTTATATCTTTTAGAAGTCGCATACAACATGGCTATTGCCAAACCTATAGTTGCTCCTGAACCACCTATAGTAATATATACAGCTTGAAAAACTCCTCCAGGTGCTAAGTGTGGCAACTCTAATCCTGCTTGATATGCTGACAAGTTTTCTAGTCTTAATGTAGTCCAAATAGGTGCCATCACGCTATAAACTATCATTGTTCCATGGATACCTATGCCCCACAAAAGGCTGCCTATTAATGTCGTTACTAAGAAAGCCCACCAACTACCACCTAAATTTGTAAGTGGTACTTGCAAAATAGAGTATATGAAACTGTGTACGTTGCCATAGTCTGTTGTTTGAAAAATTCCTCTTACAGCTAACATGATTGTAGCAATTATTATTCCTGGGACTATTGAAGCAAATGATTTTTCAACAGTTGGCGGAACACCTTTGGGCATTTTAATATAAATCTCTTTATCTACGATAAGCACATACAGTCTTGAAACCAAGAGCGCTACGATAACTGCAACGAAAAATCCAGGTGCCCCCAACCATCTTGTTCCTATTCCAGTACTCATTCCATCTTCCATAAGTCCCATGGGCGTCAACAACAAAAAACTCATCATAGATATTAATGCAGCTATAAGTCCATCTTTATTGTATTTGACTGCCAGTGAATAAGATATCGTAGCAACTGCATATAGCGAAATTAAACTTACCGTCACCGACGGTGGTATTCCTAAAATACTTTTCAATCCCGTACTCTGCAAAAATTCTTGATATACTGTTATATTGATGCTATCTAAAAGCGTAAATATCGATCCAATAATCAAAACACTCATTGTTAACATCAAGCCATTTGATATACTCCCCAAGAACTTATTGCTTTGTATTTTGCCCGAAAACTTTTGAATCTTCATTCTAAAATTTTGTTTATCCATTCATTTCACCCCATATATTTTTATATAAAATTTTTATGCTAAGTTTGGGTTTATACCCATTTCAAATGCCCATTAGCTTCTTTGCAGCGTCAAGTACCTTTTCACCATTCATCATTCCGTAATCCATCATATCGATTGTAGCTACAGGTACCTGTGACCCAACCTTTACCTTAACTCCATCTTCCGCATGTCCCATTTGCGGTCCCAACATAATAACATCTGCAGGCAGGTTAGATTCAATAGCGTTTTCAGCACAAGCATCTATTATAATCTCCAACCCTTTATTTACAGCTTCTTCTTTCATCTTTTCAACCAGCATGCTAGTTGAAAACCCGCCTGCACATACCAACAAAATTTTTTTAGCCATTTTTCAACACCGTCCTTAGTCTTTCTTCCATATCTAATCTTAGCCTTGATTCCGCAATTAACTCTACAGCTAGGTCTTTGACTGTCATTGCATTCATAAGATGATCTTGTGCATGTATTATTAAAAGTGAAATCTCATTTTTTTTACCTCGTATCTCATCTTGAATAAGCATCGTCTGCACTGTATGTGCCTTGCTTAAGCTTTCTTCTGCACGCATCATAAGTTGTTCTGCTTCTGCAAACTCTCCTTTTCTAGCATTTCTAATTGCTTTAAGGCAAGCGCTTCTTGCATCTCCTCCATTTACGATAATTTCCATTATCGCTTGCTCATAAGTTTGATTTTTTTTGATTGCTTCCTGCTGCATAATATATCCTCCTTAGTTTAAACATCTGCCTATTTCCATTAAAAATTCTTCAAAGGAATCACTTTTAATTATTCTGTCTCTGGCTTCTTGATTTTCCATCAAATACAACAACAATGCACTTATTTCTTTGTGTATGAACAAATGCCCTTTTTTTACGTTTATTAAAAAAATTATGCGCACGATTTTTCCGTTCCATTCGATTGGATTCTTTAGAATGGTAACGCCGATTGCATCCTCCTTGGCATTAAGCTTCATCGGATGGGGGCCTGCAATCCCACTTTGGTATATTGTCGTAAATTTACTTTCCCTCTCTACTACCAAATCAGCAAAATCTTGTTCTGCCAGATTTAGTTCAATCATCTTATCAGCTTGAGTTTTGATGATTTCCAAATAATTTGTCTCATCTTTTTTTTGAAATATCTCTTTAAAAAACAAAGATTGAATTCGTAGAACCTGGTTAGATTTTACCGGCTTCTTCAAGATATGCAAGGCAGCAATTTCTTTAATCTTTTTAATCTCCCGTTCATCCAAAAACTGCTTGATCTGCAATACGGGAACACCATAGATTTCTTTATCCATAGGTATAGTACTTAAGAATATATCAGGCAGCTCTGTTTTAAATTGATCGGCATTTACAGACGACGTAGTTAAAACCACCGCATTCGGGAACACGCTCTCAAGCTTCAATCTTATAAGATGCGCGCTTCCTCCCCCAGTTGCACATATGACTACAATCCTTTTTATGCGCTCTATAGACTTATTATTAATTCTTTCAAAGTGGGTAGCAAAATGTAGCGCTATATAACCTATTTCATCTCTCGTAAGGCAATAGCCATATTTTTCTTTAATATTCTCTGCAAAGCTATAAGACACTACAAACACGTTGGTATATTTAATGTATATCTCCTCGATCAACGGATTTTCCAACTGCAAATTAAAATACAATCTTTTTATCAAAGGGTGCATATGTATCACCAATGCTTCAATCAATTCGTTGTCATTTTCAAAATCAGTCAGAAATTCTTGATCAAGTTTTTGCAGGATATTTTTAATTTCTCTTCGCGACTTCTCTCTTTCTTTTATATCAAGCGTTGCAGTACTTGTCCGAGCGCTAATGTGTGTCGCCAAATATCTAAGTTCCTCACCAGGCAACAAAATATCAAATTTCCTCTTTATCCAATTATTTATGGACATTGCGACATCCATGTACACCTTTGGAACTTCGTCTTTTGTAAAATCAGCTTTCGTTATAAAGTTTCGTTGTTCAACACGATAAAGAAGTATTTTAAAATGCGTAAGAACGTTTTCAAATGCAACATCTGATATTTCCAAACAGCTTTCCTTCAATGCTCGCGTCAGAGTGTCTTCAAGCTCCTTATTTTCTATACGCTCCAAAAATTCTTTGTAGTTTTTTGTAGGTTCTAGGTAAAGCGTTGAGTTCAAAACATATTTTGAAAAAGCTTTGCGAAAATCCTGCTCTTGCCCCACGACCTTCAGTCCATAGTGAGCTTTTTTTATCAACTTCAACCTCGATTCAGAGAGAATTTTTTCTATAATCTTGAGATCCCGAACAATTGTTGATCTACTTAGTTGCATTCTATCCATCAGCTCTCCTATAGTTATGTACCTATTGGATTGCAAAATATAAAAAATCAACGCTTCTAGCCTTTGTTCCTGATTATAGACATCGACACTTTCTTCATTCTCTAAATATCTCTCTAGTAGCGCTTTATCCTCTACTTGAATGATATAGCCTTTTCCTTTAATCAACTGAATCTTAAATCCATGCTTGTCGCTATTTTGACTAACATCTTTAATCAAATCTCTAATCGTGCTTTCTGAAAGACTCATCTTTGAAGCTAAATCTGCGCGCGCAACAGGCTGATTATCCTCCAGTAATATCTCTACTAATAATCTTTCTCTCAAAATCAGCACCTCTTCTACCGGTAATTAAAACATAAGATATCTTGTGTCTATAGTATATAATTCAAAACAATTAATGAAAAGCATAGCTTTTGTATGTTGAAGTGACAAATTTGAAACTATAGATTTTATGATCATTTTTGGGGTCATATATGATAAAATCAAAAAAAGCAAGGACTACCCTACTTAAGGCAGTCCTTGCTTTTTTAAATTTCACCATTAAAACCTCGTATCTTCAAACCCGCAGAAGGCATCTACCGGGCTTACTCCCATAAACTCGCTTCTGCCCATCATCTTATCTACAAGGGCTTTGATAGTATAATCCTTGTTGTCATAGGCGTTTATATAAGTCTTAACCTGTGGAACATCTGCCAGGTGGAACGGACACTGCACCGATACGAATATCGTAGGAATCTCGTTGACATAAAAAGGTATGTCCGGAGTCCCCTTGCTTGCAGGCCACTGGATCCTTTGATCGGTATTTGGGTTTACGCTTGCTATGTTTATTACAAGGTCATAGTTGTCGGTAAGATCCGATATAGGTCTCTTTTGAGCGTAAACCTTTCCTATCGCCTTTTTCATCTCTTCTTCCGGAAGCTTCATTATCTTTTCGGTGGGGGATTCCCAAACAGTCACTTCAAAACCTTCCTCTTCAAGGATGCCCTTCATTATCTCTAAGGCGCTGGGACCGCTTGAACCAATAAGCTTTCCAAATCCTCCTTCGGTGCCTTTGACATCTACAAGGAGCACTCTTTTATGGTTTTCTGCAGAAATCGGGAATATCTCCTGATTGTTTTTAACCAGAGTTATCGCCTTGTCAGCCACCTCTATGGCCGGCTTTTTGTTTTCTTCAAGTCCTATCCTTGCCATGGCTTGTTCTTTTGGAGGCAAGATTTCTTTCTTGTCTTTTTTGTGAAGCCCAAGTGTCGCCTTTGTGCCAAGTATCCTTGTCAATGCTTCGTTTAGCCTCTCTTCAGTTATGACTCCGTTTTTATACCCTTCCATCATCCAGCTGAAATCTTCATCCGGATCGTTAAAGAATAAGAACAGGTCATTTCCTGCTGCTATTGCAGCCGGCACCATGTCTTTTCTCTTCATGACTCCTGTAAGGGCCACCATGTGGCTGGCATCTGTTACAACAAGGCCATTAAAGTCCATTTTATCTCTTAACAAGTCGGTCAGTATGTACTTGCTTAAAGTCGCTGGCATCATGGCTTCCTGCAAGGTAGCATCCGGATTGAAGTGTCTTACGTAGCTTGGAAGGGAGATATGCCCTGCCATTATTGAAGGTATCCCCGCTTCAAAGAGCCCTGAATATACTTTGCCGAAAGTCTCATCCCATTCTTCCGCTGAAAGGGAATTTACGCTAAAGGAGAGGTGCTGATCCCTTTCGTCTATTCCGTCGCCAGGGAAATGCTTTGCAGCAGGTGCTATGCCGCTTTCTCTTATGCCTTTCATGTAATTAAGGGCAAGGTCTAAAGTCTTATCAGGATCATCACAAAATGTCCTGGATGAAATAATCGGATTTCTCCAGTTTCGGTTGATATCAACGATTGGGGCAAAGCTCCAGTTGCAGCCAATTGCCGCCGCTTCCACTCCCGAGACTCTTCCCAGCTCGTAAGCGTATTTAGAATCGTTTGTGGCTGCGATCTTCACCTCTACTCCTACGTATGTTCCGTCTGTGCATGCTCCGTTGCCTCCAGACTCTGTATTTGCAGCGATGAGCAGAGGAATCTTGCTGTTCTCCTGCAGTACCCTATTCTGTTCGTATACTTCTTCAGCTTTGCCAGGGTTGTATCTAACTGCTCCTATGTGATATTTAGTTACCATTTCCTTAAGGTAATCTTCATCTCTGCTGGAGCCCATGTTAACAAATAGCTGCCCTATCTTTTCTTCATCAGTCATGGACGCAATGGTATCTTTTACCCATATTATGTCCTCGTCTTTTAAGTTGTACGGTTTTGCCTTTAAATCTACCATTAAGTAATCCTCCTAAAACATATGTATGCTTTTATTTTTTTATCTTTATTAGCTCTTTATTTAGCGAATACAGAAGCTTATCATCAAATTTTTCAGGTGCCATTTCTGCTATCTGATCGATTTTCATTCCCTGAGCCATCCCAAACATCGGATGATCTTCAAATCCCGGGAAAAACCTATCCATTATCTTTTTGGTTTCAGGATTTTCAAAGAGCTCACCAAAGGAACAGTTCGTAGAGTAGAAGGCATCGCTTATTTCGATATCTTCGATTTCCACATCATCAAGATTCGGGGTCTCAAACCAATTTGCAACTACTCCACCCGATTGCTCCGGCGCTTGGTAGCTTTCATTTATGCTGTCAACTCTGTTAAACACCCCAGTGTCTGTATATTTGTTTTCACCCTCAACAGCCACTGCTTTTATAATATTATATCCGTCTTTTAGCTCGATGTTTTTAAATATAAAGATCTTTTCGTCTTTTTCATCAAAGGAAATCTCTACTCCGTTAAAGTTAAGACTTACCTTATCACAGTTTGAATATACCTTTACATCCATCTTTCTTCCGGGTCTGTCCACGTATCTTTTGCCTGCTATATGAACGAACTTTTCTTCAGACCAATAAGCTTTGTAAAGATAGAAGGCATCTTTTTTTATCTTTCTGTCATAGGTAACTAACCCTTTGTTGTTTCTTCCCTTTACCCCGCCTTCGTCTCTTATGTTTGCTCCAAAGTCAAACATGTTCCAAACGTAAGTAGACCATAGAAAAGGCCTATCTTTAAAAATCTTCCAAACTGTCTCATGGTAGAGGGCATGGTATTCCTCGCTGTAGTCTTTAACCTTTGGATCATCGTTGTGGTACTGGATGATACCTTCAGCTCCATACTCTGATATCCCTAGCTTTACTTCTGGGTTTTTCCTGTGAAACTCATCTATCCAAGGTCCAAAGTCTTCTGTCTTTCCTGTATACCAGCCGTAGTATTTATTGTAGCCCACGGTGTCTGTGATGAAGTTATACTCATCTTCATCATCTACGAACATTACGTTAGCCATGGTAGTGGGCCTTGTCGGATCCTCAGCCTTTGCTATTTCATTGAGCTCCTTTACCACTCTTCTCACTTCCGGCTTGTCCCCGCCTATTTGTATCTCGTTTTGCACGCCCCAAAATATTATTGAAGGGTGGTTGTAATTTTGTCTGATAAGCTCTTTGAGCTGCAGCTTAGGGTTGATCCCTTCAGTCTCAGTTTTTGACATGATCGATATAAATGGAATCTCTGCCCATACGATCATGCCTTCCCTGTCGCACAAATCGTAAAAGTACTGGTTGTGCTGATAGTGGGCAAGCCTTATCGATGTGGCTCCAACCTCTTTTATCAGAGCCATGTCCTCATCTTGATCGTTTCTCGTAATCGCCCAGCCTTTGTCTTTTTTATCCTGATGTCTCGATACTCCATTTAGAGGCAGATGGTTTCCGTTTAAGAAAAATCCTTTTTCAGCATCTACATGAAAATACCTTGTGCCAAATGGTATCTCCACATAATCTATAGTGTCGTTGAAGCTCGTCAAAGAGCATACGGCTGTATACATATGAGCATCTTTTTTTCCATCCCATAGCCTTGGATTTTCTATTTGTATTTCTAATGATTCTGTCTTAGTCTCCTTAGGTGCCAGCAATACTTCTTTTGCTCCGTATGCCGCTATCTCATCCTCTGAGTCTTTTATATCTATCCAAATCCTAACCTTTTTATCTTCATCGCTGTCATTTGAGATCCTTGTCTTTATCTTAAGCTCGGCTGCTTTTTCAGTGACGTTCTTTTGGATTATATATATACCTTGAGAACCGTAATCCATCAAATCAAAGTGTATTGGATTAGAAACTATTAATCTTACGTCCCTGTATATGCCGCCGTAGAACGTAAAGTCAGCCATCTGAGGATAAACATCTTCAAATACGGTATTGTCTACCCTAACTTCTAAGTCGTTCATCTCTCCAAATTTCAGAGTCTTTGTAACATCGAATCTAAATGTTGAGTAGCCTCCTCTGTGCTGTCCCAAATGCCTACCGTTGACATATACATCCGTTACGCTGTTAGATCCTTCAAATTCAAGAAACAAGCTGTTGCTTTCATCTGATTTTTCGACAAAAAATTCTTTCTTGTACAAACATTGACCCTTGTAGTAATCAAAGCCGTTTGCTCCGTCTATTGAATTCCATGTATGAGGAATCGATACTTTTAAAGGCTTTTGTCCTTCTCTTAAAAAATCCCAACCTTCATTCATTTGAATTTTTCTGCGCATTTTACCACTCCTTTGATATTGCCGCTTATGCCCTGTCGCCAGGCGACTGTAAGCGGTTGCATCTTTATGGTTATTATATTACATCCCAATTATCATTTATCATACAATATTGCCGAAAATAGCATCCGTATTGCATTTATAGATATTTTATGGTATTAATTAAGAAAAGAAATCAGGTGATATGATGGAAATTAAAGACAATAGCTTGAGCACTTCCTTACAGGCACTAGTAAATTCACTGCATTTAGTAACTAAGATCGATGTCCGTTTTTATGACATGGATTTTGAGCTTTCCGCTTTCCGAATAGGAGGGGCTACGCCCTCCACCCTTTCTTTGGATAAAAATGACATGAAGCATATGAAAAGAGCTATCATGGCCGAAAAAGATATCTGCTGTTATTACATAAACTCATTTCGCTTGGAATACATCGCTTCGGGCTATTATCACCAAAGCCGCTTGATCGGTTTTTTAGTTGTCGGCCCTTTTCTATCTTTGATTCCCGATTTAAGCTTTATAAGCGACGTAATATATAAAAACAAATTTCCTGTTAGCGAAAGAAACACCCTTCGGCAATTTTATCAATCCCTATCAGTACTTAGCAACAACGATACAAATGCACTTTCCCATATAGTTTCCAACATGACTGCTATAGAAGCATCTCCTCCAAAGGTTGCAATAACTGATATTTCAACACCATTTAAAACCGTAGAGGCACTGAAGGATAAAGTCGAAGAAAATAATACCATAGTAGAAGCACGATACGAACATGAAAAGAGATTCCTTGACATAATCACCATGGGGGATCTAGAAAAGCTAAAAGACTTAAATAAAAAATCAGCAATTTTCTTCTCGATTCCAGACAGGATCCCAAACGACCCTACCCGCTCATTTAAGAACCTGCTGTTTGTTTTAAACACACTTTGCCGCACGGCAGCCAGAAAGGGGGGAGTCAACCCAATATACATTCACAACCTGTCTGAAAAGTTTGCGATCATGATAGAAAAGGCCCCAAATCTGCCTTTTTTAAAGAAGCTCTCCGAGATCATACCTATTGAATACTGCGAGCTGGTGCAAAGCCATGCGACCTCTGGCTACAGCCCCATTGTAAGGCAAGCTATAGACTATATAAACTTAAACCTTGAAAGCAGTCTTAATCTGACTGCAATAGCCGACACCATACCGGCGAACCCTTCTCACCTTTCGAGAAAGTTCAAGGCAGAAACAGGACATACCGTTACTGAATATATAAACCTGCAGAGGGTTAAAGAAGCCAAGCTTCTGCTTGAACAAAATGACATGTCAATTACAGACGTCGCTTTTATAGTAGGCTTTAACGATCTAAACTACTTCACCAGGGTCTTTAAAAAGATGACTCAAATGACACCGTCACAATATGCAAAGGAGGCATCTAATTGATCCAAAGACTAAAAACACCACGGAAATTTAATTTTCTGTGGTGTTCTTGGACGTATGCTCTTTTTGGTAGTCTTTAGGCGTCATTTTATAAGCCTTTTTAAATGCCTTCAAAAATGAAGTGTAATCGGTAAACCCACATTCCATGCAAGCATGTGTGACCATCCAGCCATCTTTGATAAGCTCTTTGGCATGCTCAAGCCTCTTTTGCATAAGAAAATTATATATGGTCGTTCCCGTATACTCCTTAAACAGCCTGGCTATATACCCAGGGCTGAGATACACCTGAGACGTTATGTTTGTCATATCCAGAGCTGGGTCCGTAAAGTTTTTGTTTATAAACTCTATTATCTGTCCTACCTCTGGGTTTTTCATTGCCAGCTTTGATCTTTTGTCCCTGTTCATGATATCTAAAAAAGTTATCATAAGCTCCATCGTATGGCACTGGATAAGGGCTCGCCCCACTTCTCCAGTGCGCTCGCCGGCATAAAAAATCCTATCCAATAGACCCCTAAGCCTCCATCTGCTCTCTTGACTGCACTCCCGGACACAGGGTTCATTTAAAAAATCAAAACGATTTGACTCTATCTTGTAATTTCCGATTATGCTCTCTATGTATTTTGGGTCTATATGCAGCACGAATCGTTCATACTTTAAGCTCTGCTCTTCTACGATCGTGCAGTGTAAAAGCCCCTTGGGCACGATGACAATGCTTCCTTTGTCCACCGGATACCTTGCACCTTCTGCAGATATGGATATTTTGCCATCAAGCACGAACATAACCTCTATAAAGTCGTGACTGTGGAGAAAGAAGCTGCCCGGCTTTTCATCAGAAAAATACAGCAAATTCAAACCTTCCTCCACATGTATCTTAGGAATAGGCTTATTGTAAAATGGAAATTCTTGTGGGTTATTCATGTTTTTATTTCGACCTTTCTAGAGAAATCTCTATATTCTATGTATTTCAGTCCTATTATTCCTCTATTCAAAATATCGTTTCATATAACAGAATATATTCTCTCTGTCAAAAAGTCAATATTTGCAATGTTCTAAGCTGTTTTTGCAATGATTCTCTTCCTTCTCCGTACTATAATCATAAACATGAACTCGATTACACATATAAAGGGGAGAAAAAAACATGAAAATCAGTAAAAAAATCTTGGCACTAGGTCTGATTGGCCTGATGCTTACTACCACATTGGCCGGTTGCAGCGGTTCAAACAACGATAGCGAAGGAAACGGTGATCAAAGCGCCTACGAAGGAAGCTACAACCTTGAAGAAGTCAAAAGCAGGCAGTTGTCTCTGGCGGATAGAATGGGAGAAAACCATATAATGGGTAGAACTCAGATCAAATTTGCCGAAACCATCGAAGAGCTAAGCGGCGGTAAGATTACCCACGTAAAGTATTTAAGTGGTGAGATCGAAACAGGTGGAACCCATATAAGGGATATGTTCTCAGACGGAGTAATCGACTCGGCCAGAGGACAGCTAGAGCTTCTTGGGTACTACGGTTATGAAAAAGGCAGCGTCTTTGGCCTTCCTTACATGATAGCTGATAGAGACCACTTCTGGAAATTTGCAGATTCTGAGCTTGGCCAGGAAGTCTTAGAAGACATCAATTCACAAAGCTGGGGGTTGGTTGCTTTAGGCTACATAGAAGAAGGGGCAAGACACTTCTTTACCACAAAGGATATGAACTCTTATCACGACCTTGCAGGCAGAAAAATCCGGGTACAGCCTTCTGATATCTATGTAGGTCTTGTAGAAGCATTTGGAGCATCTGCAACTCCAATAGCATGGCCTGAGGTTTACGGAGCTTTGTCTACAGGCGTTGTCGACGGTGCAGAAAATCCTTATTCCGGATATCAGGCAAGCCTTTTAAACGAAGTTGCTCCATACATACTTGAAGATGGGCATATATTTGCAGGCGGGTTTTTAGCAGTAAGCGAAAAACTTTGGACTGACTTAAGCGATACTGAAAAAGAAATCTTTAAAGAAGCTGCCAAAGTAGCCAGCGATTACAACAGAGAGCAAAACCAGACTGATGAAGAAAACATCAAGGCAACGCTTATTGCCGAAGGAGTAAAGATTATTGAACTAACGGACTCTGAAAAAGAGGAAATCTTTGAAATGGTTCAGCCCATGTATGAAAAGTTCGCAGCTGACTACTTGAATGTAGTCGATGAAATACGTGCATTAAGATAAGTATTTTGCCTTGCGCTTACCAGGTGCAGGGCAAAAATTTTTAAACCAAGGAGGCGATATGCCATGTCTTTAGAAAAGGGAATCGACAATCTTTTTAAAGCAATCAACGTAATATGTCGAATCTTGCTTTTAGTCATATTCATAGTTATGTGGGCTGTAGTATTCGGACGGTATTTGCTTAATAAAACTCCCATATGGGGGGAAGAGCTCGTTTTGTTTGCCCTTTTATGGCTGGGAATGTTAAGCGGCGCCGATGCCCTTAGAAACGACCTACACATCAAAATCACCATTATCGACAAGTTCGTATCAAAAAAGTTTATATCTGTCCAAGAAGTGATATACGACATCTTAATCATAGCCATATCTGCAATAATGCTCTATTACGCCGTCATAGCTACAAAAAATACTGTCGATATAAAGTATATGGGGCTAAAGATCTCAGAGGCTTTTGCATATGCTGCGATGCCTGCAGGCTACGGCCTGTTCTTAATCGCCAAGTTTGAAAAGTACTACAAGAAGTTCAAATACCGAACAGATTACAAGGAGGCAAGATAATGGATACTCAAACCATTGGCATATTGATGCTCTTAGGCATTTTTTTATTTTTGCTTTTCATGCGAATGGAAATAATGTTTTCGATACTTATAGCAAGCGCTTGTACAATGCTTTATCTGGGCCTGCCCCTTTCCATCATAATCACCCGAGGCCTTGCGACCATCCGCTCCTATGGCATGCTTGCGATACCCCTTTTCATAATAGCCGGTGAAGTTCTCTCAGACGGCAGCTTGTCTGAAAAAATAATAGAGTTTGTGGAGGCTCTTATTGGCTGGGTTCGCGGAGGCATGGCCATGGTAAATATCTCAGCCAGCACCTTTTTTGGCGGCATCTCAGGTTCACCTCTTGCTGACATCTCTTCCTTAGGAACGGTCCTTATTCCCATGATGAAAAAACAAGGCTACGACGAAGAATTTGCAACAAACATCACTATAACAAGCGCCCAACAGGGTCTTATGATCCCTCCAAGCCATAACATGATCATTTACGCAATGGCTGCCGGAGGAGTGGCATCTGTCAGCAAGCTTTTTCTTGCAGGCATAGTTCCCGGACTTTTGTTGGCACTTGTGCTTATGATCTACTCTTTTTACTGCGCAGTCAAAAGAGGCTATCCAAAGAAGCGTTCACTTAGGGATTAAATAAAAAAACCAAAGTAAACAGCTTCAAGCGGAAGCAAAAAGAGACCAGTCACATTCAAGCGTAAGTGCTTGTAGTGGCTGGTTTTTCTTTATTGAATATTTAGGATTTTTTGGCTTTCTCGTATTTCTCTTTCATTTTTTCTAA
>CAZOTE010000051.1:0-14244 GCA_964582705.1 uncultured Eubacteriaceae bacterium | reverse complement strand
AATTCCATAATTAGAGATTATATCGAGACAGCAGAGCCTATAGGTTCAAGGACGATCGCAAAAAAATATAATCTCGGAATAAGCGCGGCTACAATCCGAAATGAGATGTCAGATCTTGAAGAAATGGGCCTGCTAATCCAGCCCCATACATCAGCAGGAAGAATACCTTCCCAAAAGGCATATAGGCTGTATGTAGATGAGCTGATGAAAATAAGCAATCTGAATCAAGGGCTTAAAAACGAAATTAGAGATGGATACAGCCAATACGTTGAAGAAATTGACAAAGCCATCAAGCACACGGCAAAGGTCATCGCCCAGCTTACCAGCTATACATCCATTGTATCGTTGCCCGAAATGGATACCCTAAACTGTAAGCATGTACAATTAGTGCCCATTGAAGATGAAAGGGTATTGATGGTAGTAGTAACCAAAGAAAACATAATCAAAAATTACGAGCTCAAGCTTAGCAAAACGGTTGATGACAGCGAGCTTAATAAGCTTAACAACATATTGAACCACATAGTAAAAGGGTCCTCCTTCGAGAACATTGGAAAAGACCTTACCCAAAAGATAAATGACTTGACGCTAAAGGAAAACGAATTGCTGCAGGAAGTAGTGCCTATGTTTAAAGAAGTTTTGCTAAATAGGAGGGAAAATTCCGTTTATTCTAATGGCGTTACCAACATACTTAATTATCCGGAGTTTTTTGATATAGTTAAGGCCAAGGGATTCTTAGATCTTATCGAAAAGAAAAATAAGATAGCAGAGCTTTTAACTCAAGTCAGCAAGGGATCACTAAACATCGTCATCGGATCTGAAAATACAGTTAATGAATTCAAGGAATGCAGCCTGATAACGGCCACATACAGCTTGAACGGCAAAAACATAGGAAGCATTGGCGTTGTAGGACCGGTTAGGATGAATTACGATTATGTGGTATCTGTCATGAATTTTTTAAGCTCAGAACTTAACAAGCAACTTAACAAAGAAGAAATAGCAAAGGGTGATGATTTTGAATAACGAAAAAAATAAAGATGAAGCAATTAATGACGAAAAGGTAGATTTGGAAGAAAACCAAGAGCAAGAGGCTCAAGATGATCAAAAAGAGTCGGGTGAAGAAAAACCAGCTGAAGAAAATAAAGAAGATGAAAGCCTTCAAAACCAATTGATTCGTCTCCAAGCTGATTTTGACAACTTTAGAAAGCGCACAATTCGCGAGAAAGATGAAATATACAAATATGCATTAGAGGATTTTTCATCGAATCTTTTGCCGGTTTTGGATAATCTTGAAAGAGCGGTGTCATCCCTCGAGAAAAGCAAGATTGAAGACGAGTATGCTAGCGGCGTCAAGATGGTTTTGACTCAACTCAAAGACGTACTTGCCAAGGAAGGCTTAAGTGAAATAGAGTGCGAAAATCAAGAGTTTGATCCAAACCTGCACCATGGGGTTACGGTGGAAGATTCTGATATTCATAAAGAAGATGAAATTATTGAAGTTTTCCAAAAGGGATACACGTTTAAAGAGAAAGTAATCAGACCAGCGATGGTCAAGATTTGCAAAAAAAGCTGATATTGATAGGAGGAAATAGAATATGGGAAAAGAAAAAATTATAGGAATTGACTTGGGTACAACTAACTCTTGCGTAGCCGTGCTTGAAGGAGGAGAGCCTGTTGTAATTCCAAATGCTGAAGGAAACAGGACCACGCCATCAGTACTTGCAGTTACAAAAGATGGAGAAAGATTGGTAGGCCAGGTTGCAAAGAGACAAGCAGTCACAAACCCTGACAAGACAGTAGCATCTATTAAAAGGGAGATGGGAACCGACCATAAGGTAACAATTGATGGAACGGATTATACCCCACAACAGATTTCTGCAATGATCCTTCAAAAGCTTAAGGCTGATGCGGAAGCCTATTTGGGAGAAAAGGTAACGAAAGCAGTTATAACAGTACCGGCATATTTCAGTGACAGTCAAAGACAAGCAACCAAGGATGCTGGAAAGATAGCAGGATTAGAAGTGTTAAGAATCATAAACGAGCCGACTGCCGCATCGTTGGCATATGGCCTTGATAAGGAAGAGAACCAAAAGATAATGGTTTATGACCTAGGTGGTGGAACATTCGACGTATCGATACTTGAGCTAGGGGATGGAGTATTTGAAGTTCTAGCGACCAATGGTGACAACCATCTTGGAGGAGACGATTTTGACCAAAGAGTCATTGATTATCTTGCTGAAGAGTTCAAAAAAGAAAACGGAGTAGATTTAAGAAACGACAAGATTGCCTTGCAGAGACTTAAAGAAGCCGCAGAAAAGGCGAAAATCGAGCTTTCAGGAGTCATGAGCTCTAATATAAACCTTCCTTTTATTACTGCAACACAGGAAGGACCTAAGCACTTGGACGTGACTTTGTCCAGAGCGAAATTTGACGAGTTGACAGCAGACCTAGTGGAAAGAACAATAGGTCCGGTTAAAAGCGCTATGAAAGATGCTGGGCTTGAAGCAGATAAGATTAACAAGATAATCCTCGTTGGTGGATCAACAAGAACTCCCTCTGTACAGGAAGCCGTAAAGAAAATTACAGGTAAAGACGCTTACAAGGGAATCAATCCTGATGAGTGCGTAGCTATCGGTGCTGCAATCCAAGCAGGAGTACTTGCAGGAGAAGTAAAAGACGTGTTGCTTCTTGACGTAACTCCTTTGTCACTTGGCATTGAAACCATGGGTGGCGTATTTACTAAGCTGATCGAGCGAAACACTACCATACCAACAAAGAAGAGTCAAATATTCTCAACCGCTGCTGACAATCAAACTGCAGTAGACATACACGTGCTACAAGGTGAAAGAGAGATTGCATCTTATAACAAAACTTTGGGCAGATTCCAATTGGCAGGCATTGCTCCGGCGCCAAGAGGAATCCCGCAGATTGAAGTAACATTTGATATAGATGCTAACGGAATAGTAAACGTAAGCGCGAAGGATTTAGGAACAGGAAAATCTCAAAATGTGGTAATTCAGTCTTCTACAAACATGAGCGATGAAGAAATAGAAAAAGCTGTGAAAGAAGCGGAAAAATTTGCCGAAGAGGACAAGAAGAAAAAAGACGAGGTAGAGGTTAAGAATACTGCTGACTCCACGATATACCAGATTGAAAAGTCGCTTAAGGACTTGGGAGATAAAGTGTCTGCCGATGAAAAACAAAAAGTTGAAGATGCAGTTAAGGACCTGAAAGACAAAATGGAAGGTTCTGATGTAGAAGCTATTAAAAAAGCGACAGAAGCACTTAACGAAGTCTTCCATCCAATAGCACAAAAGCTTTATGAACAGGCTTCTCAGGAAGCGCAAGGCGAAGCACAAGAGTCACAAAACGATGCTGATGACGTTGTAGATGCAGACTATGAAGTCGTAGACGATGAGGATGAAAACAAATAACATTAAACCCGCAACCAAGGCAATTGCTTTGGTTGCATGTTTATGATATGATAAAGCCTTGAATTTAACGCAAGGAGAGAAAATATGAGCAAACGAGACTATTATGAGGTCCTAGGAGTCAGTAAGGGTGCCTCAGAGGATGAAATAAAAAAAGCATACAGAAAGCTTGCCATGAAGTACCATCCCGATAGAAATCCCGAAGATAAAGAAGCAGAGGAAAACTTCAAGGAAGTAAATGAAGCTTACGAAATCTTAAGCGATTCATCTAAGCGCTCACAGTACGATCAATTTGGGCATGCAGGAATGGGAAATGGTGCCGGTGGATTCGGGGGATTTGGCGGTGGTGCCGGATTTGACGATATATTCGGGGATATATTCGATATGTTTGGAGGAGGCTTTTCAGGAAGCAGATCTAGAAGACCTCAAAAAGGTCCGGATATAAAGGTCGGCATTACCCTTGACTTCGAAGAGGCAGTGTTTGGCGTAGAAAAGGATATTAAGATATCAAGAGATGAAGAATGCGAGGTGTGTCACGGTTCCGGAGCGGAATCCGGCAGTGATGTTAAGACCTGTGACAAATGCAACGGATCAGGACAAGTAAGAGTGAATCAAAGGACCCCTTTCGGAGTCATGCAGACTGTAAAGACGTGCGATAAATGCCACGGAGAAGGAAAGATAGTCTCCAAGCCCTGTAAATCATGTGGTGGAAAAGGGACCAAGAGGAAAGAAAAGTCCATATCAATCAACATTCCTGCAGGAGTCGAGGACGGCAACGTTCTTCCTTTAAGGGGCGAAGGAGAACCGGGAACCTTGGGTGGACCAAGAGGAGATGTCTATGTATATATTAGCGTCAAATCCCATCCCTTCTTTGAAAGGGAAGGAACGAATATTTTTTGTGAAATTCCGATAACATTTGTTCAGGCTGCTCTAGGGGACGAGATAATGATTCCGTCATTGAACGAAAAGAAAAAGAAAATAGAACAAATTAAGTTTACGATACCTGAGGGGACACAATCCCACCAGACATTCAGATTAAAAGGTCGTGGAGTTGCTAATCCCATGGGTTATGGAAAAGGCGATCAGTACGTAAAAGTGAAGGTCGAAATTCCTAAAAAGCTAAATGATGAGCAAAAGGAATTGCTTAAAAAGTTTGCTGAAGTCGATGGAGAGCATGAAATTCACGAACAAGGCAAAAGTTTTTGGGACAAGGTAAAAAAATATTTTAACTGATTTAAACTGTTGCAGATGCTTAAAAAGCAGATGCAACAGTTTTTTAGTCTTTTGTTTTGGAAATGAGTTATAATAAATGTATATAGACGTTATAAGTTATTATTATTAACAATGAAGGAGGAAATCAAGATGATTAAGGAATTCAAAGAATTTGCCCTTAAAGGGAACATGGTAGACCTGGCCATTGGTATAATAATAGGAGGGGCTTTTGGTAAGATAGTGACTTCATTGGTAAATGATATGATTATGCCGCTTATTGGGGTATTGCTTGGGGATACGGATTTCACTAATCTGTTCGTGGTGTTGGGGGAAGGTCAATATCTTACTTTGGAAGAAGCTCAAGCTGCAGGGGCATTGACGCTGAATTATGGATCGTTTTTAAATAATATTGTAGATTTTCTAATAATTGCATTTGCAATCTTCATAGTGATTAAGCAGTTAAACAAGATGAAAAGGAAAGAGGAAACTGAACCAGCCCCTGAAACTACGAAAAAGTGCAGTTTTTGCTTTGGAGAGGTACATATCGATGCAACTAGATGTCCGCATTGTACATCTGTTATTGAATAGAAAGAATAGAACCTTGCCAAAAACGGCAAGGTTTTATTAACATCATTCAGCCAAGCTTTCATCCATTTCAATTATCAAAGATTCAACAGGTTTTCTTACGCCAGGATGTTCCTTCTTTTGCAAATCTTCAGGCAAGCTGGACATATTGCCGGGGTAGCCCAATGCTATCACGGTTACAATATCGTAATCATCGTCGATTTTAAGCTCTTCACGGGTTCTTTTTCGACTGAACCCTCCCATGGCATGTACCACAAGTCCACGCCTCCAAGCTTCAAGGCTTAGATAGCCCCAGGCTGTACCGGTATCAAACATGTGCCAGTAATTATCCTTGGAGTTGGAATCAAAATATTTGTAAGACAGAAGGAGCAACAAAACTGGGGCAGAGCATGCCCACCTTTTATTTCCATCGTATAGCAAGGAGCAAATCTTGTGTTTTTTGTCTTCAGTATCTGCAAGAATAAAGCGCCAGGGCTGCTCGTTGAAGCAAGAGGGAGCAAAAGATGCTGCTTCAAGCACGGCCATTATTTCTTCATTATCAACTTTTTTACCAGAAAAAGCTCTTGAAGACCAACGGTTCTTGATTTCCGGCATGATATCGTATTTAAAGTTCCGCCTATCCATCTAAATCCTCCCAATTCAAGTTGTTTTATATGCTATATTATACAGATAATTTTCGGATAACACAAATCATAGGTTCTCATTATATAGAAGAATTTTATCTTCCAGTTCTTTAAATGGAATGAATCTAGATGCCCTGTAGACTTCTTTGCCATGGTGAAAAAGTACTATAGTTGGGATGGTAAAGACCAAAAAATCTCCACTGGCAGCAGGAAGTTCATCTATGGGAACCTGATAAAAATTTAAATATGGATATTTATTAATAAGATGTTGGATATTTTCCTTAACCGATATGCAAACGTTGCAGTTGCTTGATGAAAATAGCAATATTAAAAAATTATCCTGGCATATGACTTCTTTAATATCCGAGATATCTCTAAACTGTATCATTCTCTCAGCCTCCCAGTTTAAGGTTAACAAAAAAACTCCGCAAATCAAAGACAAAAATATTAAATATAAATTTGGATTATGCTGTTTGTAAAATATTGCTTATGAAATCTTCAGCGGTTTCCGGAGTTACAGAAAAAATGTCTCCTTCATCTATTTGGACAGACACTCCTTCGGTGCAACGACCGAGACAAAAGGTGCCTCTAAGCTCGATTTCGTGAGAAAGACGATTAGCCTTCACGTATTCCTGGATTATTGACAAAACCTTATAAGACCCTTTTAAATGACATGTATTTCCAACACAAACTTTGATAGTGCGCATAATGCACCTCCTGTTAATATATTAACGAAACTGTCAGTACTATTTTATTCTTATGATGATGAAAGGTCAAGAGATCAATATATGGTAAACCTTTTCAAATTTGATTGCTGGTAGGATTTGGTGTAGAATGATTTTATGAGGTGATTTTATGTCAAAAAAAGAATTTGGGCGAACTTTTGAAATGTTATCCCATTTAAAAGATAGTCAACTGTCAGAGATATTCAGACACGCAGTTATTAAAGTCGTAGAAAAAGGTCAGTTTCTTCAAATGGAAGGAGAAGGATGCTATGGTGTGCCCTTCATTTTGGAAGGAAGCATAAGGTTTTACAGAACCACTGAAGATGGAAAAGAGAAGACGCTTTTTCGCCTTGTAAAAGGAGAAGTCTGTCTTTTAGCGGCTATGTGCATATTAAGCGAAATGGATTATAGCTTCAATGCTTATGCGGAAAAGAACAGCAGGATAATGGTAATGCCGACTGACTTATTCTTCGACCTTTACCATAGAGATGAGATTATCCAAAAATATATATTCGGACAGCTGACGACAAAGCTGATCAGTGCATATGAGCAGGTTGAAGCTTCAGCCCTTTACGATGTCAGGACCAGATTGGAAGAATACCTATCCAATCATAAGGATATGCATAATATGGTCGTTGCAACTCACGAAAAAATTGCAGGAGACATTGGAACTTCTAGGGAAGTAGTGACCAGAAACCTAAAAAAGCTTCAAATGGAAGACAAGATAGAATTAAAAAGAGGAAGGATACTTTTAAAATAATATTTAATCCAGCTCTTTAAAAGTGACAAAAATCACATAAAAACATAATGAGTCCAGGTAAAATAAGATTAACAAAATATAAATTTCTGGAGGAATTATGAGAAACACAAAAAAAATAAAAAATATTCAATCTTGGAGTTACGTAATTATTGTAGGTTTCTTCGTGTTGTCATTTATCGATCATCGTTTTGGAATATTGGGTCTTGCCTGTATGGGACATCCTATTTTTCTTGCGTTTAAGGGACACGGAAAAGCCCACTGTTCTAAAGTTTGTCCGAGAGGTTCATTTTTTGGCAAGTTTCTGCCTAAGATATCCATGAACAATCCTTTGCCGAAATCATGGAGAACAACAAAGGTAAAAAATGCAGTATTGATTCTCATGGCTTCGGTATTTGCTGTAATGATGGCTTTGAGAGGTAGAGGATTTACCGAAATCGCTACAATTTTATTTAGGATGATGTTCATGTCATTTTTGATTGGAACATTAATGGGGATAATATTCAAGCCAAGGAGCTGGTGTCAGATCTGTCCCATGGGACATGGAGCTTATTTGATAGATCAAAAGTTTGCGAATAAAAAACCAGAATATGATACGGTTAAAAGCTGAAGTCCAAGTAATTTATTTCGACTCAAACGTTTAAAAAGCAACCTTCACAGGTTGCTTTTTAAACGTTAATCTCTTTTTAGACTCGCTGACAAAATGCTTTGAGCTTTATCTACGTCCTCTTGGCTAGGAGTAACAATGCCCTTTAGCTTGTAATCATCTCCAAGCTCCTCCCATTTGCACTGTCCCATGCTGTGGTAGGGAAGAACCTCAACTCTTTGGATATTATCATGTCTGGATATGAATTCAGATGCTTCCTTTAAGTCTTTAATGTCGTCTGTATATCCAGGAACTAGAACATATCGAATCCATACTGGAATTTTTTTTTCTTTCAGATAGGCAGCAAAGCGCCGAATTTTATCAAGTCCTACGCCGGTCAGCTCTTTATGCTTCTTTTCGTCTGTCTGTTTTATGTCTAGGAGAACAAGATCGGTTAGGCTTAATAACTCTTGGAGTTTTTCGGTGTCCGCAAATCCAGAGGTATCCAAGGCAGTATGGATGTCATGCTCTTTGCATTTTTTAAATAGATCCGTCACAAAATCTGCCTGTAATGTAGGCTCTCCTCCGGATACAGTTACACCTCCGCCTGAAAAGCGAAAATAATCTTTGTATTTTAGTATTTCATTGAAAACCTCGTCTACTGTAGTTTCTGTACCGCCTTTGGGATCCCAGGTATCTCTGTTGTGGCAGTAAAGACACCTTAGAGGACAGCCTTGAAGGAACACGATATAACGTATTCCAGGACCGTCAACCGTCCCAAAGGACTCTACAGAGCTGATTCTTCCTTTAATTGAATCTTTCACCAGGATCAACTCCCGTTTAAATTTTTTCGTGGAACGTTCTGTTTATAACATCGATCTGTTGTTTTCTAGTAAGCTTGATGAAGTTTACAGCATAGCCTGAAACGCGTATAGTCAATTGAGGATACTTCTCTGGGTGATCCATAGCATCCAGAAGGGTTTCTTTTTCAAACACATTAACATTTATATGATGACCGCCATTTGCGAAATATCCATCAAGCAAAGCTGTCATATTGTTGATTCGATCACTGTTGTCCTTGCCCAAAGCTTTTGGAATAATCGAGAAAGTATATGAAATTCCATCTTGAGCATGCTCGTAGGGAAGCTTGCCTATCGAGCTTAAAACTGCAAGGGCACCATTTTTATCTCTTCCATGCATCGGATTGGCCCCAGGGGCCAATGGCTCTCCGGCCTTTCTGCCATCCGGGGTATTTCCCGTTTTTTCTCCATACACTACATTTGATGTTATCGTAAGAATGGACATCGTAGGTATGGACTCTCTGTATGTCTTATGCTTTCTAAGTTTATCCATGAACAATTTGACTACATCCGAAGCTATATCATCTACCAATGGATCATTGTTGCCGAACATGGGATAATCTCCCTCTATTTCATAATCTACTACCAGGCCGGATTCATCACGGATCGTTTTTACCTGGGCATGCTTTATTGCGCTTAAGGAATCTGCCACCACTGATAGTCCTGCTATTCCGCAAGCCATAGTTCTGAGCACATCCTTGTCATGGAGCGCCATTTGAATCTTTTCGTAGCAATACTTGTCGTGCATGTAGTGTATGATGTTCAGCGTATCGATGTATAGTCCTGCTAGCCAGTCAAGGGTTGAATCAAAGCTTTTAATAACATCTTCATAACGAAGGTATTCAGTAGAAATCCCCTTGAATTCAGGTCCAATCTGGAGACCTGTTTTTTCGTCTTTTCCTCCGTTTATCGCGTATAGCAATGCTTTTGCAAGGTTGCATCTGGCTCCAAAAAATTGCATCTGCTTTCCGATTTTCATGGCAGAAACACAGCATGCGATACCGTAATCATCGCCGTAGTAATCTCTCATTATATCGTCGCTTTCGTACTGAATCGAACTGGTGCTTATGGAAAGCTTGGAGCAATAATTCTTAAAGTTGACAGGCAGCTTTTCAGACCATAGAACAGTCATGTTAGGTTCCGGTGCAGGTCCAAGATTTTCAAGAGTATGCAGGAATCTAAAAGAACTTTTTGTTACCAGGGTCCTGCCATCGGTAGCCATCCCCCCGATGCTTTCAGTTACCCATGTTGGATCCCCACTGAAGAGATTGTCATACTCGGGGGTTCTTAAAAACCTTACTATTCTGAGCTTGATTACAAATTGATCCATAAGTTCTTGGGCTTGTTCTTCTGTCAACAAACCATTTCTCAGGTCTCTTTCTATGTATATATCAAGGAAGCTCGATACCCTCCCAAGGCTCATCGCGGCTCCGTTTTGCTCCTTGACTGCGGCAAGGTAGGCAAAGTACACCCACTGTACGGCTTCGGTAGCATCTTTTGCAGGTCTGGAAAGATCGAATCCGTATTTTGAACCCATCTTTACCAAATCTTTTAGAGCTTTTATCTGTTCGGAGAGCTCTTCGCGCAGTCTGATTGAAGATTCTTCGGACAAATTGACGTTACACTTTTCAAGTTCATTGTACTTGTCTTCTATCAATCTGTCTACTCCGTATAGTGCTACCCGCCTGTAGTCGCCGATTATTCTGCCTCTCCCGTAAGCATCCGGAAGACCGGTTATTACTCCGGCTTTTTTTGCTGTCCTCATCTCTTCGGTATAGGCGTCATATACGCCAGCATTATGAGTCTTTCTGTAAATAGTGAATATTTCCTCAAAGGAAGGGTCGATGTCGAAACCATAAGCCTCGCATCCCTTAAGAACCATCCTGATGCCGCCAAAAGGCATGATTGCTCGTTTCAATGGGGCATCTGTTTGAAGCCCTACGACTACTTCGTTTGATTTATCTATATATCCGGCATCGTGTGCCGTAATGGTTGAGACGTTTTTAGTATCTACATCAAGCACGCCTCCATTGTTTCTTTCGTCAGTCAGAAGCTGAGAAATTTTTTCCCAAATAATATTGGTTCTGTCAGTAGGACCGGAAAGAAATTTATCGTCGCCCTCGTAGGGCGTGATGTTTTTCAATATAAAATCTCTTACGTTGATTTCCTTAGACCATTTACCACCTTTAAAATTTAAATATGTCATGTTGAACATCTCCTTTCAAGTGATACTGTATCCTGTATACACATGTACTTAAAAAAATTATAGTGCCTTTAAGCACTGATTATTCTCTTGTTTAAATTATACCATATAAAAAATAATTGAAACAGGAAAAACAAGAATTGAACAATGATAAGGATTTCAATAGTCTTTTAAAAACACTGCACCACAGATTCACATAATGCCTTCCTATTATATAAGCGCACTTAAGAAATTAATTTAACAAATTCTAAAGCGATTTCTTTATAATATAATTTGAAAAAAATTTAAAGAGCATAGAGGATTTTCAATAATGGTTTTAAAATGTTGAGTTTAGAGTTATAATTAAAGACAAGTTGATTGTTTTTATTATTTTTTTTAAAACTTGAATACGATTGCAGTTAAATAGTTGTTACAAAATTGACAACAGGTGATATAATATTAACAATGTCATTTAACCTATGACTAAGCTTTTGTTTTTCAAAAATTATATTTTAATATAATTATATTCAATCACAAGGAGGATTTGTATGGAAACCAGTCTGCTTACAAAAGAACAATATGATGAGCTGGAACAATTTATCGAAGCTATACCGGATAAAAAGGATGCACTAATTTCCGTGCTTCATAAAGCTCAGCAAATTTTTGGCTACTTGCCAAGAGAGGTGCAATTTTTTATATCACAAAAATTAAATGTACCTTCATCAAAAGTTTACGGGGTAATCACTTTTTACTCTTACTTTACTACTGTACCAAGAGGCAAATACCAAATTAACGTATGTTTGGGAACCGCTTGCTTTGTAAGAGGAGCAGATAAGATCGTAAATGAATTTGAGAAGAAACTTGGAATCAAGGTCGGAGAGACTTCTGAAGACGGAAAATTCTCCCTTGCCGGACTTAGATGTGTAGGTGCATGTGGATTGGCTCCGGTTGTTATGGTTAATGAAAAAGTATATGGTAGAATCAAGCCAGACGAAGTCAATAAAATATTGGTTGAGTATTCTGAGGAGGTATAATTATGAATAAAATCAAGTCTTTAGACGAATTAATGAAAATAAGAAAAGAAGCAGAAAAGACATTCAATCTGCGAGCTGCCTCAGGAGATAAAGACAGAATCATTTTACGTGTCGGAATGGCGACATGTGGGATCGCTTCAGGAGCTAGAGAAACTATGAATACACTTATTGAAGAGCTGGCAAAAGAAGATATAAAAAATGTTAGTGTAACTCAAACAGGATGTATGGGATATTGCGAAGAAGAACCAATAGTAGAAGTGGTTTTCCCTGACAAGCCATCTGTAGTTTATGCTCATGTAGATCAAGACAGAGCGAAAGAAATAGTTCAAAAGCACATAAAAGAAGGCGTGCTTTTGGAAAATGCAATCATGAACAAATCCTTTGACACGGTGAGAGAATAGGAGGTATCTTAATGAGTTATAAAATGCATTTATTGGTTTGCGGTGGAACTGGATGTCAAGCATCTGAAAGCAGCAAGCTGTTGGATAATTTAAAAGATGAAATCAAGGCAAACGGTCTTGATAATGAAGTGCAGGCTTTAGTTACAGGTTGTTTCGGTTTTTGCGAAAAAGGACCGATAGTAAAAGTGTACCCAGACAACGTATTCTATGTTGAGGTTACTCCAGAGGATGCAAAAGAAATTGTTGAAGAGCACGTTATAAAAGGTCGAAAGGTAGATAGACTTCTTTATGAAGAGCCCAACCTTGAAGTTAAGCTCGCAGAAGACAAAGATATGCCTTTTTACAAAAAACAGCTTAGAGTAGCGCTTAGAAACTGTGGATTTATCGATCCTGAAAATATCAATGAGTATATTGCGTCTGAAGGATACATGGCTTTAGGCAAGGCGCTTACAGAGATGACTCCAAGAGATGTAATTGACGCTATGAAGCAATCAGGCTTAAGAGGAAGAGGAGGCGGTGGCTTCCCAACAGGCCTTAAGTGGGATTTTGCTACAAAATACGATGCAGATCAAAAATATGTAGTATGCAACGCCGATGAAGGAGATCCAGGCGCGTTTATGGACAGATCCATCCTGGAAGGCGATCCTCACTCAGTTCTTGAAGCCATGGCAATTGCAGGGTATGCAATTGGAGCAAGCTACGGATATATCTACATAAGAGCAGAGTATCCTCTTGCCATTGAAAGACTAAAAATAGCAATCAATCAAGCAAGAGAAATGGGGTTGCTTGGAGACAACATATTTGACAGCGGATTTAGCTTTGATATCGAAATCAAATATGGAGCAGGGGCGTTCGTATGTGGTGAAGAAACTGCTCTAATTCATTCCATTGAGGGAGAGCGTGGAGAGCCTACCACAAAACCGCCATTCCCGGCTGAAAGCGGTATATGGGGCAAACCTACCTGTGTAAATAATGTTGAAACCTTGGCAAACATTCCGGTTATATTAACAAAAGGTGCAGACTGGTTTGCAAGCATAGGAAGTGAAAAATCAAAGGGTACAAAAGTATTTGCCCTTGCGGGAAAAATCAACAATGTAGGACTGGTTGAAGTGCCCATGGGCATTACCTTAAGAGAGATCATCTACGAAATCGGAGGAGGCATCAAATACGGCAAGAAATTTAAAGCTGTACAAACCGGTGGTCCTTCAGGAGGCTGCATAACTTCAGAATTCTTGGATACTCCCATAGACTATGAGTCTTTGACTCAAATAGGATCCATGATGGGTTCTGGTGGAATGATCGTACTGGATGAAGATGACTGTATGGTAAATATAGCTAAATTCTACTTGGAGTTTACAGTGGAAGAGTCTTGTGGGAAGTGTACTCCTTGCCGTGTAGGAAATAAGAGGCTTCTTGAGATTTTGACAAAAATAACTGAAGGAAAAGGAACTCCAGAAGATTTGGATACGTTGGAAGAGCTGGGCAAGATTATCAAAGACACTTCTCTTTGTGGATTGGGCCAAACTGCTCCAAACCCCATTCTATCGACAATAAAATACTTCAGAGACGAATATGAAGCTCATGTCATTGACGGAAAATGTATAGCTGGCGTATGTGAATCATTGATTAACTACGAAGTAGTGCCAGAGAAATGTATTGGATGTACGGCATGTGCAAGGGTATGTCCCGTCAACTGTATAGAAGGAGCGCCAAAACAGGTGCATTTAATTGATCAAACTAAATGTATCAAGTGTGGAGCTTGCTATGACAAGTGTAAGTTTGACGCAATTGTAAAAATTAGGTAATTGCGAAACTAATAATTGAAAAAAGTGCAGATTGGTACTGAAGTGG
>CAZOTE010000050.1:0-14719 GCA_964582705.1 uncultured Eubacteriaceae bacterium | reverse complement strand
TGTACGATATGGCATTAAAACTCGAGGTAGACAGCAGGGAGTATTATATTAAACAGGCAGAAGAAGCTGAAAACGAAGGACTAAAAAAAATATTCCACAAATTAGCTGATGACGAACAAAAGCACTATGAGTATGTTCAGAAATTAGCGTCCGGAAATTTGGAATTCAAGGAAACAGACGTTTTAAATGACGTGAAAAATGTTTTTACAGAACTTTTGGAAAAAGACATCAAGTTCGAGATGAATTTATCCACCATTGAAGCCTATGAATTTGCAAAAAAAATGGAGCAGGAGAGCATCGACTATTATCAAAAATTACAGAAGGATAATACTGACCCGACAACTCTGGATTTGCTTAAGAAACTTGAAAACGAAGAGAGAAAACACTTGCTGACCCTTGAGGACATCTTGCTTTATATGCGAAAACCGGAGACTTGGGTTGAACATGCGGAATTCAATATACGTGAAACATATTAAAAATGGCGATTTTCGCCATTTTTATTTTTTTATCTTATTAATTATTTTAATGAAATAATCAGGAATAGCCGTTTCAAAAATCATTTCCTCACCTGTTGAGGGATGATCAAATGCCAGTCTGAAGGCATGAAGAGCCTGCCCTTCCTTTGTCAAAACCTGCTTTTTAAAACCGTATACCCCGTCACCTACAAGAGGATGACCTATATAGGCCATATGCACGCGGATTTGATGAGTTCGTCCAGTCTCAAGTGAAGCTTCTATCAGGGTATGCTTTGGAAATCTTTCTATCACTTTGAAGTGAGTGACTGCAGATTTGGAATTTTGATTCACAACGGCCATCTTTATCCTGTTTTTCGGATCTCTACCTATAGGCGCATCAATCTTCCCGTTTTCTTCCTGGATAACTCCTTCTACAATTGCGTAGTAATTTCTCCTTATGTCGTGCTTCTTTAAGAGAGCAGCTAGTTTCTTATGGGCTGCATCGTTTTTCGCAACAAGCAACAGACCTGAAGTGTCTTTATCGATCCTATGAACTATTCCGGGACGTTTTACCCCATTGATACCGGATAGGTCTCTAATTTGATGCAACAAGGCATTTACCAGTGTTCCTGAAGGATTGCCATGACCGGGGTGGACTACCATACCCTTGTCCTTGTTTACCACAACTATGTCCTTGTCTTGATAGACTATATCAAGGGGCAAGTCCTGTGGCTCTACCCGATAATCTTCAGCCATAGGAATATCTACAGTTATCAAATCTCCTGGAGATGTCTTTACGCTGCCTTTTGGTATTTCCCCATTGAGACGTACATTTCCACTATCTATTAATTTCTTAATATAGCTTCTTGACATATCTTTAAAATGACTGCTTAGATATTGATCAAGTCTCATCGAATCTTCATTTTCTCTTATACGAATGGTTTCTAAATTCTCCATTTTACCTCACATGAACTTTAGTATTTCAATCTTTTGATTGCCTTTTTTAGTGCTGCCTGAAATTTCATCAAACAAAAACCTACCATGACCTCTTATGGATATTATTGCTCCAGGGGTAAGTTCATAAGAAGTTTTTTCTACTACCACATGATCTACCTTGACCATCCCTTTTTTAACCATCATTGCAGAATCTCCTCTTGATAGTGAGCAAATCTTACCCACTATGTTGTCTAATCTTAAAGAAGACACGATACAAGTCTTTTTTTCAAATCGCCTCTCAGGAATTGCGACACTCTGGTAAGAGATTATTTCGATTTCAGGGTACTTGTTTTTAATCTTTCCCACATTATCCTTTAGATACATAGAAAATGAATCTTTTACAAACACCATTCCGCTATCCGAATCAGTCAGGATATCACCTAAAACTTCTCTTTTAATTCCTGTGGCTAAAAAAGCTCCTAACATGTCCCTGTGAGTAGCTTCGTCAGGAAGAGGGAATTTTAAGACCTCTATGGGGAAAGCCTTTGCCCCCACAGCGCCTACAGCCAATATATTCCTTTCAGCATCCCGGTAACCTCCAAAAAAAGAATAATCAACCCCCATTTTATCGAGGGCAGAAGATATCAATTTCTGCTGTGAAGGATCGTAGAAATCGAAAAACTCGACTTCTGACCATTGCCTTGCTACATTTGCCGTTATATTTTTGACCAGCAGCTCGTCATCACTGTATTTTTTCATAATGATTCATCCCAACAACTTGATCACCAGTGCGCTATATACCGGCAATACAACATATTCTATCAAAAGTATTACAACAAACGGTGAGAAGTCCATCGTTTCAAACATTGCGAAACCTCTTAAAGGATCAAGCATCGGTTCAGTCATATTCCCAACGAATTCTCTAAGCTTCCCTTTTTTAGGGCTTATAAACTTCAGCACTACATTGACTATTATCATGAGGTTTACAAATTCGAAAAAAGCAACTCCTGCTCGAATCAACGTACCGCTCATTTCTTACACCTATTTTTCATAATTCCAATCTAAGAACTCGTGGGTGTGGTCCGAATCCAGTTCTTCGGTTATTACATCCACAGTGCTTGGAGCTAAAATAAAGACATTCTCGCTAATCTTTTGAATCGTTCCATCCAATGCGTATACAGCACCATTTAAGAAGTCGAATATTTTTCTTCCATCTTCATAGTCCGCATTTTCCAAATTCACGACTACAGTCTTATTGCTCTTAAGATTGTCGCAAATTAAAGGAGCATCGTTAAAAAATTCCGGCTCAACTACTAAAACCTTAGAATTATCTTTACCGGAACCAACAGGCTTATCCTTCTTCATTTTTTTATTGAATATGGCATTGCCTGTATCTTGATCCTGTTCCTTTGGCTGCATTTCTTCCTGTTCTTCCATCTCTTCGTCGTAATCTTCCTCGATTTCCAATCCCAATAGGTTTTTTACCTTGCCCCAAGAATCCTTAGCCATAATTATGCCTCCCTTTTATTCGAATAATCCTGATCCGATTCTAACCATGTTCGAACCCGCTTCAACTGCAACATCAAAGTCGTTGGTCATTCCCATGGAAAGAAAGGTCATTTCAATGTTTGTAACTCCATTAACATTTTCTTTTATTTTATCATATATTGCCCTTGTTGTCGTAAAAATATCTTTTAAGTCCTCTATATTTTTAGTGTTCGGCGCAATCGTCATCAATCCTTTGATACGTATATTCCCCAGATCCGATATATCTTCCAAGAATTGATCAAGCTGATTTGGATCCAAGCCAAATTTGCTTTCTTCGCCTGAAACGTTTAATTGTATCAAAATATCCGTCATTAACCCTTTCTTTTTTGATTCCTTGTCAATTGTCCTAGCCAATTCCACTGAATCCACAGAATGGATCAAAAATACCTTGCCGATGACGTATTTAACCTTGTTCTTCTGTAGATGTCCTATTATATGCCACCTAATATCTTTGGGGAGGACTTCTTGCTTTTCCCGAAATTCCTGAACCCTGTTTTCACCCAAGTCAGAAATTCCCTCTTCCAAAACCTTCTTGATTTCCTCGATGCTTCTGTGTTTTGTAACTGCCACCAATAAAACGTCATCTGGAAGCTTACTAATAATATCTTCTATATTTTTTTTTATATCGCTCATTTAAAACACCTCTACGGATTTATAAGTATCTGCATCCCGTCGCTTAAGTTGCTGTTTTCTGATCTGCTTAAGAAGACTTGACTCCCATCAACCAAAGTCACCGTCACTTCCACATTCCTTCTCAAATATCCCTTGCTTAAGACCATTACGTAGTTTTTTCCGTCTTTTTCAAATACAGATCTGGCTGGCAAGAGATAACCTTGATTTTCGTAAGTATAAATATCTGCTGTGCCTTTTCTTTTACTTAGAATCTCCCCTTCAACCATTTCCTTTAGCATGAACACTAAAATTTTTTCCTCTTCCTCTTCAATGGATTCAATCAAGTAGGCTGAATATTCATTGTCATCCATGTTGAATTTTACTTTTGGAAACCCTCTTAGCAGATCCACCCTTGCGGTTAAAAGCTCTATATAAGATGAAAGACTTTCTTCATCCAACCGTTCATATGCACCGGTTTTTCTTTCCTGGAGAAGTGTTTCTCTCTGCAACTCGACTTCTTTGGGTACTACCGCCACAACAATTATCCCATCATCGTCAGTAACCTTAAGCACGTTGTTTCCATAACCTCTATTCAAATCAGCTATTTCATCAGCTTCTTCTAGGAACTCTTTGGACAACATATCCATATTCGAAAAGGTAAATACTTGTTCATATCCATCATCATCAAAAAAAACATATCCAGGATAATCTGATCCGATTTTCTTAAGCGTCGGAGATGAAATTGAAGCACCCGCATTTTTTTCTAAAATATCGTCAAGCTCTTCTTCTGATTTGGACTGGTATATAAGTGCAGACAGCATGATTCGGATTTCTCTTTGACTCCTGGTCTTGTCGTCCTCATCGAATGAATCAATAAGCGATAAATCCAATTCTTTTTTCAAAGACCCGTCATGGGATATTGCTTTATTAATTGCCGCCGATTTGTCAGAAGCGTATCCTTGAGTGGAAACCGATTGTTCGGCCAGTAATTGATTCATGGATATTCTAGTGCCTGAGCTTATTAGATACGAGGGCTTTTGGTCAAAATAAAAAACCTGCTCGTTTTTGATTAAAGTCACATCCGCTTCGTAGGTTTTTACGTAGCGTTCATTGTGAAGCGTCTGAGTTTGTTTACTGCTTAAATTCATCCAGGCTAGTGCCATCAAAAATATTACAAGTATATACAACAGCGGCTTCCTGTTGTTCTTTCTTCTGGACCTTCGTTTGCTTTTCAATAGATCACGTCCGATAGAATATAATAAAATGGTCTGAGTGACAGGAATTGAACCTGCGACCTCGTGAACCCCATTCACGCGCGCTACCAAACTGCGCCACACCCAGACATATACTATATTATAATGATTGTACCATTGCTTTTCAAGTAGAATTTTTAAAAAAATTAGAAGCGGTGACAACCGCTTCTAATTCCAGCCGTAATAATACAGGCTGTTGATCTCTTCTATTTCGTGTTTGCTTCTTCTTGTCATGATTTGGTTTACCACATCTTTTGGGTCGTACCCTTCGTAGAGTATCTTATAAATCCCCGTGGTTATGGGCATCTCGCAATCATGCTTTCCTGCAAGCTCGTAAGCGGTTTTAGTGGCTTTGATGCCTTCAACGACCATTCCTATTCCTGCAAGCACGTTATCAAGGGATTCCCCCTGCCCTAGAAGTATCCCTGCCCTTCTGTTTCTGCTGTGCATGCTGGTACAGGTTACGATAAGATCGCCAATGCCTGTCAAACCCGCAAATGTTTCTGTTTTTGCTCCGAGAATTTTACCGAGTCTGCTTATTTCAGCTATTCCCCTTGTCATCAGCGCTGCCTTGCTGTTATCTCCATAACCTAGGCCATCAGAAATTCCTGCTCCTAGGGCTATAATGTTTTTCAATGCACCGCCCAGCTCTACGCCTATCATATCCGGGTTAGTATAAACCCTGAAATAATCCGTGCTGAAAAGATCTTGAAGGAACTCGCATTTGGCTTTTTTCTCACCGGAAACAACTACAGTTGTAGGAAGCTTGTTTGCTACCTCCTCCGCGTGGCTTGGCCCGGATAAAACATAAACATTATTATATGAAAGTTCTTCGTTTATTGCTTGACTCAGTCTCAAATACGAACCTTCCTCAAGCCCTTTTGAAACGTTGACTATATATTGCTCGCAATTGACAAAGTCTTTGATCTGAATGCAAAGCCCCCTTATCGTGTGGGATGGGACAGCTAAAACAACCACTTCGCTCCCTGCAACTGCTGATTCGAGACTTGTTGTCGCCATGATTTTTTTATTTATCTCTACTCCCGGCAAATACTTGGAATTGACCCTCTTTAAGTTGATTTCATCAACAAGGTCCACTCTTCTGTGCCATAAGTCAACTGAATAACCTTTGTCAGCCAGCAATACCGCCAAGGCGGTCCCCCAACTTCCTGCACCAAGTACTCCTATCTTCATAAGCTTTCACCTCTACGATTTGTCCTTTTTCTCTCTAGCAATCAATCTTATAGGAGTACCTACAAAACCGAATGCGTTCCTGATTTGGTTTTCCAAAAAGCGTTCATACGAAAAGTGCAACAGTGCCTTGTCATTTACAAATATTATAAAAGTTGGCGGCTTCACTGCTCCCTGTGTAGCATAGTAAATCTTAAGCCTCCGACCTTTGTCTGAAGGAGGTTGATTCATCAGCACAGCCTCACCAATAACTTCGTTAAGGGTTCCAGTTGTGACTCTCTTTGAATACTCGTTGGATACCAACAAGACGGTCTCCATGATTTTGTTGACTCTTTGTCCGGTCAATGCGGAAATAAATATTATAGGTGCATAAGGCATGAATGAAAGTGTATTTCGAATGTCCTTTTCGAATTTTTTCACGCTTCCCTGGTCTTTTTCGTATATATCCCATTTATTCACTACTATGATAGAAGCTTTCCCTCTGTTATGGGCAATTCCTGCAATCTTTGCATCTTGTTCGCTAATCCCGGTATTTGCATCTATTACAATCATACAAACGTCGGATCTATCCACCGCAGCCACAGCTCTTACAATGCTGTATCTTTCTATATCATCATATATTTTATTCTTTCTTCTTAGACCTGCAGTATCTATCAAGACATACTCTTCTCCAAAATACTTGAATGTTGAGTCGATCGCATCTCTTGTCGTTCCCGCTACTTCGCTGACTATTACCCTGTCTTCTCCCAAGAGTCTGTTGACGATGCTTGACTTACCGGCATTGGGCTTTCCAAGCACGGCAATCTTCAATCTGGTATCCTCTTCTTGAGATACAAGAGATGAATCAAAACTTTCAACAATCCGGTCTAGAAAATCCCCCAGGCCCAAACCCTGCTCTGCAGATATCGCCATCGGGTCACCAATCCCCAGGTTATAAAACTCGTAAATATTCTTTTCGATATCCTTGCTTTCGATTTTATTTACTGCTAAAACAACGGGTCTGTTGGACTTTCTTATCATATTGGCAACTTCAAGATCCGAAGCCGTCATTCCTTCTCTTCCGTCAACCAGCAACACTATTACATCTGCTGTGTCTATGGCTAATTGCGCCTGCCTTCTCATCTGAAGAAGTATGATATCACTGGAGTAAGGCTCAATACCACCTGTGTCTATCAATGTAAACTGCTTTCCCACCCATTCGCAATCAGCATAAATCCTGTCTCTCGTTACGCCGGGGGTATCCTCCACAATAGAAATTCTCGATCCTGCTATTTTATTAAATAATGTCGACTTCCCTACATTAGGCCTTCCAACAACTGCCACAACCGGCTTTGCCATTGAGCCACCTCCTCTATTATTCCATCAATTTTTCTATAAATTTTCTTCCGTCAATTTTTACGGAAAACATCTCAACGTTTAAAACACCTTTTACATCAGAAAGGGTGAGGTCATCTAGAAATATTTCTTCATCCTGCTTTAGCATGTTTTCAGGTATCAAAACTACTGGATGGCAATCTGACACTTTCAACTGAGCTAGAAGATCTTTCCCTGTCACAAGACCGGTTACAGTGATTTTTTCGCCAAAGAAATCATTTTTGATCAAATGAACCCTTACTTCGAGTCCAGGTACTTTTTCCATGATCCTTCGTGTCAATTCCGCCATATGTGGATAAGCAAGTTCTGCTGTGACAACGGATACCTTCTTTGTCTTTTCCCGGTCTGCACCTAGATCATTCAAGGCTGTTATGAACTGTTCTTTAAATAAGCTCAGCATCCCAACTCCGTTTTCAAGCTGGGTGAACTCTTCATAGTACATAGGCTGTGGCAAATCAGCTCCAGCCCGCAAAAAAAACTCGTCACTGGGAAAAACAAATCCAGTGTTCCACGTCTCAATCATTGCTTTTCGGGTTTCTTCTATCGTTTCCAAAACAGTTTTGCATTCTTCCACCGTAAATTGTCTCAAATTCGATAGTTTTTCTCTATATCTAGTGATTCCAACAGGAACTACGGAAACGGTCTGAACTTGTGGAAAGAACCTAGAAAGGTCCTTTAACGTCTTTTTGAGATTTTCACCGTCATTTATTTCAGGGCAAAGCACTATTTGAGCATTCATAGTCATTCCATAAGATGCGAATTTTTCAATAAGCTCTAAAATTCTTCCCGCGTTTTTGTTGTTGAGCATCTCTCTCCTCAGCTTGGAATCTGTTGTATGAACAGAAATATTTATCGGTTGGATCCTATAATCTATGATCCTCTGGATTTCTTCATCCTTCATATTTGTCAGTGTAACATAATTTCCATGCATAAATGAAAGTCTTGTATCGTCATCCTTGAAGTACAGAGTGCTTCTCATCCCCTTCGGAAGCTGATCTATAAAACAGAATACGCACTTGTTGTTGCAGCTCTTGGCTTCGTCTAAAAGTCCTTTTTCAAAAACGATACCCAAGGCTTCATCCATATCTTTCTCGATTTCAAGCTCCCACACTTCTCCTGAGGCCTTTTTGATCTCGATAATTATCTCCTCGTCGTTGATCAAGTAATAATATTCAAATATGTCTTTTGGTAATTTGCCGTTAATGGACAAAAGGGCATCTCCCTTCTCTATATCCATTTCCTCCGCTATGCTGTTTTGTTCTATATCTGAAATTTTTATCTCTTTCATCGTTCCACCCTGTTTATGAATTCTTTATGTATATTATCATTACAAAACTTGCGGGTCAAGTTTTATATTGACCCGCAACGAAAACGAAGCGCCATAAAGGCGCTCCGTAGTTTGTGCTATTTGCTTTTTTTCACACCCTCCAGATCTTTGAAATCCCTGTATTCACCGGTAACTATATAGTGTACCGATTCAAATATGTTAGTTCCATGATCTCCTACCCTCTCCAGATAAGATGCTACAAAGGTAAATCTGGAAGCTTGCTTGATGTTTGCGGAATCTTCAATCATATAGTTCAGCAGATCTCTATAAATCTTCCTAAACAAGCTGTCGATTTGATTCTCCTTCTCTATCATTGCATCTAATTTAGATATATCTTGGTTGACATATGAGTCGATGCTGATTTTCACTGCCTCCAGTGCTATTTCGGACAGCTTCGGGATGTCAATAAGGGGCTTTATATATTCTTCTTTCATCAAATCCAAGGTGGTCTCTGCTATGTTTACCGCATGATCTGCTATTCTTTCCAAATTAGTCAATATCTTAAAGGCAGATGCCACTGTCCTCAAGTCTGTCGCCACCGGCTGCTGTGTTGCTATTATTTTTATGCAAAGTTCCTGCAGCATCACTTCTTTTTCATCGACATCGTCATCTCTGTCAATTACTTTTCGTGCCAACCCATCGTCCTTGTTTATCAATGAACTAATAGAGTCTCTAAGCATTTCTTCAACTATGGAGCTCATTATAAGTATTTCCTGATGAAGCTTATCCAATCTTTCGTCAAATTTGTATCTTTGTATCATCGCGATTTATCTATCCTTTCAATGTTAAATTCATTATTTACAAGTGGTATCCAATAGAACTGTGAAAGTGGTACCTTCCCCAACCTTGCTGTCAACTTTTATCGATGCTCCTTGAGATTGGACTATGTGTTTTACTATCGCAAGACCCAATCCGGTTCCACCTTCTTTTCTTGCTCTGCCCTTGTCTACTCTGTAAAATCTTTCAAAAATTCTGTGGATGTCCTTTTCCGGGATTCCAATTCCCTTGTCTGAAATAGTCAGTTTAACTTTGTCCCCATTCCAGGATGTCTTTATGGTTATCTCCCCGCCATCATTGCTGTATTTAATGGCATTGCTAAGTAGATTAATGCTCATCTGCCTGAAATAATCTTTATTAAAACAGATTCTTGGCAAATCATCTTGTATATCAACTTTTAGATCTATTCTTTTCTCCCTGCAAGCCATATCCAGCATGTATATGACCTTTTCAATCTCTTTTTTAATTTCTATCCGCTCTTTTGGTATAGTCTTCAAATTATTGTCGTTGTCTAAGAATGATAATGTCAAAATGTCTTCCACAAGCTCGATCAGCCTATCTGTCTCCATGTTGATTATTTCATAGAAATGATTTCTGACATCATCGTCTTCAATCCCTCCATCCTTAAGCGTTTCGATGAAGCCTTTTATGGACGTGATCGGCGTCTTAAGTTCGTGGCTCACATTTGCAACAAATTCTTTTCGCAAGTTTTCAAGTTTCCTAATCTTGCTTATGTCCTGAAGAACTATGATATAGCCATGAACCAGATTTTGATCCTTGATCTTGCTGATAGTTACCCTGAATATCCTGTCCCCTATGTTAGTTTCCACGAATTTTATATCTTCCATGTCACTGCTTTTTATCACTTCTTCAACTTTTTGATAAATGGCGGTAACTCTCAATGCTTCCAGCAGGTTTTTGTCCAACAGATTTCTCTCTCTAGGTATCCCAAGCATCTCATAAGCGCTCTTATTGATTATCTTAATCCTATATTTCTTGTCTATTGCTATTATTCCATTCACAATATTGATCAATATGCTCTCAAGCTCGGCATTTCTATCTGACAGCTGATTGAACGAACTCTGCAGCGCGTCCGCCATGTCATTTAATGACTCAGTTAGATCTCCTATTTCGTCCTTTCTAAACCATGTCATCCTCTCGAGATAATTCCCCTTAGCTATCTTCTGCGCGAACATGGTTATTTGCTTTATCGGGGTTAGAAAATAAGAAATCAGATGTTTTGAAAAAACAGCTGCGATTGCAAAGCTCAGCAAGATATAGATGGCCGTATCTTTAAGGCTCTGATAAAATATATTTTCTGTTAGACTGAGCTTCATTGATACTCTGAGCACCACCTCATCACCTTCTTGAAGCTTGAAGCCTTTTGCTACGTACATCATATCAGCACCAACCGAATCGCTGTATCTGATGGATCTTTTAGTTTCACCCATGCTATTGATGGCTTCTGCAATCTCAGGTCTCATGTTGTGATTATCCATTCCTCCTGCATCTCTGTCGGTATCATATTCCACGTTACCCTCGCTATCGATCAAGGTAATCCTGTACCCGCTGTTTGATACGGTATTTTTTATCATCGTATTGTCATCAGCTTTTGCATAGTCTTCCTTAGTGACGATCGTCTCCTCTATGGCGCCCAAAGATCTTGCCAACCCATCTTCAACAAAATCATAATACAGAGATTTAGTATTGTGATACGTGAAAAAACCAGTCAGCGACAGTGTAAAAAACAATATCGCCAAGGTGGATAAAAATATTTTTTTGCTCATCAATTCACCTCTAGTCTCTAAATCTGTACCCTACTCCCCTTACTGTCTCAATATAAATCGGGTTTGTGTCATCTTCTTCAATCTTTTGACGCAAGTGCCTTATGTGGACGTCCACAGTCCTAGTTTCCCCTATATAGTCGTAGCCCCAAATTGTATCTAACAGGAAATTTCTATTCAGTACCTTTCCCTTGTTTTTTATCAACAGTGCCAACAGCTCGTATTCTTTTAAGGTCAAACTTAACAGCTCGCCTTTTTTATATACCTTGAATGCATCTTGGTGGACTTCAAGGTCATCAAACTTGATGATGCTTTCATCTTCCTCATCACTAGAAATACGTCTAAGTACGGCCTTAATCCTGGCGATAAGCTCTTTTATGCTAAAGGGTTTTGTCAGATAGTCGTCAGCACCGATCTCAAGACCCAAAACCTTGTCAAATTCAGTTTCCCTAGCAGTAAGTATTATCACCGGGGTTTCTTTAAAGTCCTTGGTTTCCCTCAATTCTCTAAGTATGGTCAAACCATCCTTGTTAGGAAGCATAAGGTCCAGTATGACAAGATCCGGCTTTTTCTCTTCTATGAGAATTCCGGCTTCATTTCCGTCCTGAGTGCCGAAAACATCGTAACCGTTTTTTTCCAAGTTAAACTTGATAAGCTCATAAATATTGGCTTCGTCTTCGATTATTGCTATTTTCTTATTCATTGAAACCTCCTGGCGAGTTGTTGTTTTAATTATATTATAATTGTTTTATTCATTTGTTAAAATGATGTTAACAATAAAGTTTAAATTTATTTTTATTGAATTTAAAAAACAACAACCTTAAGCTACCCTCTGCTCAAGGTTGTTGTTAAACACTACATATCTTTATCCAATATATTTGTGATCTTAGGCTCGAATCCTTTTGAAAACAGGCCTTTTTTTTCCGCCAATTTGATGGCTCCATAGGTTGCTGTCGTCAATATCATCCCTACTATAAATCCCGTCACAGGGTTTTCCGGAGTTCCCATAAATGAATTTACAGGATAATAACCTATTGCAGCACCTGTAATAAACATTAAAAGAGGAAAGCCATAGGCTATCATAGAAGCTTGCATTACATTCACAAACTGCATCTCAACCTCTACTTCATCTCCCTCTTTTGCACCTATTGCATTGTATGCGACAGTTTCCATAGTCATTTTTTCCTGACCGACTGCGCATGCACCACAATCACCGCATGCCGCGTGCCTTTTAATAATCACGCTTGCCTTGTTTCCCGATATCTGTTTTATAACACCTGCTTCTTTCATTTAGACCACCTTGTTACTTTAGAAATTTTTTCATAAGATCCATAAGTTCCTCAATATCCATCTCATCTTTGCTTTCGATAATCCCTCTAAGGCATTTTTTGGCATGGGTATCCAAAATTATTGCAGATGTGGAATCCAGCGCTGATTTAACAGCACTAAGCTGAATTAAAACCGACCTGCACTCCTCATCGTTTTCTATCATCTTTTGTATACCCCGGATTTGTCCCTCTATCCGATTTAATCTGATCAGGATGTTTTTTTTCGATTCATTCATAAAAACACCTTCTTATAGTTTTTTGAGAATCAATCCCAGTTCATCAAGCCTTGCCTCTTCAGCCACATCCGGCGCCATTGTCATAGGGCAGCTATGATTTTGAGTTTTAGGAAATGCTATTACGTCTCTTATATTGTCAGTACCTAAAATCTCCATGACTATCCTGTCGAGTCCATAAGCTATTCCTCCGTGAGGTGGAGTTCCGTATTTGAATGACTCTAAAAGAAATCCGAAGTTTTCTGAGGCTTTCTCTTCACTAAAGCCCAACACTTTGAACAACTTTTCCTGCAGTTCGTTGTTGTGTATCCTTATGCTTCCGCCACCGATTTCTGCACCATTTAATACTATGTCATAAGCCCTTGCTCTTGCTTTTAGCGGATCTGTGTCCAAAAGCTCAATATCATCAGGCTTGGGGCTGGTGAACGGATGGTGTATTGCAACATATCTCTTTTCATCTTCGTCATATTCAAGCAGAGGAAAATCAGTTATCCATACAAATTCGTACTTGCCCTTAAGGTCTAGTTCAAGTTTTCTTGCGATTTCCAGGCGAAGTTGACCCAATGCATCCCAAACGATGCTTTGCTTGTCAGCAACTATTAGAATAAGATCTCCCGGCTTAGCATCCGTTGCCACTAGTATATCATTGACTTCCTGGTCTGTAAGAAATTTTTCTATTGGTGATTTTACTCCTTCGTCAGTGACTTTAAGCCAAGCCAGACCTTTTGCCTTGTATATTTTAACAAAATCAACCAAGGCATCTATTTCACGTCTGCTGAATATGTCTCCACATCCCTCAGCATTGATGGCTCTTACATCTCCACCGTCTTTGATGTTATCTGCAAATACTTTGAATTCGCTGTTTTCTACGGCTTTTTTTATGTCCTTTAGCTCTAGTCCAAATCTTAAGTCAGGTTTATCTGAGCCAAATCTATTCATCGCGTCCACGTATGTCATTCTTTTCAATGGCAATGCTACGTCTACATCGAGCATCTCCTTAAAAAGGCCTGCTATCATCTTTTCATTAATGTTTATAACATCATCTTCGTCAACAAATGACATCTCGATATCAACCTGAGTGAATTCAGGTTGTCTGTCCTGCCTTAGATCCTCATCTCTAAAACATTTGACTATCTGATAATATCTATCAAATCCCGATACCATAAGTATTTGCTTAAACAACTGAGGCGATTGAGGCAATGCAAAGAAATTGCCCTTTTGTACTCTACTTGGAACCAAGAAGCTTCGAGCCCCTTCGGGAGTGGGCTTCGTCAAAAAAGGTGTCTCCACTTCGACAAATTCACTGTCATCCAAGAAATTTCTTATGTACTTGGCAACCTTGTGACGAGTTACCATGCTGCTATGCATTTTGTTTTTTCTCAGATCCAAATACCTGTACTTAAGCCTCACGCTCTCCTTTGAAGTATCGCTGTCATCAACGTATATCGGGGGTGTCTTAGCAGAATCAAGAATTTTTACTTGCGAGCAGATTACTTCAATTGTCCCCGTAGAAATATTGTCATTATAGTTTGCAGGATCCCTTTCAACAACTTCACCTTCTGCCTGTATTACATATTCATTTCTGAGACCGTCGGCAATCTTTAGTGCCTCTGCATCATTTTCCTCATTGAACACCAGTTGGACAACTCCTGTCCTGTCTCTCAAGTCAATGAATACGACGCCACCTAGATCTCGTCTGTTTTGCACCCATCCGCAAAGCTTGACCTTCTGTCCTATGTTTTTTTCTGTAATATCTGCGCACATTCCACTTCTGTAATATGTTTTCATTATTTCCTCCTGGGATTAAATTTTAAATTGTTAAAACAACCAAGTGCCAACCAGCTCTCAAAATAGAGTAGAGAAATAATAGCCAGTATTACTTCCCTCTCATTGAACCGTAC